>JBLHKB010000570.1:0-4509 GCA_047619315.1 Polyangiales bacterium
TCCGTGAGTTCTCCCGACGCTCGTTTCGATCAGAGCAATCGAGGGGTCATCGATCACCTCGCGGAGTACTGCGAGTCCCTCGGGTTTCGCGTGACGCTTCAGGAACTCCCTGGCAACAAGCGCAACCTCATCGCTGTCCTCGGTGACGGTCCAGGGGGGCTTGTGCTGAGCGGGCACACGGACACGGTCCCCTTCGACGAGGCGCGCTGGGAGAGTGACCCGTTCACGCTGACGGAGCGAGAAGGGCGGCTCTACGGCCTCGGCTCTGCCGACATGAAGGGCTTCTTCGCGGCGGCTCTTCACGCGGCGCAGAGCTTTGACGCCGCGCGACTCAAAGAGCCTCTGGTGCTCATCGCGACGGCGGACGAAGAGAGCACGATGGACGGCGCCCGGGCTCTGCGTGAGGCGACGCTCCCTTCGGCGACGCGCGCCATCATCGGCGAGCCGACGGGGCTAGCGCCTGTACGAATGCACAAGGGCATTCTCATGGAAGCCGTGCGCCTTATTGGGCGCAGCGGTCACTCCAGCGACCCGTCTCTCGGGGTGAGTGCGCTCAACGGAATGACGGAAGTGCTGCGAACGCTCACCGAGGTGCGCCAGGAGATGCGGAGCCAGCGCAACGAACAGTTCGCGGTCCCGGAGCCGACGCTCAACTTGGGTCGCATTGAAGGAGGCGACAGCCCCAACCGAATCTGCAGTAGCTGTTACCTGAGTTTCGATGTTCGACTTTTGCCGAGCATGGACGCCGCCGCGACGCGGGAGGAGCTTCACGCACGTATCAAAGGCGCTATCTCCGCGCTGCACGGTGGTGAGTCGGAGCTAGGGATCGAGTTCGAGACCCTCGCGAAAGCGGTGCCGCCTTTCGAAACGTCCGCGGAGGCATCGACGGTGCGCGTGCTTGAAGAGCTCACGGGTCAGGCTTCGAAAGCCGTGATGTTCTGCACCGAAGCGCCCTTCCTCCAAGAGCTGGGCATGGAGACTGTCGTCTGCGGCGCCGGTGACATCGACGTCGCACATCAGCCGAACGAGTTTGTCACCCTCGCAGGGTTGGAGGCCGCGAGCGCGCTCTACGCCGCGGCAATTCAGCGCTTCTGCGTGGAGGCCGGATGAGCATTCAAGATCACGCCGCGGACTTCGCGTTCTGGTTCCGCCACGCGGCGCCCTACATACGCGCGCACCGTGGACGGACCTTCGTCATCGTATTCGGTGGCGAAGCGATGCGTTCGCCGCGCCTTCCAGACCTCGTCCACGATGTCGCGCTTCTGCACAGCTTGGGCATTCGCCTGGTCTTGGTGGCGGGCTCGCGGCCTCAGATCGAATCGCGCCTCGCCGAACGAAACCTGACCGCCCGCATCCATGAGGGCCTACGAATCACCGACGCACCGGCGCTCATCGCCGCCAAAGAAGCCGCTGGTGAAAACCGTGTTGAGCTCGAGCGCCTATTGACGATGGCGCTACCGGGTTCGCCCATGGCCGGAGCTCGGGTCCGCGTCGCCAGCGGTAACTTTGTGACGGCGCGCCCCGTCGGGGTCCTCGGGGGCGTCGACTACGGCAGCACCGGTCATGTTCGCCGCATTGACGCCGAGGCCATTCGACAACGCCTCGACGACGAGGCCATCGTGATTCTTACGCCGCTGGGCTATTCGCTGACTGGTGAAGCGTTTAATCTGAGCACTCCGGATTTGGCGTCCCGCGCGGCGGCGGCGCTCGGCGCGGACAAGCTCATCGCCCTCGTCGAAGGAGAGACGCCGGGCGAGAGTGAGCTCAGCATCGAAGGCGCCCGCAGCTGGCCCGCCAAAGGCGATCTGCGCCAGCATCTCGATGCGAGCGTTCAAGCGGTCTCCCTTGGCGTAGAGCGCGCTCATTTGATCCAGCGCACACTGGACGGAGCGCTCTTGCGCGAGCTCTTCACGCGAAAAGGAGTCGGCACGCTCATCGCCTCTGCGCCGACGGAGGCTGTTCGTCGGGCCAGGGCCGGCGACGTACCGGGTTTGCTTGCGCTCCTCGAGCCCCTCGCCGTCGCCGGTCAGCTGGTGAACCGTCCGCGACAAGTTCTCGAACGTGACCTGGAAGGGTTTTTGGTCATCGCGAGAGACGAGAATATACTCGCCTGCGCCGCCTTGCGGGAGTTCGAAGACGGCAGCGGAGAGCTGGAGTGCCTTGCCGTCAGTGAAGATCACCGAGCGGGTGGTCACGGGCGGACGATGGTCGCCGCCGTCGTGCAGCGGGCCCGTGAGTGTGGATTGAAACGCCTCTTTGTGTTGACCACACAGTCTGCCCACTGGTTCGTGGAGCAGGGCTTCGAAGCGTGCGACCCCGAGGCGCTGCCGGCATCGCGTGGCGCTTACAACTCACAGCGTGCGTCTAAGGTGCTGATGCTGCGGGTCGACTGACGCACCGGCGAGAGACGTCTTGCTCTATCCGCCGTACCGCTTTCGCAAGCGTCGCGTGACGCGCCGTCGCCAACAGGCGCGCTCATCTCGTCGCTCCCGGAGCCGGCGATGTTGGCGAGATGGTGGTCCTGGTCAACCAAAGCTCCCATGTGTGGGACTAACCCCACACACTCTCGGCAACAGCGTCGAGAACACCGCTGGCGCTCGCCGCGATCGTGATGCGCTGTCTCGGCAAGAATCCGAGCGATCGACCGCAAAGTGCACGCGAACTCGCTGCCGAGGTCCGCGCTTGCGCGAGCGACGCGCCGGCATGGACGGAAGATGACGCCATGGACTCGTGGGAACAGTTCGGGCCGGCCTTGGCAGGGAGCGGACCCAACTCGGTGGACTCCGCCGGACCACACACCATAGACGTCGCACGTCACAGTGCGCTCCACACCACTCAGTAGTGCTCATTAAACGTCAATCATGTTGACGTTCCGACTTTGAGGCTTATATGTCAACTTCACTGACAATGGAGGCCTCATGAAGCGTGTCGTAGTCGCAGGAGCAACCGGTTACCTCGGACGGTATCTGGTTTCAGAGTTCACCCGCCGTGGCATCGCTGTGCGCGCCATCGTGAGGCCTGGCAAAACGGTGGAGGGGGCCGACGAGGTGGTGGAAGCCGAGGTCACTCAAGCGGGCAGCCTAAGAGGTGTCTGTGACGGCGCCGATGCGGTGTTTTCGGCGTTGGGCATCACCCGCCAGACCGACAAGGTCACGTACGAAGACGTGGAGTACACAGCCAACAAGCAGCTTCTTGATGAGGCGCTGCTCGCTGGTGTCCAACAATTTGGCGTCATCTCCGCGGTCAACCCCGCCGCGTTCTCAGGCTTGTCCATCCTGGCGTCTCGGGAGCGCTTCATCGCAGAACTGCAGGCGGCACCCATTTTTAGCTCGGTGGTGCGCGCGACTGGCTTCTTCTGCGACATGAAGGAGGTGTTCGAGATGGCTGCTAAAGGCCGCGTCTGGTTGCTCGGGGACGGCAGCACAGAAGCGAACCCGATCCACGGGGCCGACTTGGCGAGCGCTTGTGCTGAGGCGATGCTCGGCGACGTCGCTGAGGTTTCGGTGGGCGGGCCGGACACCATGACGTGGAATGCCATCGCGCAGGTGGCTTTTGAGGCGTTGGACAGGAAGCCGCAGGTGACGCACCTTCCCACCTGGTTGCCTTCGTTGCTGCTGCCGTTGGTGCGCGTGTTCAACCGTCGCGCCTTCGATGTGGGCAGCTTCATTGCAAAGGGCGCCACTCTCAACACAGTCGCACCAGCCACCGGAAGCGAAAGCCTGCGGAGCTTCTACGAGGAACTCGCGCTTGCCCATTCATCCTGACCTTGCTTGGTCGCTCACCGACCAAATCGGCCACGCCTATTCCGTGTTTCTGGGGGTGGCCAGCGAAGCGCTTCAACCATTGGACACCAGCGTTAGCGAGTTCATCGCACTAGCGATTCTGACGGGCTTTCCGGAAGGACTGACCCAGACCGACTGGGGGACATTTCAAGGTGTCACGCGTCAGCGAGCTCACACCATCACCAAGCGTTTGGCAGGCCTCGGGCTGGTGAACGTCGAGAAGCGGGGACGCGCGAGCTCCGTGACACCGACACGCGCTGGCGTCGCCCTGGTGGCTCGTGAACAGCCGGCACTCTCAAAAAGCGCGGCGGCCAACATGGGTTCGTTGACGTCCGCCGAGGCCAAGCAGCTGTCGCGTTTGATGAACAAGCTGCTCGAGGGTCAGCCGCGTGGAAATTTTGGGCCCACTGAGTAGTCGCGTAAACGCGTGAAGCCACGAATGTCCGGCGCTGGCCTCGCCGACCTTTCGGCCTCCCTGGGCTGCGATGCTTGGACCTCGATTCCACATCGGTCCCCGACGGTGGAGTACACGACCTTGTTGCTGGCCACGGCGAGCTCGAGGGCTGGCTGGACAGGAGGGGCGGCTCTTTCTCTTCCTTGCGGACCGCCGTCTCGCGCACCGCTGCTCGCTATGCCGCGTTCGACTTGCTCGGTGGAACCTGAACCACGACGCACGTGATGTTGTCTTGGCTTCCAGCATCGAACGCTGCCTTGATGAGCGCGCTCG
>JBLHKB010000571.1:0-4507 GCA_047619315.1 Polyangiales bacterium
TGAGGAACGATTCGCTGAGGGGAGCATCGACGAGCCTCTTTGCGGGCTCGTTTTGCGCCGTGATCTCAAAGGTCACACGAACAGCATCGGGCTCTGGAAAGAACTGAGGAAGCGCCGCGAAGAGCAAGCTCCCACTATTGAACAAGCGCTCGTGCAGCGACATGTCCGCGTACTCTTCCCACAGCTTCTCATCCTGCATCTCAGCGGACAGGTTGCGAATCTGCCCCTCCCGCAGAAAGTCACCGAGGTCGCGCTGCAGCACAAGCGCCGCCGCCGCCTCTGGTTCACGGTCCTGCAAGGCCATCACACAAACCTCGCGCAGCTCTTCATCGCTGAGGTCCGTCGTGTCGCCGTACTCCATCGCGTCGAGGAGCGCCCTGAAGTCGTCCGGAACCCGGGCGCCTGGGATCTCGCGGAGCATCGTGAACTTCAAAAGAGACACGGCAAAGAGGTTCGGCACTGTCATTCCTTCGCCTCCAAGAAAACGTCCCAGTGCGCGAGTTGATCGCTCCGTGCGCTCAACCCTCTTGCTCCATTTCGGATTGGCATCGAGTGCAGTAGCGCGCCTGAGGAATCACTTTCAAACGCTCCTTGGGGATGCGCTTATCGCACTCCGTGCATATCCCATACGTGCCGCTCTCAATACGCTCGAGAGCTTCTTCAATGGCGACAAGCCGCCCATGCCGGCTTCTGTACTCGGCGAGGGTAATGCCCATGCGCGCCACCAAGTGCGCCGCCTCCGCCGAGTCGTGCGGCAGCACTGTGGCCAACTCTGATTCGTCGGCGTCCTCCTCGAGTGCCAGCTGTTCGTGAAGTAGCTCGAGAGCTCTTCGAAGCATCTGCTTCTGGTTCATCGGTGCCATGGCGGGTTCTCATTCCTTGCTGCTTTTTGTACGCACGACCGGGTCAGCCGCTCCGCCGACGCTCGGCGGACTGATCGTGGCTTCGGACGGCGATAGCTCGGTGCCACCGTCGTCCAGACTGTTGCTCTGACGCGGGCTCCACCTCTCCTAAGCAGGATGTGTACCGTCCAGCACGAAGACGAGCACCATGCCGCTACACCACCAGAATCATTGAGTTATTTCGATTAACGAAACGAACCCATGTGTTCGCAAAGTCGCACAAACACCCGGTTTTATGACCGGTTTCCACAAAAACCGGGCTCTAATACCCGGTTTCAAAAGAAATCAGAATCGCTTTGGCTGCAGTACCGATTATCCGCCGCCCGGTTCGACAATTACCTGACAAAACCAACCGCGACGACGGTCTTTCAATCATAAGTGGGCGCTACAAAAACCAGGTCTTTGTACCCGATCTGGCTTTTCCGCCGCGACTCACTCGGCTAGCATCTCTCATGCTCATCCGTATTCTCGTCGTCGTTAACGACTCCGATCTGGAGCAACGGCTTGAGCGACTCCTCGGCCCCCTCGACGCCGCGCTCGCAATGGCGCCGACGCGTGCGATCCTCTGGGATCGTCTGAACGCCTTCCCGGCGGACCTCGTGGTGATCAGCCGCGCCGCCCTTGAGGAGCCCATCCAGAACACCATCGAGACCATTCGAGCGTTGCCAGGGAATCCGGAGACCATCGTCGTGTGGGACCAGGAGGACGCCGAAGTGCGAGTGCGGCTGCTGGTGGCTGGGTGCACTGCTGTGGTCAATAAGAACTTGAGCGATGAGCTGCTGCGCGACGTCTTTGAAGCCTTCGTTCGTCGGCAGCAGCGGGTCGCCAACGACCGAATCCAACGCGACCTGGAGGTGAGTCGTCCAACGTTCGACGACTTCGCATCGTCGAGCGCTTCGATGAAGACCTTCACCCGCATCGCGAGACGCGTGGCTCGCTCGGATAGTTCCGTGCTCATCGAAGGCGAGACCGGCGTCGGCAAAGAATGGTTGGCTCGCGCACTCCATGGAGCCAGCGAGAGGGCTTCTGGACCCTTCGTTCCAGTGACGTTGGCGGCGGTGCCGGAGAACCTCCTCGAGGCCGAATTATTCGGTCACACGAAGGGCGCGTTTACAGGAGCGGTGGGCGCCCGGCGTGGGTGCTTCGAACTTGCGCACGGTGGCACACTGCTCCTCGACGAGATCGGAGACCTCCCCCGCCATCTCCAGGTGAAGTTGCTGCGGGTTCTTCAAGAACGGAAGATCAGTCGTCTGGGCAGCGAGACATCCGTCGCCATCGACGTTCGAGTCATCGCCGCGACGAATCGTCGCCTCCTCGACGAGATTGCAGCGGACCGCTTCCGCGAAGACCTCTACTACCGGCTTGGCGTCGTCACCCTCGAGGTCCCCCCGCTGCGAGAACGGCCCGAAGACCTCACGAGATTGCTCGAGAAGTTCTTCATCGACTTTCGCATGCGGTTGAAGGCGCGCGTAACCGGCTTCTCCGAGGAAGCTCTCAACGCCCTTCAAAACTACACGTGGCCGGGAAACGTGCGAGAGCTGATCAACGTCGTCGAACGCTCTGTCCTCTTGGCGGAAGGTGACGAGATCACACTGGACGACCTGCCAAGAACCATCGTCCCCGGTCGCGCCGTGCTCACTACGCCGTCCGCGCTGCTCTCCGCTCTATCGACGCCCGCTTGGCGAAAAAGAGAATGGAAAGAAGTTCGGGACGCGACTCTCGAAGCCTGCGAGCGCATCTACTACAAAGAACAGCTCACCCTCAGCGGCGGGAACCTCAAGGAAACCGCCAGCGCCGCTGGAGTGAACCCCAAGTCATTGTACACGGTGATGAAGCGCCATGGCTTCGTGAAGGCCGCTTTCCGAAAGCCAACGTCCCCCACATCCGGCCCTTCCGCCGAAGCCGTTTAGAGTGTCCGCGAAATGAAACAACAAACCCCGAAACGCGGCGAACCACCGGCGAGCCACGCAGACGCCGCGGTCTCGCCCGAGTCGATCTCAAAGTTCTGCGCACAGCTTACGCGCAACGAACCCGTGCGCCGAACGTTGCCAGGCAATGGACGTTTGCACATCGACCGCCAGCTGCCCTTCCTGTGCGTCTATCGTCAGTCGCCGAACGCCGACGATCCAGGAACTCGGCAGCTCATCGAGCCCGCCGACCTCGTCACTTCTCGCTCGCCAAACGCGGTCTTCGCGCTCACTCCACCTGCAGCGAGAACGACACAGGCCGGTCGCTCATGGAGTCGACGACGAGGTAGTAGATCCCTTGCCGGAACGCCGTGAACTGAAGGAAGTCGCCGCAGAGGTTCGTTGGGGTGCTCAGGTCTCCCCCGCACTGACCGCGCATGTAGACATGCACCGGAGAGGGGGAGTTCGCCGTAATGACGATCCGTTCGTGGATGTCGAGCACTACCCGATACACCTGCTCGAAGCCAGTCGTCCGTCCATTGCATCCGTTTTGGTAGCGGTTGGGCCGCGACGTTCGCCCATGAACCGATCCGTTCCGGCGGAGCGGGAGGGAACCGGCGCAGGGTGAGAAATCTGGTCCACTCGCTCTCCGCATCGAAGCAGGCGCTCCGGTATTGATCGCCACGGAGTTCGGACCGGTGAGCCGCCCACGCGGCGGGTCGTCTCGGGGCTGGACGTTCGGCTCTGCTCTCCCCGGACGCGACGAAGACTCGTCTTGGTGGACCGACCTTGGTTCGCGATCCGCCGCAGCGCGAGCGCGACGTAAAGGCAGCGCGGCCTCCGCCGACGCGGTTTCTGGAGACGCAGCCTCAAGTGACGCGGCTTCGGCCGAAGCGGCTTCGGCCGAAGCGGTTTCTGGAGACGCAGCCTCGGGAGACGCCGCTTCGGCCGACGCGGGCGCAACGACTGGCGCAACGACTGGCGCAACGACTGGCGCAACGACTGGCGCAACGACCGGCGCAACGACTGGCGCAACGACTGGCGGCGCCCCGCCTACGACGGTGCTGCCGCCGGCGACGGCCTCGGCGCGCGCCACTTCGGGCCCCGCCTCCGGTCCCATGAGGGCGAGTCCCACGCCCAAAACGACCGCAAAGAATACTCCCATGGCCGCCGCAGCCACCATCCACAGATTCCGCCGAGGCTCACCATATGGCCGCACGGTGGCGTCTCTAGCGCCGCCGAGCGCGGGCGAGGTCGACGGCTCGTAATTCGCGGGCTGTCCTGCTGCGGGCACGGTCACCGGCACGGGCACTGCGCTCGCCGCGCCGGCTCTTCCAGCGCGTGTGATCGCGTCGGCGTTGAACGCCCGCATTTCCTTCGAACGCGTTCGAGACGTTGCTCCGGCGTTCGAACCCGGTGCGAGAAGCGCCGGCGCGCCGGCGAGCGCCGCCCTCATCCCCGGCGCCAACGTGTGCCTAGCCACGGGCACCGGCGCCGAGTCCGTTACGAGCGTATCAGCCCGGCCCGAAGAGCTCGTCACGCCCTGGCGAATCTGGTCCACCAGCCGCCGAATCGACGGCCCCGCGGCCGCTTCCACGAGGGACTGGATCTGCTCCGTCGTCGCTCGCGCGCCGGCGACGCGGAGCGCCTCCGACATGTCCTCCGCCGTCGCGAATCGTTCATCAGGCGCTCGCGCTA
>JBLHKB010000572.1:0-4504 GCA_047619315.1 Polyangiales bacterium
AACCAAGCAACACGCAGTTTTATCGCGGGCGCGCGTTGGCGCGAATCGCCGTGGGCCGTCCGAGGGGCGCGCTAGCGGATGGAGAGCGAATGGTGAGGGACGCACCCCAAGTGGGCGTCTCCTACTTCGCGCGAGGTTCAGCCCGAGCGGCGCTCGGCCACGACGCGGCGGCGCTCCGCGACCTCAATGAGGCGTTGGGGCGCTCTCCGGAGTCTGTCTACATCTGGGAGGCGCATGCCGCCTGCAGCGACCGGCTCGGAGATCACGCAGGGGCGCACGAGAGCCGCGCCGAAGCCGAGCGACTCGCGGAAAGAGGCCTCGCGCGCAACCCCAGCCCGTTTCGCCACTGAGCGGTCTCCTGTGCGGACGCTTAGGGATGTGAAGTGATGCGTCTAGCGCGCGACCGAACGTTCACTGGACGCCGCGATCAACGCGACACCAAGGCCGACGATGAGCAGGGGCGAGCCGATGAGCAGCCAGGACTGAACGCCGATGCCGTCGACGCCGGCGTCTCCCTGGATCAGGGAAAGTAGACGCGTGCGCCGGTAGTCCGTGGCGAGGACGTTATAGGCAAGGGTCCCGGCGGCGACGATGCCCGCAAGGGTGAGCAGCCAGCCCGTGGTCGCGCTCCTCGAACGTTTCGTCTGATTCATTTTGAACGCCTCATATCGAGGTATATTTAGCAGTCGCCGAAGTCGCGTCAATCCTTCGAGGGGACAACGCTTCGTCCGTGTTGGTAGCGGCGGCGCGCCCACTCGGCCATGCCCATGCCGGCGGCGATGGCGATGGGGTAGCTGTGGTTGATGCCGAACATAGGGATACCGACGACGCTTGTGGCGGCCTCGAGGATGCATGGCGCGCAGCCATTGTCCTCATTGCCAAAGACGAGGGCCGCGTTGTCCGGCATATCCACATCCCACACTCCGACCGCGGCGTTGTCTTTTTCAAACGCGAGGATCGGCCAGCCTTCGTCGGCGGCGAGGGCGACAAAATCTTCGGACGTTGGGATTTCGCGGATGTGCTCGTAGCGGATCATGCCCATCGCCGCGCGCTCGTACCAAGGCTCGGTGCCGATGAGAATGATCTCTTTGACCAAGAAGGAGTGAGCGGTGCGAACGATGGCGCCGATGTTGAATGGGTTCTTGGCGCGATCGACCACGACGCGGAACGGATGGCGAAGCCGATCGAGCTCCGCCTTCATCTCTTCGCGGGGCATTCCGTAGGGTGGGACCTTCGCCATGTCTCCACGCTACGTGAAGGTCGAGGCGACGCAAAGTGCCGATTCGCACGAATCCCCTCCTAAAGGAGGATCGTGGCGATTCGAACGCACCAAACAATGGAGCTGCTGATGGCCAAGGCCACCACGATCTTCTCGAACTGCAGCTTCTCCATCGTGGCGATGACCGGGAGGCCTTTCCACATGGCGTAGAACGACACGGGAATCGTGAAGAACGAAACGAGGAAGAGCGCTACGCCAAACGCATTTGCGGAGGCTGCGCCGGCCCAGTCAAAGCGCACCATATGACTGAAGCTCGTTGTCAGACCACAGCCTGGGCACGGGAGCCCCGTCGAGACCAAGAAGCCACACGGCGGCAGGCCGAGTTGCATGTGTGTGCCGTGCCCAGCGGATGAAGGGATGAGCGTCGTCGCCGTCGCGATGACCGCGAGGGGAAGGGCGCCGAGGATGAACCACGTGATCCGTGACATGATCCCGCCAAGCTCTGGCTCAGGCGCGGAGGGGTACCCAAAGTCGTGGACGACGTCGTCTGCAGCATCATCGTTCACCTCAGGCACAAGATGAGCTTTGGGTATCGAGCGCGCGGCGTCAACGCATGGGCCCTTAGCCCTGTTTCGGTTCACTCCATGCAGGGTTACGACGAACTTCGCCGTCGACGTCCGCCACGCACGGCTGCTGGCATTCGAGAGGTGCGATCTTCGCGGCGACTTCGACGCCGATGGGGTTGTCGCCGCCCGCCGCCGCGTGCGCGAAGTGCGCGTGGAGACATTTTACGCCGCCGGCCACTCCAGCGACGCCACCACGCGGCTTGATCGCCACATCGCTGTGGACCAGCGCATCGCGCTCCTCGGCGTAGGTGGCGTGTGCTCGGTCGAGCGCAGCGCTGAACTCAGCGTCGCTCTTGCGTCGCGCCTCATACGCTTTGACACCGCCGGCGGCTTCGAGTCGCGCGATGCGTTTGTGCGCGAGGGGGCAAGTGAGCCAGTAGCGCGTGGGGAAAGGCTCGCCGTTCTCAAGAACCGGCGGCACCGCGATGACGATGGGAAGATGCAGAGGACACCGTTTGACGGGGCGCGACTCTGCGCGCAGCGGGCGCCCCAATTGCGCGCGCAGTGCTTCCTCATCGCTGAGCATGATCGGGCTCAGTATTCGCCGAAGAGGTCCTGGACACGTACGTCGAGGGCCGTGGCGGTTTTGTAGAGCGAGCTAATGGATGCGCTCGACTCGGCACGTTCGATCTGAGACAGCAGCGAGACGCTGAGGCCCGTGCGACGCGCCATTTGCTTGAGCGTGAGCGAGCGTTCTTTACGCAGACCACGAATTGTCTCGCCGATGACGCGATGAAGGTTCTCTTCCGGTGTTCGGAGGAGCCCCTTTTTGCGCATGACGCGGTCGAGGACCTCTCGGAATTCCGAGGGTTCGAAGGGCTTGCCCAAGTAGTCCACGGCGTCGAGCTTCATGGAGGCGACGGCGGTCTCCAAAGACGGGTAGCCCGTGTAGATGATTACGGCGACGTCGCTATCGACGCTGCGAATCTTCTCCAGCGTCTGGATGCCGTCCATCCCAGGCATCATCAGGTCGAGGATGACGAGGTGGTAACCGCCGACTCGAACTTCGGCGGGCGCTTTGGATGGGTCGGAGAGCGATGTGACTTCGAAGCCGTCCTTCGTGAGGAACGTCTCCATGAATTCACAGATCGCGTCGTCATCGTCGACAACCAGAATTCGAATGGCTGGAGGTGGTTTGGCCATTAGTCGAAGTACCCGCGAATAGTGTGAATCGTTGTCATTATGACTGGGCCAAAAGGTTTTGAACCTTTGACCTCATGGTCCTGAACTGCGGGCGTTGCACAACTCCGCGAAGCTCGAAGTCCTCCTGGTTTTGAAGGAGGCGAAAGTTAATGCGGGGCCTTAGGGCTGTCAAAGACTTAAGGCGCTTTGATGCGCAAAGTGCAGGCTCTTGCACTCATATAGTGCTCGGCAAAGCTGGATTGCACGTGCGCTTCGAACCCGCCAGTCCATCTTATTCATGACGTAGCCAAAGCACGTTCGAGTGAGGGGATCCGCCCATCCAAGCGACCCGCCCAACCCGGCGTGGCCGAAGGATTGAGGGTTTGGAGAGAAAAGATGGCGCTCTTCTTTTAGGAAACCCTGCGACCAGCCGACGGGCTTTTGAAGGACGGCGTCACGCTCGGACCAGCCTTGTCGCCCATAGATCGGTTTGAGGCTCTCGGCGGAGAAGAAACGATGACCCTCCACCTCACCGCCCAGGACGAAGGGCAGGTAGGCGCGCGCGAGGCCGTCGGCACTCGCCGTTGCGCTGCCCCACGGGAGGCACGCCTGCCGGACTTCGGGCGTGTTGTACGCCAACGGCCCGGCTTTCCCCGCGCTGGGGTTCTCAAAGGCGCGGCGCGCGAGGCTGTCGCGCTTCGGGAGGTCGCGGAGTATCCGCGCTTCTGCAGAGAGGGGTCTTGTCGCTGCTCGACGAGCCATCTGAAATGCCCGCGTCGATATTTTGGGGGCGTAGAGAGTGGCGGTGTTTTGGGCGTCGGCTTTGTCTTCGCCGATGCGCGCGTCGGATCCGACAGGCTCGTAGAGCTCTCTACGCACGTAAGAACCGATGTTCTCGCCGCTAATCTTCTCGAAGAGCACAGCCGCGTAGAGGCCCCAAGTAATCGCGTGGTAGGCCTGTCCGCCTCGTTGCGGCACTTGAGCCTCCAGGGCGGCTCGAATCGCTCCTTGGTGCTTGGCCTGGGTGCACTGTAAAAGCGTGAATTTTGCGTCGAGCGCCGCCAAACCGGCCTGATGATTGAGTAGGTCGCGGACCGTGATGGCCGCTTTGCCGCCGCCGGCAAACTCAGGCCAATAGGTGACAACCGGCGCATCCCAATCGAAGAGGTCGCGGGTATACGCGAGGTGAAACGCCATGGCGCTCAGGCCTTTGGTCGCCGAGAAGACGATGACCCGGGTATCTCGGCGCCAAGGGGTCTGGTGCTCGATGTTCGCCAGACCACCCCAGAGGTCCACGACCTTCTCGCCGTCCTGGTACACAACCATGGAGGCGCCGACCTCTTTGGTCGCGAGTTGTTCTGCGAACACCCGGGCTAGAGGTTCGAAACCAGGGGCCGTAAAGCCCTCCGCGGGTTGCGGCGCCGACGTCACTCGGGGCACGGAAGAGGGGAGCGTCACGCCCCTTTCATTGAGGATCGAGGTCCCGATGTCAACGACACTGGACCGTCTCGAATCGGGCTCTTCTGACTAGTCAACG
>JBLHKB010000573.1:0-4492 GCA_047619315.1 Polyangiales bacterium
GCCTCAGAATAGGCGTAAGGCATCACGAAAAGACCCTCGCGCTCGGGATGGGTCCTGGTTAGAGTGCAAACATGCGAGAACAAACTTGGTTGGTCCTCTGTGCCCTCATCTTCTCCGCACCCCTTGGAGCCTGTGGTTCTGAGGGCGGTGACGTCGAACCCGAAGAAGCGACAACCCAGCCAGAGGCGGCAGAAGAGACTGCGGAGGCGCCGGAACTAGAGGCCGGTGCCGTGGACGAATCGGCCGCGCCGCGTGCCGAGACCGAGCAGTACGTTGTTGAGTTGCGTCCTCAGGAAGGGTACGCGGCTGGCGAACTTGGTCAGTTTGCGCTTCACCTCGAAGGGCAGGGCGAGTGGCATCTCAATCAAGATTTTCCCTTCGCGATTACGGTCAGTCATGCGGATGGCCTTCAGCTTCCGAAAACAACCCTCGAGAAGACAGACGCCCGCGCATTCGCGGATGAGGGCGCGGATTTCGATGTGCCATTCACGCCGGGTGCCGCGGGCGAGCACGCCGTGAGCGCGCGGGTGGAGTTTGCCGTGTGCAGCCCATCATCCTGCGTGCCTCAGAACGCCGTCGTCGGGCTCCGCATCGCGGTTGCTGAGTGAGTGACGACCCTAGCCCGTCCATCGCTAGCGGCACGGTCCTGAGCCGCGCCGTGATCGAAACGGCCGGCGATGCGGTCAAGGAGCGATTCGAGTCCGAGCGCCGGGTGCTCTCCTTCGACGAGTACCTTGCGCTCGTCGCGGAAGAACCAGCCCGTCATAGCCGGGACGCTTCGCGCTACCTACTCGACGCCATCGAGCACTACGGCGAATACCCCGTGGAACGCCCCTGGGCGAAACACACTCGCTACGCGCTCTTTGACCTGCCTTTCGCTTCGAGCGAGGGACGTCGCAACGACCGTCTTGTGGGTCAGGAAGAGCTACAGCACCAGGTTGTCGAAGCGCTTGGAGCCTTCACGCGCGAAGGTCGTGTCAACCGCCTCGTCTTGCTCCACGGTCCAAACGGGAGCGCGAAGTCCACGTTCGCGGCGTGCCTGTCAGCGGGCCTAGAGCACTACAGCACGGTCCCGGAGGGCGCGGTCTATCGCTTCTCGTGGGTCTTTCCCCGAAGCGAAAACGGGGGTGGTATCGGGTTTTCGTCCGAGCGTGTGTCGCTGGATGGGATCGAGAGCCTCGCGCATCTTCCGGAAGAGCGGATCGATGCGAAGCTGACGAGTGAGTTGCGCGAGCACCCGCTGCTGCTCATCCCGCAGCCCGAGCGCCAGGCGCTCTTCGGAACGCTTGGAATGAAATCGCCACCGGACATTTTGTGGTCAGGTGACCTGAGTCATAAGAACCGCCAAATTTTCGATGCGCTTCTGGTGGCTTACCGCGGTGACCTCTCCCGTGTTCTCTCCCACGTTCAGATCGAACGCTACTATCTCTCACGGCGTCATCGGGTGGGCACCGTGACCATTGGTCCCGAGATGGCCGTCGACGCACGCGAGCGTCAGCTGACCGCCGACCGAAGCCTTGGCGCGCTGCCGGCGTCGCTTTCGGCCACCACATTGTACGAGACGTTTGGGGAGCTCGCCGATGGAAACGGTGGGCTCATCGAGTACAGCGACTTGCTCAAGCGTCCCCTCGACGCGTGGAAATACCTCCTCATCGCCATCGAGACGGGCGAGGTCGCGCTCCAGTTTTCTAACTTGCAGCTAAACTCGGTGCTCCTCGCGAGCTCCAATGAGATGCACTTGAAGGCGTTTCAAGAGCATCCCGAATACCATTCCTTCCGCGGGCGTCTCCGTTTGGTCCGTGTCGCCTACTTACGGGACTACAACCAAGAACAAGGCATCTACGACGCGCAAATTGTGCCGCAGGTACGCGGGCATGTGTCGCCTCATGCGACCTACGTTGCTGCGCTTTGGGCGGTGCTGACACGACTGAGGCGCGCCGAAGCGGAGCGCTTCGAGGATGCGGAACTTGGAAAGCTCGCGGCCTCCCTTACCTCATTGGAAAAGGCTGACCTCTACGCTATGGGTGCCGCGCCGCGCCGCCTTGGGAACGACGACACCAAGGTGATCGAACGCGAGATTCCTGCCATCTATGACGAACCCAGCGCAAGCATGGACTACGAAGGGCTCTACGGAGCGAGCCCTCGGGAGATGCGCGGGATCCTTCATGCCGCGTCCGCAGACCGTTTGCTCTCGCCGCTCAGTGTTCTCGAAGAGCTTGAGACTTTTTGCCGTCGCGATGACTACGCGTTCTTGCGCCGTGAGCCGGACGGCGACTACTATGACCCGCGCGCAGCCTTGGATTCGGTTCGTGAGCGCTGGCTCGACCTCGTCGACGAGGAGCTGCAAAGCGCCACCGGCATCATCGAGGAAGAGCAGTACCTCTCCCTCTTTGATCTCTACGTGACGCACGTTTCTCACGGCCTGCGGAACGAACGCGTGTCGAATGAACTCACCGGCGAGAGCGAAGAGCCGGATGCGAAAATGATGAAGCGTGTCGAGACGATTCTCGGGGCTGAAGACACGAATCGTTTTCGGCAGGACCTCTTGAGTCAGGTCGCCACCTGGGCGCTCGACCACCCAGGGTCTCCGGTCGACTATGCAAGACTCTTTCCGGGTTACATCGAGGAGCTGGCGGCTTCTTACTTTCGCGAGCAAAAAGAACGTATCGGTGCGGTGGCGAAAGATGTCCTTCGGCACCTCGGTGCGGGGGAAGGCCAGATCAGCGAGCCGGAACTCGCCCTCGCCACACTCAACACGCTCAAAGAGCGCGACGGGTACGAGGACGAGAGTCTCCTTGAGGCTTTGAGCACGCTCTTGGGTGCTCGCTACTCATGAGGAAGTAGATGCACCTACATGCATTCGTGGACCCCGTGAAGCTCATGGGTGGGAACTTTGGCGTAGATGGAGCACGCAGCGCTACGAAGCTCGGTGCACTCGTGAAGGTCGCTCTCGAGCGTGAATTTCCGGGAGCGACAGTCCTGGTCACCCACGGACAGGAAGCCGTCGAGGTCACTCCGAAAAACCCCGAGATTGCGACGCGTGCTCTGAATATAGTGAATGCTATGCGGAAGACGTCGGACTACTTGGTTTTCTTCTGAGCCCAGCGCCGTCCGTGTGTTCTGTGCTAGAGCGCCGTCTATGCACGTCGCCCTTTCTGTGAATGTTGACCACGTCGCCACGGTCCGCCAAGCGCGTGGCGCGCGGTACCCGGACCCTGTTCGGGCAGCGCTTTTGTGTGAGACCGCCGGCGCTGACGGGATCACGATCCATCTGCGCGAAGATCGTCGCCACGCCCAGGACCGAGATGTCGAGGTGTTGCGACAGGTCCTGGAGACGCCACTGAATCTTGAAACCGCGCTCACGAAAGAGATGCTCGATATCGCATGCCGCGTGCGCCCTGAGCTCGTGACCTTGGTCCCTGAACGGCGGGAAGAACGAACGACCGAGGGCGGACTCAACGTCGTCGGTGACATGGCGCGCATTCGCGAGGGTGTGAAGCGCCTCAACGATCACGGGATTCGAACCAGCTTATTTATCGACCCCGACATCGCCCAATGCGACGCCGCTCTTGAAACGGGCGCGGCGGCCGTCGAACTTCACACTGGCGAGTACGCACATGGCGGGAACGGTGAGCTGACCCGCCTGGCCCATGCGGCGGAGTATCTCAGCACCCACCCCAGCCTCTACGTGGCTGCGGGCCACGGTTTGACCACTCGAAACGTCTCGGCCCTGGTCGCGGCGCTGCCGAATCTCGTCGAACTGAACATTGGGCATGCGCTCATCGCCGACGCTATTTTCGTCGGCCTTGAAGAGGCGGTGGCGCGCTTTCGGAGCGCCATCGACGAAGGCGAGAGCCGGCGTTGAAAGCGCTGTGGACGTCGGCGGAGGCACGCGCCTTTGACGCTCATGTTACGGAGACCAGCGGCCTACCATCACTGTTGCTGATGGAAAACGCGGGATGGGGAGCGTTTCATGCGGCGTTGGCGATGTGCCCTGACGCCTCCGGCGTCGTCACGGTGGTGTGTGGACCTGGACAAAATGGTGGCGACGGCTGGGTCGTTGCGCGTCTGTTCGCGATGGAGACTCGCGCGGTGGTGCGGGTGCTGACCGTGGGCGACCTGGCGTCTGGCGACGCGCGGCTCCAACGGGCGGCGTATGAGCAAATAGTCGGGCCGGCAACGCCAAGCGAGGGGGCGGACAGCGTAGCTCTCCAGGCGTTTTTTGACACGTCTGATGTCGTCGTCGACGCGCTGTTCGGCACCGGACTTGCCCGAGACGTCGGCGGGGAGGCCCGCCGAGTCATCGAAAGCATGAACACCTCCCGGGCGCCTGTTATCGCGCTGGATGTTCCGAGCGGTATCGACGCGGATACTGGACAGCGGCGTGGTACATGCGTCTACGCCAAGCGTACTGTAACCTTTGGGGCCGAAAAGCGCGGACTGCGTGCGGCGGATGGGGTCAACGCTTCCGGTGAGATCCTAGTTGCGTCCC
>JBLHKB010000574.1:0-4464 GCA_047619315.1 Polyangiales bacterium
ATGGCACCGACGCCGCCTGCGTGGATGGCGAGAACCAACATGGCGCGATCCCTCGGCGGGAAACCAACTCCTGGGATCCTCGACTCGGCGGCTATCGCGTGAACACTCGTTTCGGCGCCGAGGACCAACCCGCACCCGATCTTGTTCCTCTGAGCTTGGCTGCGGACCTCTCAGACTGCCCCGCAGCCCTTACAATTCGCGTCGACGTCGCCAACCGCGGTGCCCGAAGTGTGGCAGCAGGAACGCCTGTGAGCTTTTACGAGGGTGACCCTGATGGCGAGGCCACCTTGCTTGGCACCGTCGCGCTCATGCGGCCTCTCGCCCCCGGAGGAGTCGAGCGCGTTGAACTCCGGGTCACACGAGATTTTGATGAATCCATGCCCATCAACGTCTTTGCGATCGTCAACGATGATGGAATGGGTCCAGGTCGCGACCGAGAATGCGACACAGACAACAATAGATCTCCCGTGCTGAGCACCCAATGCCTCGGCCTGCTCTAGTTCGACCCGCAAAAACAACATTTTGATACGAACCCACACGGCCTATCAAGGGGCCTCGTTTCACGTTTGATCCAGAAATTGAGCCTCACCTGCTTGACAGAAGGACCCTCACCGGTATCTTTCGCCTCCTTCGGGATCCGAAGGCCCAATTTCCGCCTGTTTTTAGGCAAAAAGAGACGAAAAACGAATGCCAACCATCAACCAGCTCGTCCGAAAAGGGCGTAAGAAGGTTAAGCGCAAGACCGACTCCCCGGCTTTGCAACAGTGTCCGCAGAAGCGTGGCGTGTGTGTGCGCGTGTACACCACCACTCCAAAGAAGCCGAACTCGGCTCTTCGGAAGGTCGCTCGTGTTCGTCTCTCGAATGGCATTGAAGCCACCACCTACATCCCCGGCGAAGGTCACAACCTTCAGGAGCACAGCGTCGTGCTCATCCGCGGCGGTCGTGTGAAAGACCTTCCCGGCGTGCGCTACCACGTCGTTCGCGGAACCCTTGACGCCACTGGCGCCGCGGGCCCATCCAACACCAACAAGGCGACCCGCACCAAGGGCCGCTCCAAGTACGGCGTCAAGCGCGCAAAGAAGTAAAGAATGAGTCGTCGCCGCGAAGTTCAAAAGCGTCCCATCACTCCGGACGCCAAATACAAAGACAAGATGGTCGCGAAATTCGCGAACATCCTCATGAAGGGTGGCAAGAAGTCCACCGCCGAGGCCATCCTCTACGGAGCCTTCGACATCGTCGAGCAGCGCTACAAAGAAGAGCCTCTCGAGATCTTCCGTCAAGCCCTTGATGGCGTGAAGCCCCGCGTTGAGGTCAAGAGCCGCCGCGTCGGTGGTGCCACCTACCAGGTTCCCGTCGAGATTCGCAACGAGCGACGCGCCAGCCTCGCTATGCGTTGGCTTGTCACCTTCAGCCGCAAACGCGGTGAGAAGTCCATGACTGAGCGCCTCGCCGCTGAGCTGATGGAAGCTTCCCAAGGCCGCGGAAGCGCCGTCAAGAAGCGTGAAGACACCCACAAGATGGCAGACGCCAACAAGGCCTTCGCCCACTACCGCTGGTAGTCAACACTCTTACTACCCCCACTGGGAAGGTCCTTGAGCTCGCTTTGTAGCCCCAAGGAAACCGCCCAGAGCTGGAGCTCACTCCGCCGAATGACCACCCACAAATAAAGAGAATAGCCAGGCAGACCGCGAGTCCCTTCTACGGAAGCCGACTCCAACTGAGCTCTTCTCATGCCCTCTCCGAACAAAAGAAAGCCCAAGGGTGGCTTCTGGGTCGGGGGGGCATTTTTGTGTCCGTCCCACCATCCACTGACTCCGTTTTCGAACCGACCAATAAAGAACGAACCTTCCCCGTGCCTCGCCAATACAGCCTAAACCGGACCCGAAATATCGGGATCATGGCGCACATCGATGCGGGCAAGACGACCACGACGGAACGGATCCTTTACTACACGGGCGTCAACCACAAGGTCGGCGAGGTCCATGATGGCGCCGCCACGATGGACTGGATGGCGCAGGAGCAAGAGCGCGGCATCACCATCACAAGCGCTGCAACGACGTGTTTCTGGAAGCCGTTGGCGGGTCTCAACACGGGGACCGAACACCGCATCAACATCATCGACACCCCAGGGCACGTTGATTTCACCATCGAGGTGGAGCGCTCGCTTTTCGTCCTCGACGGCTGCATCGCGGTCTTCGATGGCAAGGAAGGCGTCGAGCCGCAGTCCGAAACGGTGTGGCGACAGGCCGACCGCTACAAGGTTCCGCGTATCTGCTTCATCAACAAGATGGACAAGATCGGCGCGGACTTCCCCCGCGCGCTTCAGACCATCAAAGACCGCCTCGGTGCTCCAGCTCTGGCGATGCAGCTTCCTCTGGGCTGTGAAGACCAACTCCGCGGTATCATTGACCTCGTCACGATGAAGGCTGTCGAGTTCGCCAGCGATGACCTCGGCGCCGAATTCAACAACATCGACATCCCTGAAGAGTTCCAGGACGAGGCGGATGAAGCCCGCCTGCTTCTCATCGAAGCGTGTGCAGAGTGTGATGAAGCTCTTGAAGCTCGTTTCCTCGACGACGACACAAACTTCAGCGAAGACGAGATTCGCGCGGCGATTCGCATCGGCGCTCTTTCTCACAAAATCGTCCCTGTTTTCTGCGGCAGCGCGTTCAAAAACAAGGGAGTTCAGCATCTTTTGGATGCCGTCATCAACTACCTCCCTTCGCCCCTTGACCTGCCTCCCACAAAAGGTCTCGACCCAAACGATCTCGAAAAGACCCTGACCCGGGAGGCCAGCGACGAGGCCCCTTTCGCGGCCCTGGCTTTCAAGATCATGAATGACTCCTTTGTGGGTCAGCTCACTTTCCTCCGCGTCTACAGCGGGCATCTGAAGAGCGGCACCGCCGTGATGAATATGCGCACCGGTAAGCGCGAGCGAATCGGGCGACTTCTCCTCATGCACGCCAATAATCGTGAGGAGATCCAAGAGGTTTTCGCAGGAACGATTGTAGCCGCTGTCGGTCTCACCAATGTCACCACGGGCGACACTCTCTGCGACCAGAAGCACCCGATCGTGCTGGAGCGGATGGAGTTCCCCGAGCCTGTGATCTCCATCGCCATCGAGCCCAAGACGACGGCGGCGTCCAAAAAGCTCGGCGAATCGCTCTCCAAGCTCTCCAAGGAAGACCCCAGCTTCCGCACGCACACGAACCTCGACACCGGCCAAACGCTCATCAGCGGCATGGGCGAGCTTCACCTCGAGATCATCGTCGATCGCCTCAAGCGCGAGTTCAAGGTCGACTGCAACGTGGGCAAACCCCAGGTCTCCTACCGTGAGCGCCTCAAAGAGACGGTCACAGCCGAAGGAAAAGTCGAACGTCAGACTGGCGGCCGCGGCATGTTCGGCCATTGCATCATCGAAGCTGGCCCCGGCGAGCTCGGCTCTGGCTTCGTCTTCGAGAACAACATCGTCGGCGGCGTCATCCCCAAAGAGTTCATCCCTTCCATCGAGAAGGGCATCAGCGACGCGATGACAAGAGGCGTTTTGGCTAACTACCCAGTGATCGATGTCCACGTGAAGCTCGTTGATGGCAGTTTTCACGACGTCGATTCCAACAATGTGGCCTTTGAGATCGCCGGTTCCATCGCATTTCAAGAGGCCGCCAAAATCGGCGGAGTCGAACTCCTCGAGCCCATCATGGATGTTGAGGTCCGAACCCCAGAAGACTACATGGGCGACGTCATCGGTGATTTGAACTCTCGTCGGGGCCAAGTGCACCTCACAGAGGCAGCCCAAGGCAACCTCCAAGTCATCAGCGCAAACGTTCCTCTCGAGCGCATGTTTGGCTACGCGACCGATTTAAGATCTAAAACTCAGGGTCGAGCGGTTTACTCGATGACGTTCAAGGAGTATGCGGCCGTTCCCGTTCCTGTAGCAGAGGCGGTCATCGCCAAGGTGAAGGGCTACTGAAGCCTTCGTTACTCAAAGACCCGTCTTTGACACAACGAGAATATCAGCCTGCTTTCGAGCAAAAAGTTTCAACACGTTTCAGTTCAACAAGTTTCCGCGTCTTCGATGTACGGCGCGCAGTTTTAGGAGAGCCCCATGGGTAAAGAAAAGTTCGTTCGCAATAAGCCCCACGTCAACGTTGGAACCATTGGTCATATTGACCACGGCAAAACGACTCTGACGGCTGCCATTACCAAAGTGATGAGCGACCTTTGGGGCGGAGACGTCATTTCTTACCACGACGTCGCCAAGGGCGGCACCGTGCGTGACGAGTCGAAGACCGTCACGATCGCAACGAGCCACGTGGAGTACCAGACGGAAAACCGCCACTACGCCCACGTCGACTGCCCCGGCCACGCCGACTACGTCAAGAACATGATCACGGGAGCTGCCCAGATGGACGGCGCTATCCTCGTCGTCTGCGGCATCAATGGTCCAATGCCCCAGACAAAGG
>JBLHKB010000575.1:0-4453 GCA_047619315.1 Polyangiales bacterium
CGGTCACTGCGCCGCCATCGGCGAAGCGACACAACGATGCCATTTCCCGTGCGGCGATGGCGCGAACGGCTGTTTCGCCGGCGAAGTATGCTTCGCCAACGCGAACTCCTGTGGAGCGTGCGTCGCCGCGGGCTTCGTTGCGCCGCCCCGTGACCAAGGCGAACCGTGCGAGGCCGACGAAGACTGCGGAACAGGCACCTGCATGAACGACAACGGCGTCCGTTTCTGCTCCGACGCGTGCGCCATGGCTGGTGACTGCGACGAAGGATTCCACTGCCGAGCTGAACAGTGCATTCCCGGCGTTGCCGAGGGCGTTGGCGGCGGCTGCCTCGAGAACGAGGACTGTGCGGACGGCTTCTGCGCGACCCAAGGGGAGCGTGCTTGGTGCAGCGCATTTTGCAATACCATCGAGGACTGTCCTCTCGGCTTCAGCTGCACCGACGCCGGCGACCAAAACATCTGCGCTCCCGCCAATGGTCTTGTCGGCGACTCCTGCGAGGTGAATGAAGGCTGCATCTCCGGACTTTGCGTCAACAACACCAGCCGAGGCTCCGTTTGTTCACGCTTCTGCGACGCTGAGGTCGCATGTTCCGCGGGCTTTCAGTGTAGTCGCGTCGGTGATTCCGCCGTCTGCCTTCGCCCAGGTAACGGCAGCGCCGAGGAGGAGCCTCCAACAACCGTGCCCTTCGAAGACACCGGTGGCTGCTCGGCTTCGCCAGGCGCTTCCGGCGGAGCTTGGTCTCTCTTCGGCCTCTTGCTTGGTGGACTGAGTGCCCGTCGTCGATGGAGGTCCTAATGCGCTCACGCCTGCTCGCTTTGGTCCTTGGTTCACTCACCTTCTCGTGTGCTGTGGACGGCCCACAATTCGGCTCCCAAGAGTCGTCCATCATCGACGGCGTCCGAGAGGAGGGGTACCCGGAGGTCATGTTCCTCTTCAACCTCGCTACCCGAGGTGCGTGCACAGCCACGCTCATTTCACCTCGTGTTGTGTTGACGGCGAAGCACTGCGTACAGAACGGGAACGCAGCCCAAGCGGCGGCAGCGAACAACTTCCGCCTCTTTGTTGGCTCCAACGGTCGGCGCCCAAGCGCTCAATACAACGTGAGTGAGGTTCTCACGGTTCCCGGCTCCTGGGACATCGGCAGAGGCGACGCCTCCGACGTTGCGCTCCTTATTCTGCCTGCCAACGCGGCGGAGACACCCCGCCCTGTCGAATTCGGAAGCGCGAGCGGCCTCACCACGTTCACCGCCATCGGCTACGGCCAAACGCCAGAAGGTACGAGCGGAATAAAGATGCGTGTTCAGGGGACCGTCGAGCGCACCGGTGGCGGCCTCATCTTCGTGGCACCCTCCGTCTGCCAAGGCGACAGCGGCGGACCCATCATCGGCGACGACGGCTCCATCTACGGCGTCGTCAGCTACGGCTACGCACGCTCGCAAGCCGACTTCGACGCATTGCAGAGCGGTCGCTGCGGACCTCCTGCGGTTTACAATGGAATCGCGCAATTCCAGGAGTTCATCGAAGACGCCATCGAGTCCACCGGCGGATGCTCGCCGACCGAGGAGGTCTGCAACGGCGCCGACGACAACTGCGATGGAACCGTGGACGAAGGCTGCTCCGCATTTGGCGTCGCCTGCACGGACAGCTCGGAGTGCTCCTCCGGTCTCTGCGACGAAACAGAGGTGGGCGTCGCCTGCACGCAAGCATGCGATCCCCTTCGCGCCGACCTGGGATGCCCCCCCGGCTTCTTCTGCCAGAACGCCGGCGGCTGCGACGGACTCTGTGCGCCACGCACGGACGAGGAGTTAGCCCTCGGCGACGAATGCAGCGCCTCCGGTGAGTGCGCCAGCGGTCACTGCGCCGCCATCGGCGAAGCGACACAACGATGCCACTTCCCCTGCCGGGATAGCACGAACGGATGTTTTGCCGGCGAGGTATGCTTCGCCAACGACAACTCCTGCGGCGCCTGCGTCGCAGCGCGCTTCGTTGCGCCGCCCCGTGACCAAGGCGAACCGTGCGAGGCCGACGAAGACTGCGGAACAGGCACCTGCATGAACGACAACGGCGTCCGCTTCTGCTCCGACGCGTGCGCTATGCCCGACGACTGCGATGAAGGATTCCACTGCCGAGCCGAACAGTGCATTCCCGGCATCGCCGAAGGAGCGGGCGGCGGCTGCCTCGAGAACCAGGACTGCGCGGGTGGCTTCTGCGCGACGCAAGGGGAGCGCGCCTGGTGCTCTGCCTTCTGCACCTCCATCGAAGACTGCCCCCTCGGCTTCAGCTGCACAGACGCCGGCGACCAAAACATCTGCACCCCCGCAAACGGTCTCGTCGGCGATTCGTGCGAGGTGAACGAAGGCTGCATCTCCGGACTTTGCGTCAACAACACCAGCCGAGGCTCCGTTTGCTCACGCTTCTGCGACGCTGACACCGCGTGTTCCGCGGGCTTTCAGTGCAATCGCGTCGACACTTCCGCCATCTGCCTCCGCCCCGAAAGCGGCGACGAGGAGCCTCCAACAACCGTGCCCTTCGAAGAAGACAGCGGCGGCTGCTCGGCTTCGCCAGGCGCTTCCGGTGGAGCTTGGTCCCTCCTGGGCCTAGCGGGGCTGGCGATCCTTCGCCGGCGACGGCGCTCACGGGTCTGAGCCGCATTTGACTCTACGAGGCGGGGCTATACGCTCCGTCCATGCGCTGCCTCCCTCTCCTGATGCTCCTCGCCTGCTCCGGGTTAGGTGAGTTCGCCACGGCGGAGGACGAAATCTATCGGGGCACTGTGCTCGGGCGTGAAGACCCGTCGTTTATTCGCCGCGGATTTCCAGTAGGTCTAGAGCTCGAGCTCAGCTTTGATCCCGGTAAGAGCGCGACGCTACCCGGCACCATCACAAGCAACGACGACAGCATCTGCGGTCAGTTCTTTCAGAACGATGCGCTGCTCCCCATTACTCCGATGGCCCACGACGCACTCAGCCTCTTTGAGTTCCCTGGAGCGCGCCTACAGAACTACATTTTTGCCGTTCGTCCCACCGACGGACCGATGCAAAATCGGGACATCATGGCTTTTCTCTCTCTCAAGGACGATGGAAGTATTGAAGTGCGTCTCATCGCTGGCAGCGGTGGCGGCATTCGTGACTGTATGCCCACCGACTGCGAAGCTTTCGCACGCGGTGAGTGTGATGTGTTCGGAGTCTTCCCCGCTGAAAAGGAAACGCGAGAGTGACGACCACAATGCTAGGCATCGAGACCTCCTGCGATGAGACCGCAGCGGCCGTCGTCGACACGCAAGGACACGTCTACTCGAACATCGTCGCAAGCCAGATCGCGACCCATGCGCCCTACGGCGGTGTCGTCCCGGAGCTCGCCTCGCGAGCGCATCTCACAAGCATCGTCCCCGTCATCGAAGCCGCCCTCCAAGAAGCCGGCCAAAAGATCGATGCCGTAGCCGTCACATGCGGGCCCGGACTCGTTGGCGCACTCCTCGTCGGAGTACAGAGCGCGCGCGCCTTCGCCATGGCGCGCTCACTACCTCTCGTCGGCGTCAACCATCTCGACGGGCACCTCTTGGCCGCAAACCTCAAGTTCGACGAGCGCACCAACGTCGCACCTCAATATCCCTTCGTCGCGCTCCTCGTCAGCGGCGGCCACACCGCGCTCTACCGAGTCGACGATCCATTGACGCGAAGCATCCTCGGACAAACACGAGACGACGCTGCGGGCGAGGCCTTCGACAAAGTCGCCAAGCTCATGGGTCTTGGCTATCCAGGCGGTCCCGTCATCGATCGCCTCGCCGCTCAAGGCGACGCCGACGCCCATGATTTTCCCAGGCCGATGCTCCATCGCAAAGACCACGACTTCAGCTTCAGTGGGCTCAAAACCGCCGTGGCCCGACATGTCGCAGCGCAGCCTGAACGAGACGAAAAGGCCACCGCCGACATCGCAGCGTCGTTTCAACGCGCCCTCGTCGAAGTCCTGGCGCGAAAGTCGATTCGCGCCTGCAAGGCCGAAGGTGTGAAACAGCTCGTGCTCGGCGGTGGCGTCGCAGCGAACCGCGGCTTACGCGCCCGGGTCCTCGAACTCGCAGAACCCGCGGGCATTCACGTTCACATTCCGCCCATCATCGCCTGCACCGACAACGCCGCGATGATCGCCTACGCCGGCGCACTTCGTTTCGATGCCCTCGGCGCCGAACCTTTCTCGGTGTTTTCAAGAGACCCAGCGCGCGTACGCGGCCGCTTTCGCCCCGATGGAACGCTGGTCCCGCGCCGGACGGCGAACCCAAGCAAAGCCACTCGCTAGCCCATCAAGCACCCGATCCGTTGGAGTTTTGCCCTCTTTTCGTCTTCTCGAAAAAGGCGCGAAACGAGCGTCGCGCTGAGCTGATAAGGTCCCATGCTTGAGCTCCGAGAAAACCGAGGACGCCTCCCCCAAACGGCTTCGCGAAGCGCGGGAGAAGGG
>JBLHKB010000576.1:0-4451 GCA_047619315.1 Polyangiales bacterium
TTGTCGTCCTCAAGCGGAGTCGGCGTGCCCGCTGTGGTTCAGGTCGCGGTCACCACAGGCGGCGTCGCTCTTTCTGGCGGCGTGGTCTCGACCACGCCTTTGAGCGCCTGGATACTAGTCCTGGTCAAGAGAAGGAGATTCGCTCGGCCATGAGTGGCCTCTTCGACGACGTGGTTCCGGCGCGGCGCGAAATGAAACGCGCCATGAAAGAGATCTTCTCGAAGGCTCTGAGCGAAGACGTCTTTGATGAAGACGCG
This sequence comes from Polyangiales bacterium, assembly GCA_047619315.1. Taxonomy (GTDB): domain Bacteria; phylum Myxococcota_A; class Polyangia; order Polyangiales; family Houyiibacteriaceae; genus JBCCRV01. The sequence goes on from JBLHKB010000576.1 coordinate 258, forward strand.
GTTCGAAAATCCATCGGCGAGCAAGAAGACCGAATCGTTGGGCTTCGCGAGTCTCTGATCGCGACGCTCGGTCGTGTTCACGAAGCCCTCGACGAGGAGCAACGCGCTCAGCTCGCGGCGTTTGCAGCACGTCGCATGGCTCCTTCAATGGGTGGGCCTTACCGATGAGGCGCGGAAAGGAGAAGGCGTTGATGTTTGCTCTACTCGCAGGTGCTGCACTCAGCTTTGGGGCGGCTCGACACCAGGGTGGCTGCCATAGCCATCACGACCGGCGAGCGGCCTTTGAGGCACGTGTGGCACGCGTTTGTGTGGATGCGGCGCGAGAGGCGACGGAGGGTGATTCGCCAGAAGCGGAGTCGTCCAAAGCGCCCTTTGGCCCCCGCTTTGAAGAACAAGAGCGTTTCGGAGACGGTCCTTTCGGAAATGGCCCACCCGGATATAGTCCTTCGCGATGACGACCCGCGTCCTGCTGATCGACGATGATGTACGGCTCTATGAGTTGCTGCAGCGCTACCTGACGCCTCACGAGGTCGTCGTCGATCACGCGGACAACGGAAATGCCGGGCTGACTAAGTTGAGAGAGGGTGCCTACGACGCCGTGCTTCTCGACGTGATGATGCCCGGCATGGGCGGACTCGAGGTGCTCCGGGAGATACGCACGCGAAGTGCGGTGCCGGTGGTGATGCTGACGGCGCGGGGCGACGAGACGGACCGCGTGGTGGGTCTTGAGATGGGCGCCGATGACTACGTGCCTAAGCCTTTTGCGCCGCGTGAACTCCTGGCGCGCCTGCGGGCGATTCTGCGACGTGTTTCGCCGGGGCTAGAAGCGAAGCGGCTGAGCGCGGGTGGTGTGGTGCTCGATCTCGAGCGGCGCGAGGCGAAGCACGAAGGCACCGCGGTGACGTTGACCGGCGTCGAGTTCGATGTGCTCTGTGTTCTTGTAAGACGCGCGGGGCGAGTGGTGCCGCGCGGTGCGATTCTTGAAGCGCTGGACCGTGGGACGGTGGGCGAGCGCACGGTGGATGTGCACGTCGCGAGTCTTCGCAAGAAGCTGGGCGACGAGCTCATCGCGACGGTGCGCGGCGCTGGATACGTGTTCAAGTCATGAGGCATGGAGAGAGCGGCGCTAGGACGTGCTCAAAGCGACCGCGACGCGGGCGTTCATTGCGCCGCATTCTCTTTAAGTGGTTTCTACTTTCACTGATGCTTAGCTCCGGGGCCTCTGCGTTGACGTTTTCGCTGGTCAGCGACCGCGAATGGGGCGGGCCGATCGCACGTGGCGAGGCCTTTTTGGCACTGCAGTTTGCTCGCGTTTGGGACGACGCGTCAAAGCGCGAAGAGCTGGCCCAGGACCTGGAGTCCGAGTTTGCGATGAGTGTTCGCGTGATGGACGCGGAGGGCGTGATGCTTCGTGCCGCGCCATCGTGCGACGAGATGCACAGCTTTACCATTCGCGGGTTTCGTGACGGTGATGCCCAGGCGCTACTCGGTCGTGTTGAGCTTTGCATGAACCACGAGCGCCCAGCTTGGTGGCGTATCGCGCTCGTGGTGGGCGCTGGCCTTTCGGTGGTGCTGCTCTTGAGCGGCGTCCTCGCGCATCGCCTCTCGTTTCCGCTCCGGAGGGTGGCTCAGGCGGCGCAGCGCTTGGCGGACGGTGACTTCGAGGCGCGTGTGGGCATGTCGGGAGGCCATGATGAAACGCAGCTTTTGGCGCAGGTCTTTAACCACATGGCGGAGCGCCTTGGAAAGCAAATCGAAGAGCAGCGCGAGGTGCTCGCGCTTGTCAGTCATGAGGTGCGGACGCCGCTGGGTCATCTGCGGCTGCTGATCGAGATGGGACGCGAAGGCAGCGATGTCGACTGGGATGAGCTCGCGCTCGAAACGGAAGAGCTTGAAGAGCTCATGGCGAAACTCCTGGCGCGCTCACGTGTGGATGCGGGGCATGTGGAACGCAGCCGCGTGGATGTGCTCGAGTTGGCGCAGCGGGCGTTGGCACGGCAAGGCATCGACGAGGCCAAGGCGACGCTCGATGGTCACGCGCGCATGTTTACACTGGACCCAACGCTTGTGGCGCGTGCGCTCTCAAACCTGGTTCGGAACGCAGAGACGCATGGCGGCGGGCTGACGCAGATCGTTGTCCACGTGGGGGATGAACTTCGTATCGACGTGAAAGATGTTGGGCTGGGACTCGGCGAAGAACCTGTGAGCGACGGCCTTGGGCTGGGTCTTCCGCTCGTGCGTGCGATCGCGGCGGCACATGATGGAGATCTAACCTTTGTGTGTGAGGTCGGCGTGCATACGGCGCGCTTGGAGATGCCTGTCATCTGAACACTGTGTCAGGTGTTGATATTCAACGGGATTCCGCTCATTCTGTGCGCCTGGGTAGCTTCGGGGGGAAGCACAAATGAACGGTGACGAAGAGCTCGAAAAATTGCGGCGTGAGCTAGCCGAACGAACTCATGAGGTGTCGATGTTGCGCACCGCCATTCGGGCCTGCCCTGCGGGCAGCCTGATCGCGTCTGCGCCGGACGACATCATCGAGGAGTGGAGAGTTGCAGCTCTTGGCACGGGCCAGACGTTTAACGAAGACGGCCAAGAGTATCGTTCTGAGGACCTTCCGCTTTCGCGTGCGCTGAAAGGTGAGGTCGTTGAAGGAGATAGCGTTGTCATCAGAGATTCGGATGGCACCGAACGATGGGCAAGCGCTCACCCGGCTCCGGTTCATGATGACGATGAAACCCTCGTCGCGGGCGTCGTCGTGTTCCCGGAGACTGCCCAGCACAGAGAAGCGGAGATCGCGGCGGAGCGCTTTCGCCGCATGGCGGAGCTATCCCCGGACTTCGTTGGTGTGTTCCTACCGGATGGACTCGTTGAGTACATCAACCCTGCGGGCCTCGAGATGTGCGGGCTCACGGAGGGGCGTGCGGCGGAGATGCGCTACGAAGACTTGTACACCAAAGACTCCGCCGCTCTTCTGCGAGACGTGGGTGTTCTAGAAGCTGCGAACCAAGGACACTGGCGCGCGGAGGTCGACGTTCGTCATGCCGATGGCAGTGTTATTCCGTGCTCCCAAGCACTGATGGCGCATCAGGAGGACACTGCAGGTTTCGTGCTTTCTACGGTCATGCGCGACCTTCGCCCGATGAGGAAACTCGAGTCGCAGTTGCGGCAGAGTCAGCGACTAGAATCGACTGGGCGTCTGGCGGGCGGTATCGCCCACGACTTCAACAACCTCCTGACGATCATCGACAACTACGCCTGGATGGTCCTTGAGACTTTGGACGAGGCCGACTCGCGAAGGTCTGATTTGCAGCAGGTACGTCTCGCATCGGAGCGAGCCGCGGCGCTCTGTGCTCAGCTTTTGAGCTTTGCGCGCCAGCAGATTATTCGGCCAGGTGTTCTTCTGGTGAGTGATGTCGTCAACGAAATGATGAAGCTCTTTGAGCGCACGCTCGGCGAGGACATTCTCATCCGTCAGGAGTTTTCCACGTCACTCTGGTCGATAAAGGTCGATCGATCTCAGCTAGACCAAGTCCTGCTCAACCTCGTTGTCAACGCGCGCCAGGCGATGCCCGAGGGTGGGACGCTGACCATTGAAGCCGAGAACGTGGTGGTGGACGAGTACTACGCATCTACCCAGGCCGACGTCGCCGTGGGTGAGTATGTCATGCTCGCAGTCTCAGACACCGGCGTCGGCATGACGAAGGAAGTTCGTGAGCAGGTGTTCGAGCCGTTTTTTACAACGCGTGGACACGACGGGAACGGGCTCGGTTTGGCCACTGTCTTTGGTGCAGTCCGGCAGAACGGCGGGCACATCTGGCTCTACAGTGAAGAGGGCAAGGGGACGACGTTCAAGATCTATTGGCCACGCTTTTGCGGGCTCGCTCAGGCCAAAACGGTGCGTTCGAGGGTAGCCGAACACGTCGTAAAACAGCGAACGGTACTTGTCGTTGAAGACGAGGCGGCTCTGTTGCGCGTCACTACGCGCCTTCTGGAGAGTGCCGGATTCACCGTTCTGGGGGCGAAGGATGGCCCGACTGCACTCGACGTCGCTGCGGGGTTTGATGGGAAGATCGACCTTCTTCTCACAGACTTCGTGATGCCGCACATGAACGGCAAACAGCTCGCTTCGCGGCTGGCTGAATCTCGTCCGGACATCTGTATTCTCTATGTGTCCGGTTACACACAGAACAC
>JBLHKB010000577.1:0-4444 GCA_047619315.1 Polyangiales bacterium
GGTGTCTTCGTGAACGAACTTTCGAACCCAAAGGTCCATGTGAATGAGCGCGCCATCCTTACAACGGATGGGGACGGCGCTGACCTTGGTCTCTCCAACCTCGATCAGCTCTTGGCTGAATCGGCGGTGTTCTTCCCGAGGAAACTGACTGAGGTCGCCCCCGGTCATCTGTTGCAGTTCCGCCTTCGAGTACCCAAGCCGCGCGAGGGTCGCGTCGTTTGCATCGACGAACCGCGCGGAGTTCCAATCTGCGACTAAGATCAGATCCCCGGCCGATTCGAGAATGGCTGGAATGGCGGAAGCCAATGGTGAGCGATGGAGAGACACCGAGGGTTGACTCTAGCGCGTCGACGAAGCGCATGCGCCATTTTTGGAACTGGGTTCTAGAAGAGCGTCGTACACAGTTCCCGTGAAGGAGTAGGATAGGGCGATGCCCTCGGTTGAAATCATCGCCATCGCAGGCGTGGTTCTCTACTGCGTGACGGTTCCGGCATGGTTTGCTCTGGGCCCCGGCAGTGTCCTCGCGCGTCTGGCGAGCGTGGCGCCGAGCCATCCACCCACGATGGCGGCATGCGAGCCGGTGTCCCCACCGATGCGGATCGCTGTACCAGCAGCGCTCTTCGCGAAACCGACGGTGCAGAACGAAGATCTCCTACGGCCACTTCAGTGCATCCGTGTGGCTGAGTCGGCCACTTGGGGGCCAAGGCGACGCCGCGGCTTCGCGTCAAAGGCGAAGCAAACGCCGATGATACCCGCACGCAGCCTTCGCGGACCTCGACGCCACCGCGTTGCTTCGCTCGTTCGAAGCCAGCGGCATGGGCTCGCTAGTTGCTTGGACGTTCGCTATGCCTTCAGGGCGTCTACGCGCTGATACCAGGCGTAGAGACGAGGACGCGAGATGACGTCTTCGAATACGGGGAAGAGTTTGATGCAGGTCAACGCGCCGTGCATCGCAACATCCCCCACGCTCAGCTCATCGCCACACACGAACGTCTGCTCACCCAGCTCGCTCTCGAAGTGGTCGAGGTTTTCACCGACCCATCCGTGCGCGTCCGTTTTGCCGTTGCGCTTCAGGATTCGTTTTGCCACGGCGTGCATAATCACCGGTCCACCGACCTTGACTATCATGCCCGCGCTGGGGCTGAAGCGGCTGCTTTTGGCGATGATCTTCGAGGCCTGCGCTGCCTCGCGCCATGTTCCGTAGAGCACGGTTGGCAAGGACTGAATCATCACCTCATCCACCCACTCTTCGATGGCAGCGGACCGCTCGCGCTTCGCGTCATCGGTGGGTGTGAAGCGCTGAGTCTCCGGGTAGTTTTCATCCAAGAAAGTCAGGATGCGGGTTGAATCCCAGACAACCTCGCCGTTAAACGTGAGGACGGGTACTTTCTGCGGAGCGCCCTCCGGAAGCGGGGGAAGCTCCACCTTCGACCGTGGACTTACTTCAACCTCATCGAAAGGGATCCCTTTGATCTGCAGTCCAGTACGAACCTTGTTGCAAAAGGGGCACAGCGCGAACTGGTAGAGCGTCGTGGTCATGCCGGCTCGTAGTGGGTCTAGGCAGGGCGCGCAAGGAGCTACAAGACTAGGTGCGTCGTGTTATTCTACAGTGGTGTTACTGGAACCCATGGTTGTGAAAAGCGACTTAGGAACCCTTGAACTTGCGAACCCAGCGCTCGGCGCCCTGGTGATCCGCATGACAGGGCGCATGGAGTTGGAGCACGCGCAGGCCATCTGTGAGTATGGCGAGAGCACCGTCCATCAGAACTGCCGAATGCCAAATGCCTTTCTCGACCTCTACGAGATGGATGGCTTCGACACGGAGTGTCGGCTCTTGTTGACGGATTGGACTCAGGCTCAGTCCCCAGGTCCGACGCACATTCTACTCGGGACACGTGTCGTCGCCTTGGGCGTCGCGATGGCCTCCATGGCGCTCACGCTCTTTGGACTCGCGGTCAGTACCTACACCAGCGCAAACGGCTTTGAGACAAAGCTGTCGGACTACGTTCAACACAACCGCTCGTAGGTTGTCGCTCAGGCCGACAACGCTTTGCGGAGCGCCGTGTGGTCCCGCGTAGTTGAAGAGGTCGAGTACCTCAAGAAGCAGGTTCTCGATGGGTTGCTGGTGGCCACCAAGCGGCGCTCCTCCTCGTCCAGGTCGCACCGCGCCGCCGGCCCTTCCTGGAAAGACGCGGGCGACGTTTCGGTACTCGTGGCAGTTCGGCCCCTCATTCTCGCTCTCTCTCTTCGAAGACGCCGTGGCACGCCGAACAGTAAGATCCGGAATCCAGGGCGGGCCAGACTCATGCGGCCAGAATACCTGTCCGAGTGCCACCAAAACAGGCGTGCTTTCCGAGAGGCTGGCGTAGCTGGCACTCGAAGACTAGGGTCCGCGCCATCATGGCCGAAGAAGAAGACGTCAAAGCACCGTTCTCCGAACAGATCCGATCGTTTGGGCGCACCTTCTGGATCGCCAACTGGATGGAGCTCATCGAGCGCTTCGCCTACTACGGCGTCCGCGTCGTTCTGCCCGTCTACATGGTCCTCGCCATCAGCGAAGGCGGTCCCGAGCTAACACACGTTCAGAAGGGCAGCATCTACGCTCTCTGGGCCGTGGTTCAGAGCTTTATCCCGATCTTTACCGGCGGGCTCGCCGATCGCTACGGCTTCAAGTTGAACATCGCCATCGCGACTGTGTTGAAGATCATTGGCTACCTCGTCATGGGCTACTGCATCCGCCTAAGTGGAATCGTCGATGGGATGCCCTTGGCCGAGGCGCGCGATGCCGGCACCGACAGCGTCTACGGGATCTTCTTCACGGGAGCGATGTTCCTCGCCCTCGGCACCGCCGTGTTCAAGCCGGGTCTCCACGGCCTCATCGCCCAGGAGATGCCGAAGAAGTCGTCCGCCCTCGGATGGTCGGTCTTCTACCAGATGGTCAACTGGGGCGGCTTCATCGGCCCCATGATCGCGGGATTCTTGCGCGTACTCGACTGGGAATATGTGTTCCTCGCGTGCGCCGCCGGCATCGCGTTGAACTTCATTCCGCTCTTCATGTTCTCCGAACCCAAGCGCGAACAGGTAGACGAACGCTCCACAGCAACGGTTCTGAAGGAGTCCGTGCTCGGTCTCCTCGACGCGCGCCTCTTCTTCTTCACGATGTGTTTCGCGGGTTTCTGGCTGATGTTCTATCAGCTCTTTGACATCCTCCCGAACTTCATCGACGACTGGATCGACTCGCGCGCCGTCGCAGACGCGCTCGGTAGTTGGGTGCCCCGCGCCGGTGACGACAACCTGACGCAGGAATGGATGCTCAACATCAACGCCGGCATGATCATGCTGACCGCGTTTATCTTCGGCTATCTCACGGGCTTCATTCGCCCGCTGACGGCCATCGTGCTCGGTATTGGCGTCTCCGCCGTGGCGATCTTCGGCCTCGGCATGAGTATGAACGGCTGGTGGATCATCGGCGCCATCGCCCTGTTCAGCGTGGGCGAGATGCTCGCGAGCCCTACAAAGATGCGATACCTCAACGGCATCGCCCCACCGGGCAAGCAAGGCCTCTACATGGGCTATGTGAACATGACCGTGGGTATCGGTTGGTCCATCGGTAGCGTCGTTGCGGGCGAGATGTACGAAAAGGGCGGCGACAAGGTGAACCTCGCGCGTCGCTACCTCGTTGAGAACTACGGCTTCTCCGAAGGCGCTGCTAGCGGTCTTGAGAGAGGCAGCGTCATCGAGACGCTTATGCAGGAGGGGAACTTGGACGTCTGGGAAGTGCGTCAGGTTCTCTGGGATGCCTACTCGCCGCAGAGCATGTGGGCCGTCTTCACGGGCATCGGTGTCGCGTCGCTCGTGATGCTCCTCATCTACGACCGAGTCATCGAAGCCGCGAAGAAGAACCCCAAGCACTCCTTCAACACAAAGGGACACATTTGGGTCCGCACGGCACTCTTTCCCATCGTCGGCGCCTTCGCTTGGGCGATGGTGGCGAAGTTTACTCGTCTGACCGATGCCGCCGTCGCCGCCCAGGACATGGCGCGAGAAGCGGGGGTCACCGTCCCGGACATGCCAGGTTTGCTCACACGCCTCGACCCGGCCCTCATTCTGCTGACGCTCTTGTTCGGCGGCCTGCTTGTCTCTTCGTTCTTCTACACCGCGCCTCCTTTGGTCCCGGAAGAGTCTGGACCCGAAGACGACGCTGAGCCCTCGTCGTCTTAGGCAGAGGCCAGAGCTGAACGCGAAGGAGGTTCGAGGCTGCTCTAGTAGCCTTCCGCCTTCGCGATCAGCTCATTCATGATCTCTCGCGTGCCGCCTCCAATGGGATAGAGGCGGGCATCGCGGTAGAGGCGCTCGACGATGTATTCGCGCATATATCCGTAGCCGCCGTGGATTTGCACGGCGGCATCACAGACTGCCAAACACATATCCGTAGCTGTGTTCT
>JBLHKB010000578.1:0-4441 GCA_047619315.1 Polyangiales bacterium
GGCTTTAGGTCGGTCCATGGGACTTTCAGAAGTTCGGGGGTTGTAGTCGACGTATTCAACGACGGGTCGTCCACTGCGGGACAACCTCGCTGCAACCACAGAAGATTCCCGCGGGTCCTCGAACACAGTCGTGGGGGCGTGGGAGATCACCACTGAGTCTCCGACGATAACGTTCGGCGGCGCGACGTCTTCGGTAGGTCCTGCGTTCGGCGGGCTGAGCGCGGGGGCCGAATAGAGCGTGTCCCGAAACGCATCGGCGACGCCCAAGCGGTTCTCCAAAGCGGGGCGATCTGAAACATGATGTTGCCATTCACCGCCGGCGCGTTGGCCCGCGTGATACGAATCTGTTCGCGCACCTCGTCAAGACTCCAGGCCGCGGAGCTGCCAAGCTGGGAGAGGTAGTTACCCACCCAAATCGAGCGGCCTTCTTGGGCCAGCGCGCCCCACCGCTCCGTCAGGGGTTCGTAGGCTTGGGGTGTCTGTGTTGATGGCCAGTAGAGCTGCGGCGCCAAGTAGTCGACCCAGCCTTCGCGGATCCACACTGGCGGGTCGGCGTAGATGGCGGCGTATTGATCCAGGCCCCGGATGCCCTCGGGGATGCCTGGCCGGTAGATGCCAAAAGGCGAGATGCCAAAGCGCACGTTCGGCGCCACCTCGGCAACGACTTCCGAGACGCGGCGCACGACAAGCGAGTCCGCGGGACCGGCGCAAAGTCGCCGCCCGCCGGCGGACGCCAGCCAAAACCATGCGGTCAGGGGACTAGGTCGCCAGGAACACGATCCCACCGACGAGTATGCTCAGCATAGTCAGCGACCAAACGGTCACCGCCACGCGCGGGAACTTCTCCATCTCGCGGACCGTCGTCCCTTGCGCGAACTTGATCAACGTGACGGGGCACTTGATGGGGATCTGACCGGAGCGGAGGAGAGCCAGATAGGTGATGGCGGCGGACGCCGATTCGAAGCGTTGCTCGCGGTCGTTGCGCAGACCTTTGATCAGGAAGTGACGCAGCTCTGCTGGGACGGCAGGCTGGCCAGTGGCTTCCGAGTAGACTGGCGCATAGACACCTGGCGGCTCGCGGCTCGTGGAACCGGCAAGCATCTCCGCCAGGCTCTGATTCCCGTCGACGTAGCTCCGGAGCGTGAGCAGCTCGAAGAGCAGCGCGAAGGCTGAGTAGACGTCCGCGCGCGCATCGACGGGGAGCCCGGCGGCTTGCTCCGGGGCCATGTAGAGCGGGGTGCCGATGATGCCGCCGACGCCGGTATTCGCTGCCCGAGAATGCTCGTCGCTTGTGGGCTCGAGACCAAGCGCGGGCTCGTCGAGGTTGGCTTCGAGGTCGCGCGCGATTCCCCAGTCTGTCAGCACGACGTCGCCATTCGCGCCGACCATCACGTTGTCAGGTTTGACGTCTCGATGCATCACCCCCGCTTCGTGGGCGTGGGCGAGCGCGGACATGATGTCGATGAAGATGTCGATGCGGCGCGCAAGTGGGTAGCGCGCGAGTGTTGCGGGATCACGCTCGGCGAGTCGCGTGATGATCTCGCTGAGCGTTTCGCCGGCGACGTAGCGCATGGTGAAGAAGAGGCGCCCCTCCGCGTCGACGTCGACGTCGTATACGCCCGCGATATTCGGGTGCTCCAGCTGACCCATGAATCGGATCTCGTCGGCAAAGCGCGCGAGGAGCTCCGGTGAATTGCTCAAGGTTCGCTTTACCGCGACGGTGCGACCGATGTCGTCGTCTTTCGCGAGCAGGACCTCACCCATGCCTCCCCGCCCAAGCACTTCGGTGGCTTGGTATCGAGGCACCTTGCGTGCTTCTAAGCGAAGGAGACCATCGTCACGATTCGCCGTGGGGATGACCGTAGAGCGGCGGATTGTGAGCAGGTGCTTTGATTCTCGCGCGACGCCGGTGTCCGTCGGCGGAGCGTTCCCGTTCCCGGCAAGGGTCGCTGCAAAAGCCAGATCCGGTGCGGCCGGTGCAGCGGGTCCTCCATCCAGGCTCACGATCGTGTCCACGCTTCCGTCTATGGGGTCGTCTTGCAATGGTCACCTATCCGTTATCTGTATCGTACAACAAAACGAGCCCGCGACGTCCCCAGACTCGGTCTGGAGACGTCGCATGGAATCAGGCGGGAACGACCTTGGGGGCCATGATGTCGGCGGAGACAATGGGAGGTGCTTTGGCGGGCGACACCTCGCGAGCAGTACTCGTCTCCCGCCGCGGATCGCGTGGAACCTCAGCCGTTGACACTTAGAGCCGAACAAGCTCCTCATCCGAACCGATCACGTCGTCGACCTCGGGATGATCGATGAGCCAGTCGCTGAGCGTGCTCGCGGGCGATCGGGCCAGCCTTGATCGGTCGAGGGCCTGGGCGAGCTGCTCAAGGAACTCTTAACGCTCGCAGTCGGCGTTTAGAATCACCGCTCCGCTCTCGTCCCATGCGGCAAGGAGACGGGTGGCCAGCGCGTAGCCGTCGTCTGGGACAGGAGGCTGGATCGCGGGCGTTCGTTCGCGATGAGTACGATGGCGGTCGAGTCCAACTTTCGGCCAAATCGGTGCTTGCCGCTTAGCGCGCAAAGAGTCCCGTCGTGAATCACATTCCAGAGCTCGCCTCGACGAAGCCGCTGAAGCTGTCGGAAATCTCGCGATAGACGACGCCAGAGCGAACACCAATCGCCGCCCACAATACGTGGGCAACTGAGGCCTGAGCGATAGTCGAGTGCAATCCCAACGTCGTCGCCAGGGATCCGATTGCAGAAGATGAAGGCTGCATTTTAGTCGTCCCCATGGCGGTCCCACTCAAAGAGTCGGTGTCCCCTAGCCGCGCACGCACGGGCGTAGCGTGACCTCCACCCCTGCTGCGACGACCAAGAAACCAGCGTGTGTACCCGGTTCGTACTCCGTCAGCACAACGAAGTATGTATGATGCCCTGCCGGTATTTCAGCGTCACGACACTCGTGCTGGGTCGCTCGGCGAAAGTATGGGTCGTCCCAGTCGCCATCTTCATCCATGCCCTGAACGAGCGTAGTGGACTTGAAAACGATGCGGGCTGCGTCAGCGCAGTGCTCGCAGCAGTCGCCGGCCCAAAGTGTAAAGTTGTCGGAGGTAGAGGACTCGTCGACCATTAGATCGCCGAACCTTTGCTGGTTTATCCAGTCGAAAGCCTTGTCGGAGGGTCCGTTCTCATCAGCGCGAAACCGCACTTTGCGGATCTTTGACACAATGTAGTTCTCTGGGGGGCCGTCGAGAGTGGCAACGACCTCCTCGCCAATGGTCAGCTTGGCGTCTGCCAGTACCGCAGTGGGGCCGAAATATAGTGTGGCGAAGTTATCTGAAGCGATCTCCCCGCTTCGCGTTTCGTGAGACCAGCTGACAATCTTCCAAGCCACTGTGCGAGGTTAAGCCGACCCCCACGCGGTGTCATCTCGAAATCTAAACATCACCTCAGAACCATCGGAACCATCGGTCGGCTCTGAACGGTCGCCAGGTCCCCACTGCATCCCCACTTTCGCTGAGACACTCTGGGACAGCACGCAACAGCCGGAGACAGTTGAACCCAAGGTTCTCAGCGATTCGTGAATGGTTAGGAACGGCTAGATCACCTTGCTAAGGCTGACATCACGAGGTCGAATCTCGTCTCCCGCTCCAAAACTTGTGTATGAAATCAGTCGGTTAGGCCCAGCGCCTAGTCGGCTTTTTTCGTTGGGTGAGGGAGCACTCCAGACCTGGCCAAACATCGGCTGCATAAACCTAGCTAGGTCGGTAATCAGTGGAACGCGAACCTCTCCTGCCATTCGCGCCCACGTTCCACTTGGGCGTAGATCACGTTGGGCGAGATGCCGTGGATCTCGTTCGTGGCGCGGGCCAACGTCATCATTCTCACCTCACGTCATCCACACAAGCCTACGCTACCAAAACTGCACGCCGAATCGCTCGTTGAGAGTGTCGAGGAAACGCTCCGCCTCGACGCAACCCAACCAGATGCGCTCGAGTTCTCGGAACATGGGCGTGTAACCATCTTGTAAATGTAAGTGCAGGTACTCATGCCAAAGGAGCCAGCGTAAAACCGAGCCTGGAACATCCGGGCTATTAGACATTTTGTTCACTCGGATTCTTCCGTGACCATGCGGCGAATCATCGCATGCGCTGGCGACTTCAGTTCGCTCAACCCGAGAAGCTCCGCGGCGGCGGGGCGAACCTCGTCGAAGAGCAATTCCGCCTCTTCGGCCAGCAACCCCTCGAACCCTCGCCACACCCCCAGAATCCTCCCCCAAGAGCTTTCGCCCGACCCCAAAGTCTGTCGCAACGGCGGCGGCGCTCGTGCACGCGGGATGGTGCCAAGGACAGCGCGTATTTCGTCCGCCTCCGTGGCGATGGACTTCACGCGCATCACGCCCTGGCAGTGAGGGCAAGGCATGATGTCGATGGCGAAGACACGC
>JBLHKB010000579.1:0-4440 GCA_047619315.1 Polyangiales bacterium
GCATGGCCGCGGAGGTAGGAAACCGTGCCGTCGGATCCTTGTTGAGCGCCGTGGAGCAGATCGCTTCCAGTTCGCGGGGCGCTTTCACCCAGTGTTCGGATAGCGAAGGCACGGGCTCTCGGACAATGGCTCGGACCGTCTCGCGATCGCTGCCGCGTCGGAAGAGCCTCTTGCCGGTGAGTGCTTCGAAGAGGACGACGCCCAACGCGAAGATATCGCTCCGGAAGTCGATGGCTTCGCCTTCGCACTGTTCCGGCGCCATGTAGGCGAACTTGCCTTTCACCACCCCGGCCGCAGTAATGTGAGCGGCACCCATCGCTTTGGCGATGCCAAAGTCGAGGAGCTTCACGGTCCCGTCGTAACCGACCATGATGTTGTGCGGCGAGACGTCACGATGGATGAGGCCCATCAGGTCATCGTTCTCGTCGCGCGATGTATGGGCGTAGTGCAACGCGTCAGCGACCGCGCGAACGATAGCGCTCGCAATCGTGGGTGGAATACCGCCGCTTTTGCTTGCGCGTCGCACGAGCTTCGCGAGAGTCACACCGTTGACCCACTCCATCGCGATGAAGTAGCGACCGCGTTCTTCCCCAGCGTCGAGGAAGTGCCCGATGTTTGGGTGCTCTAGCTGCATGCCGACGCGCGCTTCATCGAGGAACATCTCGACGAACTCATCGTCACTGTCGAAGGTCGCGAGGATCTTCTTCAGAACGATGGGCTCTGCTTGGCCTGGCTGTCGCGCGAGGAGAATCTCCGCCATGCCGCCGATGGCGAGGCGCCCCAAAACTTGGTAGCCCGCGAATTCACCAATGGCTGGAAGCTCGGCGCCTTTTTGAAAAAGCTGAGCTCCACTGAGCAAAGTGTTGGACGTGGTTTCGCGAACAGCGGGCTTTGAAGGAACTCGTTGGCCGGGTCGACGAGGGCCAGGGCCGGAGAGAGAAGCCGGAGCAGGTGCAGGTCTAGCCTTGCGAAGGAGTCCCGCTACGGGGCGCGAGGAGGGACGCCGGACCTTTGCGCTCTTCCCGGGCACCGGACGTGGTTCGTCGCAGGGCGCCGAAGGCAGCTCGATACCATCGAGAATATGGTCGGGGATTTCCTTCGGCCGTGAGAAGCGTTCGTCGCGTTCGTCGCGCCCGTGCGGACGGTCCTCACCGGAGGCGTGGCGGTTCCTCGCTGTCGGATCCAAGCGCCTGTCATTCCCCTCTGCCATTCCTCCCCTATCTTACTTGATATTGCGTGGTGGTGCCGTTTAAGCACCTGTTATGGCAGAAATGCACGCAGATCGAGCCGAACACCAGGGGTTTCGCTAAGCTCCTCACTGAGCACCCACAGCCGGCGAGCGTCAAAGACAACCGCCAAACGCTGTCCGGGGTGCTCCAGTAGCGTTTCTCGAAAAAGCCGCCGGTGCCCATTCCAGTTCGATCGCAAGGGATCGTCGCCGAGCGCTCGGTCCCTCGCGCGGTCGGTCCAGGCGCTCAATCGGCGGTACAGAGGCGAGGACAACCACTCGGGCTGCGTGCGCCCCGCACGAGCACCGCGCCGCCGAAGATAGTCACGCGCGCGTCGATAGGCATCGTCATCGGGGCCGTTTGGATAGCTCACTCGATACCGCGCGAAACGTACCTTCGCTGCCGCGTCGTGAGCGCTGATACCGTTGAGAGGCAGGCCGCGATCGATGGCGTAGCGCATTGCCTCGCGGGACTCTGGCAGCGCATCAAACCAAGGGTGCTCTTCGTCGAGGAGCGAAGGATCTGCAACAACCGCGGCGACCAGCGCAGGCGTCGCTTGCACGACGACCACGCTCGGCTGCACCCGCTCAAGAAGCGATGTCACCCGAGCGAGTGGATACTCATCGCTCTCGAGGTGACGAGCGTGCAGCGCCGGAACAAAGACAACCTCAGTTCTACCGAGGGAACGAGTCGTGGTCCCATAGTTAGGCTCTCGGCACGCGCAAAAGGTCAGCAGCAGCGCCGTAATGTGGACGGATTTACTCACGCAGAATGCGGCGAGCCGTGGCGACAAGGGAAAGTGGTTGGAGTGGTTTGACCAAAAAACCGTCGGCTCCAAGAGACTGTAAGAGACGCCAATCGGTGGCTCCACCGGCAGCCGTCACGACGAGGATGCGGAGGTTTCCGTGCTCACTTTTGGCGCGGATTGCAGCAGTCAGTTCGATGCCATTCAGGCCCGGCATGTCGAGGTCGATGACGGCAAGGTCGCTTCTGACGAGGTCGAGTTCTTTAAGCGCCGCCTCACCGTCCCTAACCAACACTGTCTCACTCCCAGGAAACGCGTATTCAAGGGTGGCCTGCGCGAGGCGTCGAAACCCCTCATCATCGTCTGCGATTACAATGCGATAGCCCGGCGTGGACACCCTTAGCTCTTCGCGAGCACTCATCAGTTCATACGCGAGCTCGCCGCCCGTGCCTTGACGCTCTTCCGGGTCGCGCGAGATCGCCTGCAGGATGGCTTTGTCGAATCCCCTGGAGAGATCGGGTCGGTAATACGACGGGGGCAGCGCTGGGGTCGCCTCTCGATGCACCGCACGGTACTCGCTGATGGTTTCGATCTTGTAAGGCAAGCGGCCCGTGATCATTTCGTAGGTCATGACACCGAGGGAGTACACATCCGCGCGCCCATCGATTGTGACTTCGTTCGAGAGGAATTCCGGCGGCAGGTATGAAGGAGTCCCGACGCTTAGGCCGGTGTCGTCCGCCTCACCCAGTTTTCGTGCCAGGCCAAAGTCAGCCAAGACGATACGATGTGAATGACCGATCAGCACGTTGCCCGGTTTTACATCGGCGTGAACAGCGCCGGTCCGATGGATCGCGTCGAGGCCGCGGCCTACTTGCTCTATGATCCCAAGGACGATGTCGATGGACGCGTCGCTGTCATCGCGCTCTGCCATGCAGTCGGCGAGGTTGGTCCCTGGCACGTACTCCATCGCGAAGTAGGGCAAGCCATCGTGATCACCGAGGGCAAAGATCTGCACGACGTTCTCGTGTTGCACCCTGGCCATGGCCTGGGCCTCGGCGATGAAACGGTCACGTGCTCCCGCTCGACCCAGAAGAGCTTTCTCGATGACCTTGATGGCCACGTCGCGCTTCAGCCGGTCGTCGTGGGCAAGGAGCACGACGCCCATGCCACCATAACCAATCACCTTTTGGACTCGATAGGCTCCGTCGATCACTAGAGGCTCGGTGTCATCCGATATTTGTTCGCTGTCGTTCACCAAGAGTGACTCACCCACGCCCTATTAAAGACGTCTCCCCACAGCCTCTATTCAACCCCCATCGTGCAACACTCGCGTGCTCATCTCAAGAGCGAGTCTTCGAGAAATGGAGGACGCGGTTCGGAGCTGGCGCTCCGGCGAGGGATTGTCGTGAGCGATCTGCAGATCCCGCAGGTGGCATGTGCGCTTTCGGCCGGTCGACCGGACGGGAGCGTTACTTTGCACCTCGTTTTGAAGGTAAGGGCTTTTCGGCACGGAGTTTGAAAAGGGGAGGGGGAGACTGGAGGCCATGGTGCGCTTTCACAGAGGCTCATGGCACTATCGAAGGCTGATGCCGGATGCCACCCGAGGATTCGCTTGTTTCAAACGACCACTCCCGATAAGTCGTTGAAGGGAAACGACACAAAATTTGTCCGGGCTCTGTTTCTGCTTGCAGCGGCGGCAGCGATCGCTCTGGTCGCGAGCCAGGTGTTTACTCAGCTCGGGTTGCGTCGTGCGATGGACGCCGCCGACCACAGGGAAGCCGAGCAGTTCTTCGAGGCACTCCGAGCACTTGTGGATTCGACCCCTCCGACGGATGAAATG
This sequence comes from Polyangiales bacterium, assembly GCA_047619315.1. Taxonomy (GTDB): domain Bacteria; phylum Myxococcota_A; class Polyangia; order Polyangiales; family Houyiibacteriaceae; genus JBCCRV01. The sequence continues at coordinate 3,815 of JBLHKB010000579.1, forward strand.
CTCTCGGCGTTCTTGGCCGAGCATCACGACGAGGGGCTTCGGTATGTCGCGCTCAGCCGTCGGCGTGATGGGCACTTCTCGGCGGGTGAAGCCCACCTCGATGGCACGCGGCGCCACGGTCTTCAGCGGGGCGATGGCGTCGTTCGCGCATATCGGTCTCCTCCTCTCCTTCATCCGCCGCCGGGCAAAAGACCCGGTAAACGCCCCGGTAAGCGCGCACGCCGTCACCCTCGTTTTCCGCGATCAGACACGATCGAGTTTGCGCCAGTGCTCGGGCCCGAGCTCCAGCGCGATGCCCGCTTGGGTCTGGGCGCCTCGGGCTTTGCTGTGGTGCTCTTTGTCCTCTTGGGTCTGACGATGCGCCAGATGCTCCGTCAGCGTAGTGAAGCCCTGCGCGCCGCCGAAGACGGGCGCCGCCTTGCGGTGCTTGGTGAGATGACGGCTGTTCTTGCCCATGAAATCCGTAATCCCCTGGCGTCGCTCAAGGGGCACGCGCAGCTTCTCGTCGAGATGCTTGACGGTGCGGAGCGGGCCAAGGCGGACAAGGTCGTTGCAGAGGCCTGGCGGCTGGAAGAGCTGACGCGGCATCTTCTCGATTTCGTTCGCAGCCCGGAGCTGCAAAAAGA
>JBLHKB010000580.1:0-4438 GCA_047619315.1 Polyangiales bacterium
ATTGCCGCATCGGCTGCCCGAGCGTCCGCCGCGTCGACAGGAGTGCTCGCTTTCGGGCACGCACTCAAGAGAGTGGAAAGGGCGAGAAAGAACATGGAACTCGACCGCATCAGAAACCCACCACTGTGAAAGGACCATGGGTTGCCGGATAGGCAGGCGCGTCGTCTCGACCCCAGATCAAATATGCGCCGACGCCGAGACCCGCTGCTACGATGACGGCGCTGACGACGCCGATGACCAATCCCGCCTTTGAGCGGCCTTGCGGCTCAGCCGAAGTCTCGGCCGTCGTCTCGCTCGCCGTTGTCTGTACCGCGGCCGCCGCAACGATGAGTTCCACATCTTGGGTCTCCCCGGAGACGATTTCAAAGCGCGTGGTGTCCGTCGCGCCGTGGCGCTCGATGGCAACTTCATGCCCGCCTGGGTCGAGGGGCACAATGACCCCGACCGCCGCTACGTCCAATTCATATCCGTCCAACGTAAGCTGGTCATCAGGCTCGAGTCCCGTGACTTCAAGACGCATCCGTCCAACGAGCGGCAACAATCGTTCGAGCTCTTCGTCGGCGTGTGTCCGGTACGCGTCGTAGCGGGCGTCGCGGGCTTCGCGGACAAACCGACGGTAGTTCTCGATGGCGGCTACGACGTGTCCAGCCTCCGCCTGAGCCCCTGCGAGGTTGTAGCGGGTGACCGGTCGCGGCGCGAGACGGAGCGAACGCTCGAACGCATCTTCGGCCTCGGTCCACCGGTCGCCTTCAGCATGCGCCACCCCTGCTGTGAAGAGCTGCCTTGCGATGGCGGTGTCGTTTACACCTTGTGCGGCCGCCGGACTCGCGGCGACACCCTGCACGGACGAGATCCAGAACAACATGATCAAGGCACGGGTCACCGTACACCAAGGGGTTGGACATCTCTGCGAATTATAGGTCAAAGTCGCTCACAATACTTCCTGTAGGTGCCTGCATCGAAACCGCCGTCATTTCGGTGTCCGGAGGGTTCATTTCCGTTGGCCGCATGCGCGCGGGTCTCATCCTTTGCGTCATCCGCCGAGCCATTTCAGCGGGCTCAAGGGACTGCGTGTCGGTGCCCGCGTCAACCTCGGCAGGCTCGCGCGCGACGGGCGCCAGCCGCACAGGAACGGCGGTTACCGCTGGTGTTGGTGCGAGCCCTGCGGGTTCCGTGGGTTCATTCACGACAGTAGCTTCTTCGTCCGTGGCGTAGCCGCTCAGCATGACGCCAGCGATTGCCGCAAGGCAGATACCCATCGCTGCCAGCGCAAGTTTCGTTTTGCCACTCACCACTCTCCTTGGGCTAACGGCGGTGGGCAGCGTGGCGCCATCCGAGAGGACCGGGTCAGTCAGAGTTTCCGTCGCGCGCTCAACGCTTATCTGATGGGCCCCCGTCGGATCATGCCGCTCGGAGTCCTGGAACGCCGCGGTGGTTACGCCCGAAATACTCCCAAACTTCTCTCGCTGCTGATCGATGAGCTCGCTCATCATATCCCGTAGGAAGTGGCTAACAACCATCGGATCGACGGAGCGAGCTGAAGGCTCCGCCTCAAGGAGTTGCGAACGCCACTCGCGCGCTGATTGCGGGCGCGCGTTCGGCGACGTTTCCATCGCTTTCATAACGGCCGCCGAGAGTTCAGCTGAGATGTTGGGGTTGATCTCGTGGGGTGGCTCGATGGTCCGAGCTCCCGCTTGAGCGAGAACCTCAAGGTTGTCTTGACCGGCGAATAACCGTCGTCCGGTCAGAAGCTCCCACAGAATAATGCCCAGCGCATAGACGTCCGTCCGGCCATCCACGCTCGCGCCTCGAGCCTGCTCCGGCGCCATGTAGCGTAACTTACCCTTGATGGCCGTCGTCTGTGTTTCCGCGAGCCGGCCACGGGCTTTGGCGATGCCGAAGTCGATGAGCTTGGTGTGACCCTGGTAGCTCATCAGAATATTCTGCGGGCTCACATCGCGGTGGACGATACCGAGTGGCAACCCGTCTTCCCCAGTGGTCTTGTGTGCGGCATCGAGGGCCGCTGCGACGGCAGCCACAATGCTCACGGCACTCGTCGAGTTGAGTCGCCGATTCGCTCGCTTCAGCGTGCGCACGAGCTGTGACAAAGAGCACCCGTCAATGTACTCCATGACAAGGAAGTAGTGCTCGTCGGTCTTCCCGAGCTCTTCGACGTGGACGACATTCGGATGAACGATCCGCGATGAGATGTTGGCCTCGTCGATGAACATGTTCACGAAATCGGGATCTTCGTTCAGCCGTGAATGAACCACCTTGATGGCAACGGGGCGCGAAAAACCACTGATGCCGACTCTGCGCGCCAGAAAGAGCGTCGCCATGCCGCCCTCGCCCAGCTTCGCGAGAACCTCGTAGTCCCCGATACGATTTCCGACGGCGACCATCCTAAGTCCGCACGCCTGAGGCTAGCGTAGGCTCGTTTACCACTCCTGAACCCATCGCCGACCGGTGGTCATTGCGGTGGTTCGTACCCGTCGCATGGACGCGTTGACCGGCCGTGAGGCGACACTTTCGTTCTCCATCTGAACGGGACTCTGGATTGTGCTGGCCGATTCTGAAGCCGGTTCACCGGCTAGCTGCAAGGGTTGCGGGGCGGGCTGCCGCACCGCACTACGTTCTGCCTCTGCGTCCATCTTGATGGGCGCATCAACATCAGGTCCGGCCACGTCGCGCGCCGCGTACACACCACCGGCGGCGGATAGGAGCAAAGCCAGCAGACCGGCCGCGTAGACTCCAAACCGTTTGCGAGGCACTCGCTGTGCGCGACCCGTCCGGTCCTGAGCTACGGGATGCGACGCCACGGCACGACGGTGCGACGCATGATCGATGTCCTTTAGGACGTTCGCGATCTTGGTTCGGCGGGCCTTCTGCTCTTCGCCAAAGCGGGCCGCCATATAGTCCGAGAGTTCAGTGTGTTCGTCCTCTTCCACCTCGCGCAGGGCTTCCTTCAGTTGATCCGCGACCTCGCGTGCGCTCGCGGGTCGGTGTGCTGGGTCCTTTGCAAGCAATCGAAACACCAGCCCGATGATGTTGCTTGGCACGTCGGGGCGGTCATCCGCCAAGTCCGGTGGGGGGTCGTTGAGCACTTGACGCGCAGCTCCGAGACCGCCCTGACCATAAAGCCGGCGACTCGCGAGCACCTCAAAGAGCACGACGCCCAAGGAGAATAGATCCGACGCCTGCGTGGGATCCTCGAAGCGAAGTTGCTCCGGCGAGAGATAGCCGTACTTGCCCTTCAACACACCCGTGTTGGTTTTCGTCAGTCGTTCGGAGGCTTTCGCGATCCCGAAATCCGTAAGTCGAGCGCAGCCATCGTAGCTCACCATCACATTCTGCGGCGACACGTCACGATGAATGAGTCCCACGAGCCTCCCGTCTCGATCGGAAAGTTCATGTGCGGCCTGCAGGCCGAGGGCGACCTGCCGCATGATCTCAAGTCCCACGGAAAGCGGAATGAGCTCCCCTCGTGCGGCATGGTGTTTAACGACCTCGGACAACGAGAGACCCTCGACGTATTCCATGACGAGGAAGGGGCCCTCTTCATCGTTTCCAACGTCGACTACGTGCACAACGTTGGGATGGCGTATGAGCCCCGCGATTCGGGCTTCGTCGAGAAACATGTCTCGTACAGCAGCGTCGGTTGCATATTGGACATGCAGCCGCTTCACAGCAAACAGTCTTTCAAACTGAGCTTCCCGTCGAACCGCGATCTCGACACGCCCCATTCCGCCACTGGCCAGGGCGCAGACATGAATGAGCGAGGGGGACTCCACTCGTGCAAGCATAGCATCACCCGAGCTTTTCATGGTAGTTTACGCCTATGGAGCAAGGGTGGACCGAAGCGTTCCAGGAACTCTTGCATGGGCGTTTTGCCGAGTCCGACACCTTCGTGGGCGACACTCGCAGCGCGACTGCGGTGCGCCTCGCGCGTTGGTTCGCAGGGCTCGAGACCGAGCTTCCATATGTTGACCTTGAGCGCACCCTTTCCCTTGCGGCGGAGGGCGACGAGGTGGAACAACTCGTCGTCCGACGTTGGGCCTTGGCATGCGTGCTTCGAGGGGACCGGGCGCTTCTGGACGCATCGATCCCCGGCGGGACCGGGGGACTCTCCGTCGCTCGAGGGTGGCAGCGGGTCGCCCGCGGACAGCGCCCGGACTCCATCGATACCGGGAACGGTGATTCGATCGATCACCCAGCACTCACTGTAGATTCCGTACTGCTGCGTGCGCTCGGCGGGCTCTCCGGCTCCGACCCAGAACGTGCGCGAACAGATGCACGCCGCGCGTTCCGCATGGCGCAAGCGGAAGCACTCCCCCAAAGCCAATACCTCGCGGGAATCGTGCTGGCTCGCTATCGACGCCTTTCTGGTCACCCGCATCTGGCACTTCGAATTGTTCGTGGCCTTGCGCGCGTCGCACCT
>JBLHKB010000581.1:0-4426 GCA_047619315.1 Polyangiales bacterium
CGCTTGATCTCGTAGGAGCGCAGCCACTCTTTGCGATTGCCGATGTAGCGCAGGATATCGTCGGAGATGTTGCGTGAGTTGGCGATACCAGAGGCCTCGTTCGCGTTCATCGACGGCGACGAGATGGCGGCGTGGGAAACCAAACGGTTGGGGTCTCGCACCAACATCGCGCGGGCTGCGGCGTCGCCTACCGTCGCCAGCCGGATCTTTTCGGAGATCGTCATATTCTGAATGCGGAACGAGAGCGGCTTGAACTTGTCTTTAACCTCTTCGGTCTTCTCGACGATGTCGACGTCGAAGGCGTCTTCGTCGGTTGCTTCGGAGGCGGCCTCTTGGAAGGCGATGTCCGAAGGCAGAGGCTCATCCGTGGGCTCAGGGATCAGCTGGCCCTTGATCGCTTCGGCGTGCGCCTGAAACGCTGGAATGGCCGAAAGCTCGACGCCATTTCGGGCACAGAGTTCGACCATTCGGTCCGCCGTGGACATGCGAACGTTCTTGTTCAGATAGAGCGCCTCGACGATCTGAGGAGCCGCCAAAAGACGCTCTTGGTTGATCGCGATAAGCTCTCCGATGCTCTCGGAGGCGAACCTCGCGATATGCTCCAGCGTGTGGTCCGTCATCCCGGCGTTGAGGACGAGGGCTTCGAGGACATCATCCTTGTCGCGAAAGATCTCCGCGAGAGAGTGCACGGCGGAGGGGTGGAGCTCCGCCTGGCACGCAGGCACGATCACCTGCGGCGGCATCTTTGTCAGGCTGCTGTGTGCCGCCGTGGAGATGTCGACGTCGGGATCCGCCTCGAGCTGGGTCAGCAGCATGAGGAGATTGGCACCCTGAATGGGTACCAGTCCTCGCGCGGCCATGGTCCGCGCAGCCTTCGGGGCTGCTGGATCGCCGAAGCGACGAATCTTTTCGGGAAGTTGGTCCGCGGGTAACGGAAGCCGGGGTGGGACGCTCACACCTGGATCTAACGAGACGGGGACGAGGCCGTCAACCCGCTAGCGACCCACAAAGACAGGCGGGCGTTTTTCGAGGAGAGCCTTCATGCCCTCTTGAGCATCTTCCGTCGCCACGCTCTGGGCCTGGAGCGCGGCCTCGCGACGTGCCGCAGCGCGAGGATTCCAGTCGAGTCCGTCATAGATAGCCCGCTTGGTTGAGCGCATCGCCAGCGGGGCCGCTGAGGCGATTTCTTCGGCGAGGGCGCGGGCGCGGGGCACGACCTGGTCGGCGTCAACGGCCTCATTGACCAGGCCCATCGCCGCAGCTTCGTGACCTCGGATGAGGCGACCCGTGAGCAGAAGCTCGTTGGCTCGTACTACACCGACGAGGCGAGGCAGGAGGTACGAGATTGCCATGCCTGGGTGCAGCCCAAGACGGGTGAAGTTGGCGCCGTACTTTGAGTCCTTATTGGCGATGCGAAGGTCGCACATGAGCGAGAGGCCAAAGCCGCCGCCGACGGCGTGTCCGTTGAGGGCGCCCACGATGGGCACTTGGACGTCCAGGAGGGAAAGAAAAGGCCGATACATGGCGTACGAGCGTTCGTCCGGGGCGCCATCGCCTGCTTGAATATTCGAGCGGAAGTCTGCGCCGGCGCTGAAACAGGAGCCCTCGCCGCGAACGATGAGACACCGCAGCTGCTTGTCTGCGGCGGCCTCGGCGGATGCGGCGCTGAAGGCGGTCAGGAGCTCCGGCGTCATGGAGTTTCGATTGTCACCTCGGTTGAGGACGAGCTCTCCGATGTGGCCGTTGGCGGAGTAGTAGACGGCCTCGTTCGTGGCAGGGTTCATGGTGGGACCTTGACGCTTTCGGCGGAGCTCGCGCGTGATCTTCCTCATAGGAGAGGCCACAGCGGCGTGTGGGGCGGCACGCGCGGGTGTGCCATAGTGACGCCATGGTTCGAACGATGGTTTTGTGTCTGACGTTCTCCTTGGCCTGTGGCGACGACGCGACGAGTGACGCTGGGACGGATTCAGGGACGGACGCCACCTTCGACACCGGTCGAGACGTCGGAGCGCTCACGTGCACGACGGATGAAAATTGCGATGACGGCATTTCATGCACGCGTGACGTATGCATGGGCGGATTCTGTCGAAATCGAAACGACGCGACGATGTGCGACGACGGCGTCTTCTGCAACGGCGTGGAAATTTGCGACCGCGAGGCTGGCGGCTGCGCGCCTGGGCGCTTTCAGAGCTGCGACGACGGTGATGTCTGCACCATCGACCGCTGCGATGAAGAATCAAAGACCTGCGAGCAGAGCACCCGCGATTTTGATCAAGACGGGGATACGGACTGGAACTGCCCTGGGGGAACCGACTGCGACGACCAAGACCCGCTTCGCTCCACAAGCGTTGCCGAGATCTGCACGGACGGAATCGATAACGATTGCGACGAGGAGACCGATGAATCGGAATGCGGCAGGCCCAGGTACGACACGTGTGACGACGCCCTCGACGTGAGCGCGGGAGGCGTGTTCGAGATCCGCAGCGACGGCGCAGCACCGGACCACCCTGTCACCTGCGCGCCTCCCGGCCGTGGCGACATCGTTTTGAACTTCACCCTCGACGCTCCACAAGACCTGTCGGTTCGCGCGGCGAGCTCAAGTCTGACGTTTTTGGGCCTCCGGCGTACCTGCGGAGAGAGCGAAACCGAGTTTGAATGCGGCTCTGGTTTTCCTGGGCAGATTCGGGCGAGGGCCCTCGACGCCGGTGAGTATTTCATCATCGTAGCGGGCGGCGGAAGCGAAATCGTCGTCGAAGTGGTCTTCACCGAACCCAGCGATGCACCCAACAATCAGAGCTGCGATACGCCCCTGGATGTGAGCGGCGGCGGCTCGTTTGTGGGCAGCTTGGTCGACGTGAGCGACTCCATCGAGACGGTGTGCGGGGTCGCAGGGTGGACGGACCTTAGTTACGTGTTCACGGTGGAAGAGGAGCAAGACGTCATCTTGTCCGCGCTTTCGCGCGAAGGCGGATCTTTGGCCGTCGAGGTCCAGAATACCTGCGGGATGGACGCACGACGCTGCTTGCGTGGCAACCCAGCCGGTGGCCGGCTCTATCGTGTTCCGCCTGGGACCTATTTTGTGATCGTCGAGGCGGATCCCGCGCGAGAAGCAGAGTTTACCCTCAACGTTGAGTTCGCCACGCCGAGTGACCCGCCCTCCGGCGACACCTGCGACGACCCCTTCGAGCTCGGCGTCGCGGCCCCGGTCATGGGCAACCTGAGAGGGCTTCAGGACGACCTGAGTCCCAGCTGCGGCTTCTTCTACCCGGACGCCGTTCATCGCTTTACTGTGGACGAGCGCAGCGATGTCACCCTCGTCGCGGACGGCAGCGGCCGCTTCGCGTATCTGTCGCTCCGAAGCGAATGCGAAGACCTCGACTCTCAAATCCGCTGCGGAGGTGGCAACCCAGGACGCCTCTTGGCGCGCGACCTGCCGCCTGGTGAGTACTTCGCCATCGTCGAGTCCCCCTTGCCCCTGGACTATGAGCTGACTCTCTCCTTTGACCCACCGACGACGGTGACGGACGTCAGCGGGAATGACACCTGCGAAACCGCCTACGTGGTACCGCCGGACGGAGGCCTCTTCCGCGGGAGCACACGGGACGCGCGCCCACAGTACGCAACTCGAACTTGTGGCTCCGCCGCTGCGTCACCGGACGTGGCGTTTCGATTGTTCTTGAGCGAGCGACGGCGCGTCGTCGCGACGAGCGCCGGAAGCGACTTCGACACCGTGCTCCACCGTCATGGCGCGATGTGTGTGGATCGCGGCGAGCTCGCCTGCGACGATGATAGCGGCGATGGCTCCGCAGGACGCCTCGAAGAGATCCTTGAGGCGGGAACCCATCACTTCATCGTGGACGGCTGGGGCGACTCCAGCGTTGGCGAGTACTTCCTCCAGGTCACGACCAGCGAGCCCTAGCAGGTCATTCAGGTCTCGGGCCCCCGAGTTCAACCATGGGGCATGCGTGCGCATAGCCCGTCTCGCAGGCGCGCTCGAGTGCGGCTTCGGCTTCGGCGGTCGCGGACTCACCGAGGAGGTCGGCGGCGCCCATGCGGCCGAGCACTGAGCAAGGAAAGGCGCCGAGCTCACGGCAGCTTCGCTCGAGGAGTTCATACGCCGCGGCGGGGTCTGCTTCGTCGAACCCTGCGCCTGTAGCCTGCATCTGGCCCAACATGCCGCATCCGAAGTTGAACACATCCGCGTGTTCTTGTGAGGGCAGGTCAAACCCGTGCGAAGCAAGCTCCTCGGCGGCGTCCTGTTGAAACGCCGCGTCGATGTCGCCGTGTATTCGACGTTCGTCAGTCGCCGAAGCGGCAGCGATGGGAGATCCGGCAGCGGGTTGGTCGGTGGGTCGACAAGGAATGGACCGTCAGGGCTTTCCCAATAGGGGTCTCCTTCTCCGCTCTTCGCCCATCACGGCCACAG
>JBLHKB010000582.1:0-4403 GCA_047619315.1 Polyangiales bacterium
GGCGCTACGCCGAGTCGAAGGCGCCTACTCGCTGGTGTTCCTCAGCGTCGACGAGATGATCGCCGTTCGAGACCCCTACGGCTTTCGCCCGCTCTGTTTGGGCAAGCTCGGTGAAGGCTGGGTTGTCGCCAGCGAGAGCCCCGCGTTTCAGCTCATTGGCGCTGAGTACGTCCGCGACGTCGAACCCGGCGAGCTGATCGTGATCGACCGTTTTGGGCTTCGTTCTTCCCGCCCATTCGAAGACAAGCCATCTCGTTTCTGTATCTTCGAACACGTCTACTTTGCACGACCAGACGCCGCCTTTGGTGGAACGAGCGTGTACGAAGCACGAAAACGATTGGGTGAAGTGCTCGCCGAAGAATCACCCATCGACGCAGACCTTGTGGTTCCGGTCCCGGACAGTGGCGTCACCGCAGCCCTCGGCTTCGCACAGAAGCTCAATATCCCATTTGAGTTTGGCCTGATTCGTAGCCACTACGTCGGGCGCACCTTCATCGAACCTTCGCAGTCGATTCGTCACTTTGGGGTGCGCTTGAAGCTCCACCCGGTTCGTCACCTACTCGAAGGCAAGCGCATCGCGGTCATCGACGACTCCATCGTTCGAGGGACGACTTCACGAAAAATCGTAAAGATGCTTCGCGACGCGGGCGCGGCTGAGGTCCATTTGCGGATCTCGTCTCCTCCCACTCGATGGCCATGTTTCTACGGTATCGACACGCCATCGCGCGACGAGCTCATCGCGAGTCGACACACGCCTGAAGAGATCGCGCAGTACATCACCGCAGACTCCCTCGGCTACCTCAGCATTGAAGGTCTGCGAAGCGCGATCCCCGGCGACGGCTTCTGTGATGCATGTTTCTCGGGCGAGTATCCCGTCCCCTTCGAAGACAAACAGCAGCGTCGCAAGCTTCCGCTCGTCGGTATCTGAGTTGCACGTGCGCTTGCTTCTCGCCTCCACCTCGCCCTACCGAAGAGCGCAGCTTGAGCGCCTGAGTCTCACGTTCACGCAACGCGCGCCAAACGTCGACGAAGACGTGCTCATGGGCTCCGGGCAGGCCCCCGAAACCATCGCACTTGCTCTCGCGCGCGCCAAAGCCGAAGCGCTAGGCAGCGATGACTCTTTCGTCCTGGGAGGTGACCAGCTCGTTGCACTCGACGACGATATCCTGGGCAAGCCGGGAAGCGCAGCGGCGGCAAGGGCGCAGCTTGGGCGTCTAGCGGGGCGCACTCATCGCCTCATCAGCGCCTACGCTCTACGCGCTCCAGATGGCCACGTCGACGCGGACGTCCATGTCCACGAGATGACGGTTCGCGCACTCACAGCGGAGGAAATCGCTCGCTACGTGGAAGCTGATTCACCCCTCGATTGCTGCGGCTCGTATCGCATCGAGGCGCTGGGAATCAGCCTCTTTGAGAGCATCCGCGGCGATGACCCTTCCGCCATCGAAGGCCTGCCTCTGATGTCCGTGTGCGCAGCGCTGCGACGCGCGGGCTTTCCAGTGCCCTAAGACGTTGCCGCGAGACCCTGGAGCGACTTCGCGATGCACTCCACCAAGCGCGCTCGCTTGGCCGGGTCCACAGCGAGGTCGTGACGTACTTCGATCTCGATGGGACGCAGCCCATGCGCCGTCGCGTGATGGTCAACGCAATACATGAGCCCCTCCTTGCCGGAGTAAGGCTCGTTCAATCGGGCGTCCCACCCTGCATCGGCGATTGCTTGGCAGAGCACCTCAGCATCGCTCTCAGCCTCATCGAAGAGAATCCCCACTTCGATGTCACGCGTCTTTCCCTCGTAGAGCGGTGTGAAGGTGTGGACCGAGAAGGCGACGGTTGCTCCGCTTCCACGCATCAAGGCGTCCACGGCACCATGGTATGGCCGGTAGAGTTCACGGATCCGGCGGTCCTTTTCCTCGTCGCGGAGGTCCTCGTTGAGCATCACCTTCTCACCTTCTGCCAGGTGGCGAAAGAGAGTTGGCGAGTCCTCCGGACGGTTGGGATCCACAAGCAAACGAGAGAAGCAGCTGAGCACAGCCGGGGCACGGAGCACTTCAGCGAGCTCAAGCGTGAGATCTCTCGCTCCTGGATCAAACGCCCAGTGAGTACCCACCAAGCGGGCGTCTGCGTCAGGCCAGGCATACCCGCTAGGCATGAACTCGGAAGCATGCTCACACGTGAGTACGATTGGGCCGACACCAGCCAGACTTTCAAAAGCGTTCATCCACAGGAATGTGGAGCCTTCTGCGAACTTTTGCCACCATAGACGGATGGGGAAGCAAAGAGCGTCAGGTCGAGATGTAAAAATGAAGGAACGTGTTTCAAACGCTCCGCCCGCGTTGCCACCGGTTCCCAATCGTCCGCGCCCTCCGGCAGCTCCCCTCCCCGCCCGTCGACGGCCGCCCCCAACGCCACCACAAGCCAAGGGGAAGAGGCCACCGCCAAGTGCGCCCGCCCCCAAGCCGCGCTCCGGTCCACCCAAAGCTCCCCCACCTCGCTCCGCACCGCCTCGCGCGCCTGCACCTCGTCCGTCGACACCACCTCGGCCTCGGGGCCGCAGGGATGAGCCGACTATTCCGATGGCCACCTCGGCTCTCCCCCCGCCCTCCTTCGATCCTCTTGCCGCACCTAGCCCTCAACAGGACCGCCCCGCTTCCTCCCCGTGGGCCCTGTGGGTGGCCCTCGCTTCCGTCGCCGGCATCGTGACCTTCTTTCTCATGAAGCAACCGCAAGAGAGCGCAGTCCATTCTTTGGCGCCGGTGGTCGTGGCGTCGACCCTGACGCGCGAAGAAGTACCACCCGAACCTGTGGTTGAAGATGTCGTCGAGTCCGAGGTCGTCGAGGCTCCAGAAATCGCCGTTGTGGTGTCTCCCGAAGCACTCGAAGAACCCGAAACCGCCCGCATGGTCTCCCCCATGCGCGCCACGGCTTCCCGGATGGTTGTGCGGATGACCGCAGAGCCCGCTGCTGCGATGATTGCTGTGGCCGCCGCGACGCCAGAGCCAACGCCGATGCCAGCAATGAGTACATCGGACGCAGACTTGCAAGAAACTCCATCACGCGAGGAAGTTCAGTCAGCCCTCCTTGCGGTTCGCGGAAGCGTCCGAGAGTGCATGGGCCGTGGTGGACGAGTTCCAGTCCGGGTCACCGTCTCCGGCCGCACCGGCCGCGTGACCACGGCGCAGGTGCAAGACGCTTACTTTGCGCGACAGCCGACAGGCGGATGCATCGCTCAAGCCGTGCGGCGAGCGCGCTTCCCTCGCTTCCAGCAGGAACGTCTCGTCGTCGTTTATCCTTACGAGTTCTAGACCGCTCTCACGAGCGGCCTACTCCTCCGGCATACCGAGCTCTTGCCGGCAAATTTGAAGCATGCCGCGTACCTCGATGGCAATTTCAATTTCGGGGTTCGTTTCGAGGAAACGGTTGAGTGGCCCGAAGGCTCCAGCATGCTCGCCGCGCTGAAAGAAGGTCGCTCCGACCAAGAAGAGAGCGTCTGGGTCATTCTCTTCGACGCGAAGAACCTGGCGACCCATGCGAAGTGCCTTCTCGTGGTCGCCCAGCATACGTAGCGACTGGCCTGCGCCGATCATCGCGCCAAGGTAGCGCTTCTTGACGTCCATCGCCGTCACGTAGCACTTGAGCGATTTTGCGTAGTCTTCCTCTTCGTAGAAGAGATTGCCCAAAAAGAAATGGGCGTACTCGTTGTCGGGGTGTGCTTCCACCAGCCCAATAAGCTCTTTCTTCGCTTCCGGGAGGTTACCGGTTTGAAGGAGCTCAACGCTCTCCTCCACTTGCGCCCAGCGCTCCTCATCGTTTCCACTCATGAAGTTTCCTCTCGTGCGCTTCCGCCTTCAGGACCAAAATCGTGGGGTAGACTCCCCCGCGGTGAGCGCAGATACACGAACGGAGTTTGGTCGAGAAGATTGCCGACGCGCGCCATATATACGTCTGCGCTCTTTTCCACCTGGCGCGCCAGATGACTCTTGTCGTTTCCCGCGCGCATGAGGAGCCCCCAGCGTTTGTTCGACAGCTGCCCCGACTCGATAGCGAGAGGAGCGATTTCAGCATCGATTTTCTTAAGCTCATCCCGGAACCCTGCGATTCGCGCTTTGAGCTCTTCAATACTCTCATCGACCTGCGGTCCGTAGCCCGCACTCTTCCGCTGAATCGCGAGACGCACCACGGAGTAGCGATGCTCGATGATCTCCTTGCGCTCCATCAGTGAGCTCAAGTGCGCTTGCTTTTCCCGAAATGAATGCAGCGATTCGAGGTCGGTCTCGAGTTCGCGAACCACAAGCGCGGTCCGCCACCGATGAATTTTCTTGCTGACGTTCACGTCACTGAAAATATGGTCGCCCACGTAGAGGATGTCTTCGCCTCGCACGCCAAGGTGTTTTTCGACCATCGCT
>JBLHKB010000583.1:0-4387 GCA_047619315.1 Polyangiales bacterium
TCGACCTCGCCACGGGAACCGCAGACCTCGCACTGCAAATCGCTGAATCCGCCGACGTGAGCGTCGTGGGTAGCGACCCGTCGCCGAAGATGCTCAACGTCGGACGAACAAAAGTCCAAAAGAGCAAAGCACGCGTCACCCTCGACGAAGGCGACGCGCAGGCCCTCTCCTACGAATCGAACGAGTTCGACGCCTGCGCCATGGCCTTTGGCATTCGCAACGTTCCCGATCGCGAGCTAGCGCTCCGCGAAATGGTCCGCGTCGTTCGCCCAGGCGGGCGAATCGTCATCTTGGAGCTCGGTGAACCGGATGGTGCCCTCCTTGGTCCTTTGGCTCGCTTTCACGTCCACCACGTCGTTCCGCGCATCGGTGCCCTCGTGTCGGGTTCGCAAGAGTATCGCTATCTGCAGCAGTCCATTGCGGCTTTCCCGCCGGCTTCTGTTTTCGCCGCGCTCATGCAAAAAGCTGGCGTACGAGACGTGGAAGTTCGACGGCTCACCTTCGGGGCAGCCAACCTTTACGTAGGGAGATCACGATGAGCGGACTCTATGCACATCAGCGGAAGCAGCCACCTTTCCTAGAAAGCGCCATCGCTTCGATGCCCGTGGACTCGCTCCGCGTGATCACTCTGCCCGCACCGGTGTGCCGCCCGGAGAACCTGCTCCTCGGCGGGGCCGACCCTCGCGCCCTGTTCCTGGCCTCGGGCGAAGATGGCGTAGCCGGTCTCGGTGTCGGCGTTGAGCTGCGCGCGGACGGTCCAGCTCGGTTCGAGCGTATTCAAGAACTCGCAGACGACGTGTTTCGAAGCATCAACCGCCTCGACTCGCCAAAAGTTCACGCGCCACCGCCTCGCTTCTACGGAGGTTTCGCTTTCGACGAAGGCGCCGCCGACGACTCGAGCTGGGAAGCCTTCGGTGACGCGCTCTTCGTGATGCCACGCTGGCTCTACGGACGCAGTGAGGGCCGCGCGTGGCTTCGTTTGACGCTACGCGCCGGGGACTTTGGAGACGCAGCACCAAGCGAATACGCAGACTACCTGGAGCGACTTGCTCAAAACGAGATGCCGCAGAGCGACGCCAAGTATCGGCGCCGACCGACCGAGTCTCCGGAATCCTACCGTGAGCGAATCGACTTGCTCCGCGAGGACATCAAAGCGGGGCGCTACGAAAAAGTCGTCGCCGCTCGCCGCGTTGAAGTGGACCTCGAAGCGCCCATCGATGACCTAGTGCCCCTGATGGCATTCCGTGAGCGATTCCCTGATTGTACCCGTTTTGCATTCCGAATCGACCAGCGCACATTCCTCGGAGCGACTCCAGAGCGTCTTGTGCGGCGACAAGGTCAGCGCGTGGAGACCGTCGCCCTCGCGGGCACCGTCCCTCATGGAAAGCGCGACGAGCTCATCGCATCCACGAAAGACGCGTGGGAACATCGCCTCGTCGTCGACGCTATCCACGACTCTCTTCGCGAGGCGGTGGAATTGAGCGCCGACTCGGGAGTCGTCGTTCGCGAGCTGGCCAACGTGCTGCACTTGGAAACGCCCATCGAAGGGCAGCTGCGGGATGACGCGCACATCCTCTCGCTAGTTCGCTCGCTTCACCCAACGCCCGCTGTGGGTGGGGTCCCTCGCAAGGAAGCCCTCGACCATATTCGAACCAGCGAGGCACCCCGTGGCTGGTATGCATCACCCATCGGGAGCTTCGACGCCGCCGGCGAAGGGGAGTTTAGCGTAGCCCTCCGTTGTGGGCTCCTGGCTGGCGATTCCGCCACGGCTTATGCAGGGGGCGGGATCGTGCGAGACTCGAAGGCCGACCTGGAGTATCAAGAGAGCGAACTGAAGTTCGAGGCGTTTCTAGGCGCCCTGGGCTCCGAAAACCTCTCTTCCAAGCCCTAGTTCGAACCAACATGAACGCACAGATCCCATGGGCTCGAGCCATCATGGACTCCCTTCGTACCGGAGGGTGCGAGCGGGTCATCGCCAGCCCGGGGTCGCGCTCTACGCCACTCGCTCTCGCCGCCCTCGACGCGGGCCTTTCGCTTCACACGATCATCGATGAGCGCTCGGCGGCGTTTTTCGCGCTCGGACTTGTGCGCGCGACGCGTAAACCGGTCGCATTGCTCTGCACGTCAGGAAGCGCCGCGGGCCACTACTTACCAGCGGTTATGGAGGCGTCCGCGGATGCACAGCCTCTGGTGGTCATCAGCTCGGACCGCCCCCCTGAACTTCAAGGTAGCGGCGCGAATCAGACGACGGACCAAAACCGTCTCTTCGGCAACCATGTGCGCACCTTCCTAGACCTGGGCGCCGCCGTCGAGAGCGACGCAGCACTTCGAGGTGTGATGCGCCGCTGCCGAAAGGTCATGATCGATGCGACCTTCCCGCACGCAGGACCCGTGCACATCAACGTTCCTCTTCGGAAACCCCTCGAGGGCCGAAGCGAGGCACCTTCTGTTGTCCAGCCACGTGTGTTCATCCCTGAAGGTGGGGCCGCCAGCGATGACGCCCTCGATGCCATTGGCGAACTCCTCGCGCGCGGCGAACGCCCCGCCATCGTCGCGGGCCCCGCGAGCCTCGGCCAAATCGCTCTGCGGCAGCCAGCTCGGCGATTGGCCGACTGCCTCGGCGCGCCCATTCTCGCGGACCTCACCAGCCAGCTCCATGGCCTTCCGTTCCTCGACTGCTTTGATCCCGATGTGATCCTCCAGCTGGGCCGACCGCCCATCGACAGCGCCTGGGACGCGTGGTCCTCGTCGCGCAAGCGTGTCGTTATCACGCCGGGCCCCTGGTACGATCCAGGTTCCAACGCCGACCTCATCGCGTTCGGCGCCCTACACGGCTTTGTCAAGCGCTTGGCCGACGGGCTGCGAGAGCGCCCCCCATGGTGCGCTGAGTTTTCCGAGAACGTCGCGGAGGTTCTGGGCGGTGTTGAGCAAACGACCCTTGGTCACGCCAGCGTCGCCCGTCTCTTCAGCGAAGCGGTGCCTCGAAATGGCCTCTTGATGGCCGGAAACAGCCTCTCGGTGCGTAATCTCGATCTCTTCGGGTCCCGTCGTACGCCCGGTGTTCTTCATCAACGCGGCCTCTCCGGCATCGACGGTCTAGTAGCGGGCGCGGCCGGTGCGTCAGCGGCGGGCTACCCGGTGGGCTTGATGCTTGGCGACATCAGCCTCCTCCACGACATCAAGAGCCTCGATCTGACGCCGCCCGGTGCGACGCTTGTCGTCGTAGTCCTCAACGACCGAGGCGGCCGTATCTTCGAGCGCCTACCGGTGGCCCAAGACATCGAGAGGAGCGTCTTCGAGGAGCACTTCACCACAACGCATACCGCAGACTTTGAAAAGGCCGCGGCGGCATTCGGCGCAGAATACTCTTGCCCCACGGACAACGAATCTTTCGATCGTGCCCTTCGGAAAGGGTTCCGCACAACGGGCACCACCCTCATCGAGGTTCAGTTGCCTAAAGACTCGGACGCGCGCACGCGGACTGCTCTCCGGGGAGCACTGAAGGTCCTCCAAGGGTGACGCTCTTTCTCCACGGCTTCACTGGCGCACCAAGTAGCGCCAGCGGCCTGTTCGAAGCACTTGGTAACCCTCCCGGCTGGGAAGCGCCTTGGCTTTTCGGACACGGGGACACCCCCGATCTCACGAGAAGCGCATCCTTCGAGGAGGAGGCAAGGCAACTCCTCGCGCAAACGACGTCTCGAGTCTGCATCGGTTATTCCTTGGGGTCGCGCCTCGCTCTCGCCATGGGGGTGCTCGCACCGGAGCGCTTTGATCGACTTGTTCTCATCGGCGTTCATCCTGGGCTCGAGACCGTGGCCGAACGTGAGTCCCGCGCAAGCGAAGATGAACTTCGTGCGTGCGCCCTCGAGTCCAGCGGCCTCATCGCCTTTGTCGACGCATGGCAAGCGCTCCCTCTCTTCGACGAAGAGATTCTCCCGGAGAGCGCGCGCACGGCGCGGCGGTCGATTCGTCTCGCTCACACCGCCGATGGTCTCGCCGCTGCGCTCCGTGTTCTGGGCCTTGGACAAATGCCCTTCTACAAAGAGCGCCTGATGACTCTTCCACCAACACACCTTGTCGTCGGTGAGCGTGACGCCAAGTTCCAAAAGCTCGCGACGGACATGGCGACGCGAAGTCACGCTGAGGTTCACATCGCTCCGAACGCTGGTCATGACGCGCTCATTTGGGCTCCAGAGCTCGTCGCGAGGCTTGCGGCGTGAGCCAGCTTCGAGCCTGGGTGATCGCCGCACGACCGGCGACGTTGAGCGCCGCGTTCGTTCCCGTCGCTGTGGGAACAGCACTGGCGTACTTGGCCGGGGGATTTCGCCTATGGCCGGCGCTCGCGGCGCTCGGTGGTGCGAGCGCGATTCAAATCGCGACCAACTTT
>JBLHKB010000584.1:0-4372 GCA_047619315.1 Polyangiales bacterium
AAGGCATGGGCGTATGCCGCAGCTTTGCCGATTCGACGCTTTGTGGCGACGGGGAGACATGCGGGGTCACCGGCTGCGATTCGGAGTGCAGCGGCGACGAACAATGCACGGATGGTGTCTTCTGCAACGGCGAGGAGACCTGCACGGACGGGGCATGCGCTGCGGGCACTCCGCCGGATTGTGATGACTCGATCGCTTGCACCGAGGACGTCTGCGACGAGCTCAGCTCATCGTGTCGGAGCTTCCCTGGAGACATGGGCTGTGGCGCAAACGAAACCTGCAACGCCGCGACCGGCTGCATTCCTGAATGCACAACGAACGCTCAGTGCGACGATGGTTTCCACTGCAATGGAGATGAGGCGTGCGATAGCGGATCCTGCGTTGCGGGGACCTCACCCGACTGCGACGACGGTGTCGCCTGCACGCGCGATATCTGCGACGAAGCCACGGATTCATGTCTCGCTTTCGTTGAAGATAGCGCCTGCGCGTTGGGCGAGACCTGTGAAGCGGCCACTGGTTGTACGCCTGAGTGCGTTCTCAACAGTGACTGCGACGATGGGCAATATTGCACGGGTCTGGAAAGTTGCGTGCGAGGCGAGTGTGCCCAAGGCACGCCCATTGTCTGCAACGACGGGGTCGCCTGCACCGTCGACGTCTGCGACGAGGGTGCAGATCTCTGCCGCGCGCTCCCCGAAGACGCGCGCTGCTCTGGCAGCGAAACATGCAGCGCCGGGATGGGGTGTATTCCCGCGTGCTCGGGCAACGCCGACTGTGACGATGGGCTGTTCTGTACCGGGGCTGAGACCTGTGCCGCAGGTAGCTGCGTCGCCGGCACGGCGCCGCCCGCCGACGATGGCATCGCGTGCACCATTGAGTTCTGCAACGAAGACATGTCCCTCGGGAGCTCCGTCCCCACGAATTCACTCTGTGAGGGCGCCGGCGGCGTTTGCGATACTTCACCTGTTTGCACCACCGTCGCGGGCTGCGTCGGTTCGGACACGGCGGGTCACGAAACATACAGCAGCGTGGTGGATTCAGCGCGCTGCGCCCATTCGTTCTTCGACATCTCATCGACGGGAACGCCCTACGGTTCGGGCGACGACACCATCGACACGGTCCCGCTCGGCGGCAGCGGCTTCGAGCTCTTCGGCGTGTCGATGGCTTCCATCCGCGTCGATTCCAACGGGCACTTCTCATCCGACCTCACTCAGACAACAGACCTAAGTAACGGATGCGGCTTGGGCACAGGCTTGTCCGGCGCGGGCGTTCGCGTGCTCGTCTATCACGATGATCTTCAGGTCAACGAAATCTATCATCGGTACTTCGCCACCTGTCCACGCCCTCACGACTTCGCCGCGGCACGAGGCTGCAACATCGTGCAGTGGGACGCGTACCACTACGGTGCTTCATCCACGGACAACTGGATGATGCAGGCGGTCCTCTACGAGGGCGGAGAAGATATGGCCTTCGTCTACGCTGGCGATACGCGGGAGAACGGAAGCGGCGCCACGGTTGGGTACGTCAATGGCCCGCGAAGCGTGGGCGTCGAGTGGGGTTGCAACACCGATGGATTCGTCGTGAATGACTCCACTCTGTGCACCTACGCAGGGAGCTCCTGTCCGTGAGCTCTTGTCTGAATCTCTGAGCACACATCCTTAACGAAAAAAAGCGGGCCGTGTCGGCCCGCCTTCCTTCCCGTTCCATCGAAGGCTAGTCGCAGACGGTGACCATCGGATTGCGGGAGCAGCCGAAGTCGTCGCAGTCGGTGAAGCCGTTTTCGTCGTTGTCGATGCCGTCGGCGCAGAGGGCGTCGGTGCCTTCGCGGCCCATCATCATTCCTCCACAGACGGAGACCGTTGGGTTGCGGGAGCAGCCGAAGTCATCGCAGTCGGTGAAGCCGTTTTCGTCGTTGTCGATGCCGTCGGCGCAGAGGGCGTCGGTGTCTTCGCCGCCCATCATCGCGCCACAGACGGTGACATCAGGGTTGCGGGAACAGCCAAAGTCGTCGCAGTCGGTGAAGCCGTTTTCGTCGTTGTCGATGCCGTCGGCGCACAGAGCGTCGGTGCCTTCGCCGCCCGTCATCGCGCCGCAGACGGTGACATCAGGGTTGCGGGAACAGCCGAAGTCGTCGCAGTCGGTGAAGCCGTTGTCGTCGTTGTCGATGCCATCGGCGCACAAGGCGTCGGTGCCTTCGCCGCCCATCATGCCGCAGACGGTGACATCAGGGTTGCGGGAACAGCTGAAGTCATCGCAGTCGATGAAGCTGTTGTCGTTGTTGTCGATTCCGTCGGAACAGAGGGCGTCGGAGTTCTCCACGGGGCAAACCGTGACCGCAGGGTTCATGGTGCAGGAGAAGTCATCGCAGTCTGTGAAGCCGTTGTCGTCGTTGTCGAGGCCATCGTCGCAAAGCGCGTTCGTGTTCTCACCCGCGCCGCCGTCGAAGTCGGGTCCGCCGTCGAAGCCTGGGCCAGCATCCGTCCCTGGGCCAGCGTCCGTGCCAGTGTCAGCGCCGGGGCCAGCGTCCGTTAGAACGGTTCCGCTATCCGGCGTAGCAGAGTCCATCCCGGCTCCGGTGTCGTTGGGCGTTCCAGCGTCGGTTCGCGAAACGTCGTCACCACAGGCAACAAGCAAGAGTGAGGCAACAAAGAGGGGGAGGGATTTTTTTGAGAAAGTCATGAGTGTCCTGAATTTGGCGCTTCTTACGCCGGTCATACGGATGCCCTATTGTGACCTCCCTATCAAACCGGATTTTGTAGTTTTTTCCGGGTTGACCTCGCTTCTTTCCAGCTTCGTAAGCCACGATCGCTGAGCGCGAGGGACTCTTGGCGGGCTTTTTGTGTAGGGCGCGGGGCTGGAGCCTGATCCACTGGTCGTTTCGGGGCCCCGTTCGTCCAATGGGTTCGTGCTTTGTGGACTTGAAGTCTCTCGTACCGAGAGATGCGTCCGTGTCTGGTGACTAGGAGGAGGGCCCCAAGCGCTGGTTTCTCGCCGAACTCTTTCCGCGACAAGTCGATGTTCGGTCTACACTTTGAGTCCACGGCGCCGTCTTTAGACTTTGTGTCTCCCCCCATTTGGCGTCCGCTCATCGCCGTTGCTCTCGGGCTTGGGCTGTTTTCCGTCGAGCCCCCTCGTATGGCTCACGCGCAAGAAGGCGCGGGCGCTCTCAACCGTCCAGCGCCGGATCCGTTCACGGTTCCGCTGTCGCATGAGGCTCCATCCGAAGAACTGGAGCGCGAAAGCGAGCCTTCCGTAGAGGGAGCGACAGCGCCCTCAGAGCCTTCACCGTTTCATATGGGCGTTGACCTCAGCTGGCAGAGCCTTCGGATTCGCTACTTAACGCCCATCGCGCTCGCCGCCCCGGACTGTGCGTGCGGGATGGAAGATGTCACCTCCAATCTGCTCCGAGCTTCTCTGAGTATTGGCTGGTCCGGGATCAGTCTCGAAGGGTCCATCGCCCGCGCCATCGCGGCGGACGAACCGTTCTATGTGTGGACCGCTGGAGTGAGGCTCGACACGTCTTATCGCGGCGCACTCTCTCTTGGAATTCGGATGAGCTACGTCAAACGTACGGGCTCTGTGACCGGCACCGGGGGGCGCTTTGGCGGCTCCCTTCAGATACGAATCGTGCGGCAGTTTGTGCTCTACGCAGAGGCCGGAGTGGACGTTCTAGACGTCCCTCAAAACGACGACGCGGTCTTTTCCTACGCCCCGTTCTATGGCGCAGGAATCCGCGCGGTTATCGGCCGCTGAACGACCGACACTGAGGCTAGAGCACGCGACATTCGCAACCGCCAACATCGTCGCATCCGCAAAGTAGCGCACCCATGCAGAGTTCTGCGCCACAGGCGCCCGCTTCATCGCAGTCGACCGCGGGAGCGCAGCTGCCGCCGCCATCGCACATGCCGGCTGAACAGTCGGCGGCTTCACCGCAGGTTTCTGTAACGCTAACGTTACAGCTGGTGGGATCGCCCACCGTCGGCTCACACATTCGGCCGGCGATGCACGCATAGGTGGTCTCCGTCTCCGTTCCCACACACTCATCGCCAGTTCGGGAGCAGGCGCTGGTCTCTGGAGGGCTGCACTCAAATGCCGCTCCGATCAGATCACAGTCGATGAACTGTGCGGTTCGGCACGTTCCACCCATGCAGATGGGCCGGCGACGTCTGCCAAGGCAGCTGGATGTCTCCGACGGGCCGATCGCGTCGCAGGTGGCTCCCTCCATTCCACAAAACGTCATATTGGCGATATCGCAAGACTCTGAGTCCGTGGTGTCGACCGTTTGGCAGCTGCCACCGTCACAAGTGGACGTGGAGATGGTTCGGGTTCGAGTTCCGTCGCAGTCGTCCTCGGTCAGGCGCATGCACTCCCCCCA
>JBLHKB010000585.1:0-4370 GCA_047619315.1 Polyangiales bacterium
CTCGGGGATTCACTCGAGTTCCGGACGGGTTCTTTCCGCAAGAGTTCGAAGTCACCGACGCCTACATCACGAACGCACCTGACGTCGGACTCTCTCGAAACTTCTACTGGTAGAGTTCGCGACCGGATGCTGACGACCCCTCGAACACCGCAAGTCGCCTGTGCTAGGTTCCGCGCCATGGCAACGATCACATTCAAGGGCGGCCCCGTTGAACTCAACGGCGAGCTTCCTTCAGTCGGAGCAGATGCTCCTCCCTTCACCCTCGTGGGCGCCGACCTTCAGGAGAAATCCCTCTCGGATTTCCCTGGCAAGAAAGTCCTCACCATCAACCCAAGCTATGACACTGGCATCTGCCAGAAGGCAGCGGCGGCGTTCAACAGCAAGGCCGCCGGCAAAGACATCAGCGTCCTGATGATCAGCGCCGACCTCCCCTTCGCCCAAAAGCGCTTCTGCTCCGCCGAAGGCGTGGATGGCGTCATCCCACTCTCGACCTTCCGCTCCTCCTTCAGCGACGACTACGGCGTCACCATGAAGGGCGGCCCTCTTCAGGGTCTGACGGCCCGTGCTGTTCTCGTCGTCGACGAGAACAACAAGGTCATCTACAGCGAGCTCGTTCCTGAGATCGTCGAAGAGCCAAACTACGACGCGGCTCTCGCGGCGCTCTAGTCCACTACTTCAACAGGCCCTTGGCCGCTTCGTATACGGCATCCGTTGTGATGCCGAACTCGCGGTAGAGCGTCTCGAAAGGCGCGGACGCGCCAAAGTGCTCAAGGGTCACAAAGCGCGACTTCGCACCGACCCAGCGGTCCCATCCCTGACGAATCCCCGCCTCGACAACGACGGCGGGGGTTCCGCTTGGGATCAAAGCCTCGCGGTATTCTGCGTCTTGGGCTTTATAGAGTTCCCAGCACGGCATGCTAACAACGCGGGCGCTCACTCCATCAGCCTTGAGGCGCGCTGCCGCTTCCGTGGCCAGGTGAAGCTCCGAGCCGGTGCCCACGAGAATCACGTCCGGGCTCTCCGCCTCGATGACGGCGTACCCTCCCCTGTGAAGTCCGGTCGCCGCGGTGCTCGCGCTTCGTTCCAGCGTCGGTACGGACTGACGCGTGGTGACGATGCAAGACGGCCCCTGGTAACGGACCATCGCGATCCACGCTTCACGAACTTCGTTTGCATCGCCGGGCCGAAAGACCGCGAAGCCGGGAATCGCCCGAAGCGCCGCGAGCTGTTCCACGGGCTGATGCGTGGGTCCATCTTCCCCAAGTCCGATGGAGTCGTGACTAAATACGTAGAGCGTCTTCTGCTTCATCAAGGCGGCAAGACGCAGCGAAGGACGAACGTAGTCACTGAAGATGAGGAAGGTGGCACCAAAGGGAATCAAGCCGCCGAACAGAGCCATGCCGTTGATGGCAGAACCCATGCCGTGCTCGCGAACGCCCCAGTGCGCAGTTCGCGGGACGCTCTTTTGGTCGGCCTTGAAGGACTCACCGACAATATCCGTCTTGTTGGAGCCCGTCAGGTCGGCGGAACCACCGATGAAGTTCGAGAGCTTCTCGGAAAGCGCCATGATGACCTTACCGCTCGCCGCGCGCGTCGCCATCCCCTTGGGATCGGCGTCGAAGGTCGGGAGCGCGTCCCACCCCGCCGGAAGCTCGCCCGCAAGCGCTGCGGTCAGCTCAGCACGGTCGTCGTGCTTGGCGAATTTGGCTTCCCAGGCTTCGCGTAGCTCTGTTCCGCGAGCATGGAACCCTTCGCGTAGAGCGGACACCTCGGCGGGCACATGGAATGGCGCTTCGGGCCAGCCCATAATCTTCTTCGTCGCTGCAATCTCGTCGACACCAAGAGGGGAGCCGTGCGCGCCGGAGGTGTCCTTCTTGTTGGGTGCGGGAAACCCAATGATGGTCTTTACGCGGACAAACGTCGGTCGTGGATCCGCCATGGCTGCGCGACCCGCCGCCTCGAGTGCTTCGAGGTCTTCGCCGTCGTCCACACTGATCGTGTGCCAGCCGTAAGCCGCGAAACGTGCCACGACGTCCTCGGTAAACGCGAGGTCCGTTCGCCCATCGATCGTGATGGAGTTGTCGTCCCAGAACACCGTGAGATGGCCAAGCTTGAGATGGCCCGCGATGGACGCCGCCTCCGAGGCCACGCCTTCCATCAAGTCGCCGTCGGAAGCGATGCACCAGATTCGCTGGTCGAAGAGCTCACTGCCAAATCGTGCCGACATATGGCTACCCGCCATCGCCATGCCGACGGCGTTACCTACGCCCTGCCCCAACGGGCCGGTCGTCGTCTCGATGCCCGGCGTCTCAAAGTTCTCTGGATGCCCAGGCGTCTTAGAGTGCCACTGACGGAAGTTCTTGATGTCGTCGAGGCTCAGATCGTAGCCGCTCAAATGGAGCAGTGAGTACTGCAACATAGACGCGTGACCACAACTCAGCACGAAACGGTCTCTGCCCGGCCAGCTCGGCTGTACGGGGTCGAAGCGCATCAGTTTCGAGTAGATCACCCAGCCCAAAGGAGCGAGGGACATGGGCGTCCCGGGGTGGCCGGAGTTGGCAGCCTGGACAGCGTCCATCGAGAGGCCACGGATCGTGTCGACAGCAAGTGAGTCGGTCATGGCGCCGGGTTTATCGGAAAGCGGACGCGCCGTCGAGGGATCAGGAGGATGACGCCCCTGAGGGCCTCGAGGAGCGCGAAAGGGAGCGTAGAAAAGGTAGGTACCCCACCACACCGCCGGCGCCCATCACAAGGCTAACAATGGCCCAGTCCCCATCACTACCCGGGGGCAGACGTCCCGAGAAGCCTGCGCCAGCCGTCGAAGCAAACGCGAGGGCCAAGAACGCAAACGCCGCCCAAGGCCCGACAGAGAAGCGCGCAGCGAGAAATACGAACGCCGCCGCCGACGCTGCAAACGCCAAAAGCGCGAGAGCTTCTTGAGGTATCCCCGTGAGCACGATCGTCGCGCCCACGTTCAAGGCAACGGCGAGTAGAAGCGTTGGGACCACCCAACGATCCGCTCCGAAGAGCCTCTTCGTTGCGCCAGCCCCCATGAGGAGGAACGCGAAGCAGCCAACCTCCCAGGGTGCGGCGTGAGCTTCACGGAATCGGCGACCCAGCGAATCCTCAAAGTATCGCTCTCCGGTCCAAAGCCATGCCAGCGAAAATACGACCACGCCAAGAGCGACAACCACGAACGCATATCGGCCTGCAAAGCGCGCCGGGTCGACGCGATGTGCGGAGCCGCGCACCACACTGTCTGGAGGCGGGCTCCAGGCGGTCACTCGTCTCCGAACATCTTCGGAGCAACACTCGCAGCGGCGGCATACGGCTTTGGCCACGTGAGATCGACGCCCAGGTTGGCGGCAGCGTGTCGGGTCAGATACGGGTTCGCCAAGTGTGCACGCGCCATCGCGACCAAGTCCGCGCGTCCAGCGAGCAAGATGGTGTTCACTCGATCCGCGTCCATGATGTTGCCGACGGCCATCGTCGCCATGCCGATGTCATTTCGAATGCGTTCGGCGAAAGGAGTCTGGAACGCACGCCCATACACCGGCTTCGCGTGAGCAGACGTCTGACCAGCACTCACATCGATAAGATCGACGCCCGCGTCCTTGAGCCACCGAGCAAGCTGCACGGCATCTTCGATATCGAAGCCACCTTCCACCCAGTCCGTAGCGCTGATGCGAACAGAGAGTGGACCCTTCCACACCGCGCGTACCGCCGCGACGACTTCGAGAGGGAAGCGCGCTCGTCCTTCGAGCTCACCGCCGTACTCATCGCTGCGCTGGTTTGAGAGCGGCGTCAGAAACGACGAGAGCAGGTAGCCATGTGCCAAATGCAATTCGACGATGTCGAAGCCGGCGGCCTCCGCACGAACGGCGGACGCGACGAAGTCATCTCGAACACGGTCCATGTCCTCACGGTCCATCTCCCGAGGAACGACATGCGCCTCGGTCCAAGGAATCGCCGAAGGTCCGATTAGCTCCCACGCGTCGTCCGCGTCGAGGGGCACATCGTATCCCGCAACCCACGGGAGCTTCGACGCGCCCTTTCGTCCCGCGTGTGCGAGCTGGACAGCGATCTTCGTGTCGGACTCCGCGTGGACGTAGCGAACGATGCGCGCCCACGCTTCTTGCTGCTCATCCGTGTAGAGCCCTGCACATCCAGGAGTAATGCGAGCGTCCGCAGAAACGTTGGTCATCTCCGTAAAGAGAAGACCCGCCCCACCCACGGCGCGGCTCCCCAAATGCACAAGATGCCAGTCGTCGACGACTCCTTCTTTCGCGCGATACTGACACATCGGCGACACCACCACGCGATTGCTCAGCGTCACACCAGCTAGCTCAAAAGGCGTGAACATCGGCGCC
>JBLHKB010000586.1:0-4368 GCA_047619315.1 Polyangiales bacterium
TGGTGTCTTTATCTCTGGGTGGGATGCACCGGTGGCCTTCGATGACGATCCGAGCTTCGTCTGGCCCCAGGCGCTCCACGCCAAGATCAAGGAGCGCTTTGGGGCGACGCGCTTCGACGACGTAGATGAGTTCGATGCCGAAAGGGACGGCTGGCACGACGACCTCGCCGAATCCCTCGTCAAACGCATCGAGCGCAAAGTCGAGTTGGGCTCCTGGCTCCTCGGCGGCGAGGACTGGGACCTCTTCGCGCTCTACTTTGGCGAGAGTGACACGGCCTCGCACCATCTCTGGGCACATCACGATACTGAATCGCCGCGTCACGTGCGTGGGGCGTCGAGTCCGGCAGCGCGAGCTGGGCTGGGCCGGGTGTATGAAGCGCTCGATGCCGCCGTCGCTCGACTGCTTGAGGTGGCGGGCGAAGACGTCGAGGTCACCATCGTCAGTGACCACGGCTCCGGCGGCTCGGGAGATCGCGTCCTCTATCTGAACCGCGCTCTTGCCGATGCCGGCCTGCTCACCTTCCGTTCGTCGTCCTTTGCCGAGCGGCTACGAAGCCGAGTCACGCAACGCGTGAAAGACACCGCGCTGACGCTCTTGCCGCCTGTAGTGCGCCAGGGGCTGTTTCGCTTTGGTGGCGCGATGCTTCCAAGCCTCCTCGAGTCGTTTGCGCGTTTTGGTGCCATCGACATGAACAAGACGCGCGCCTTCAGCGACGAGCTCAACTACTTTCCGGGCGTGTGGCTGAACCAACGCCATCGCGAACCTTCCGGCGTCGTTGAGGAGTCCGATCGGGACGCGACGCTTCGCGAAGTGGAGCGCTCGCTTCGTGCCTTGCGTGATCCGTACAGCGGACAATTCGTCGTGGAACATGTGTGGCGCCGCGAGGAGCTCTTTGAAGGACCGTTCTTGGAGCGCGCGCCGGACCTCCTGCTTGGTCTGTATCTTGTCGATGGATACAGCTACAATTTGATGCCGAGCGCGAGTGCGCCGGCGACGTGCAAGGGTCCATGGCGCCGACTGGACAACTCCGAGTTCCACGGTCGAAAAGGTCGCAGCCTGGGAGGCTCGCATCGCGACAAGGGCCTCTTTATCGCGCATGGGCCCAGAGTCTCAGCCGTCGGTGAGATCGAATCTGCCATCGCGGATGCTTCCGCAACACTCCTCGCCCGCATGGATGTGTCGGTGCCAGCGAACGCCGCCGGGCGTGTGCTCTACGAAGTGCTTACGGATGTTTCGGGAGAGTGCGAGGCGCTGCCGAGCGCCAGTGTTCGAAAGAAGACGACTGACGGCGCCGGCGAAGCGGCTGTGGAGAGACGGCTTCGCGCGCTGGGGTACATCGATTGAGAGCATGGCCCTTCATGCTTTTTGTCGCGTCGTGTGGAACGTCGCAGGCGCCGCCGGAAGAGACGTCGCAGGTTCCAAGCGAGACCGTGTTGGAGACGACGACGGAAACGGCGGAGGCGAGCGAAAACGAGGTCGCGGAAGAGGTTGCTGAACCAACACTTCCCGTCATTGAAGGGCCTCGCAACTTCGTGACGCCACACCACTGTCACCCGCCCGGGCCGTGCACGTTTGAGTTTGAGACATTGCTGGGCGCTCAGCACATCGATGTGGGCCACGGGCACTCGGTTGCACCGCCGTTGAATGTGGTGCTGCGCGTTGGCGACGGAAGGGCTCGTCTGGAAACACTCCAGACAGCGTCGAACGATGAAGCGCGCGGAATGGTGGTCGCAAGGTCGCGGGATTCACTGGAGGGCGGAGCGTTCTACGTCACGCTTGATGGCGAAGCCTCCACGGTACAGGTGGAGCTTAGCTTCAGTTCCGAGTGAGAGCTTGGCGGACCTCGAACCAGTGACTTACTTGTGTCTACACCGACGCACATCCGCCTGGCATTCGTACTCGCCGGACTCGCTCATTTCTGACCAAGCGTTTAGAATCGTTCGCTATGAACGTCAGACCCCATCTTTTTTCCCTTCTTGTTCTGAGTGCGTGTTCGACTGCCGTTGGTTCCGAGGACTCGACTCTCTCCCCCCAAGAAGAGCTGCCCGTCGGCGCCTCGGAAACGCCCGACTCTCTTGCCGACGCGCGCGTTCAAATGTTGGACCGATGGCAGACAGAGCAGGTCGCTGCGGGTCCGGCATATGCGCTGGTTCGGGACGGCAGCGCGTGGGCTGGTCAGAATACGCCGGCGGCGCTTCGTTTCATGATCGACGAGGACGGATCCATGCAGCTGAACGCGGCCCGTCCTGCGGAGACCGACGGTGTGACCGGCGACGATGCGCATCACGCGACTGTGCGACTGAACGCTTGGGGTCGTGGCGGCGAACCGACACCCAGCCTGGGAAGCGCGAGCGTTCGTGCAGACGGAAACCGAGTGGAGATCATCCATGCACCCGGGACGGAAGAACCGATTGTCGAGTGGTACATCAACGGTCCTCATGGACTTGAGCACGGTTTTGATATCGCCGATCGACCGGCCGGCGACGGTGATGTCACGCTGCAACTGAGTGTTGCGGGCGACTTGGAACTTCGCGAGGATCACGACGACCGCGTTTCGTTCATGATTGATGGCGCCACCGTGCTCGCGTACTCCGGGCTACTCGTGCGTGACGCAGCGGGCCAAGTGCTGACCTCGAGCATGCACGTCGAAGCAGGCATGATCGCGCTTCACTTCGACGACACGAACGCCGAGTACCCGGTTGTTGTGGACCCATGGTTTGTCCGGAACGAACTCGTGCCCGCGAACGCTGCGGCAGGCATTCGCTTTGGTACATCAGTGGCCATCGACGACGACACGGCCATCATCGGTGCGACCAATGCGGTTCATTTCTTTGTACTGACGGGCGGCACGTGGGTGGAGCAGCAGCGTATCGCGGCGCCCGCGGGGGCATCGGGTTTCGGAATCAGCGTGGCCATCGAAGGGGATCGCGCCGTCGTGGGTGCGTACTTCGACTCCACTCGTGGTACGCGCGCCGGGGCGGCCTACACGTTCACGCGTGCAGCCGGCACCTGGAGCTTAGAGCAGCAGTTGCTCGGGACGCTGACGGACGCGGAAGATCGATTTGGCACATCGGTTGCCATCGACGGAGACACCATCGCGGTCGGGGCAACGGGGCGCGCCACGATCGGCGCAGGGCACATCTTTGTGCTCGGCGCGACTTGGACAGAACAAGCCACGATCATCCGTGAGGGTGCGTGGACAGTCAGCGACAACTTCGGAAGATCGGTCGCACTCGAAGGTGACACGCTTGCGATGGGAG
This sequence comes from Polyangiales bacterium, assembly GCA_047619315.1. Lineage (GTDB taxonomy): Bacteria > Myxococcota_A > Polyangia > Polyangiales > Houyiibacteriaceae > JBCCRV01. The sequence goes on from JBLHKB010000586.1 coordinate 3,262, forward strand.
CGAGCGGCGAGAACGGGCGCCGCGGCGCAGCATACGTTTTCGTCCGCGACGCCGCGGATGCATGGTCACAACAGGCCCGCATCACGCACCCGACACCCGTCGGGTCAGATGACTATGGAAGTGACGTGGGACTGGAGGGCGAGAGGCTCGCCGTCGGAGCCGAGTCTGAAGAGACCGGCGGCGCCGCTCAAACCGGGACCGTGTCTGTGTACCTACGGACAGGAACCACGTGGACTCGAGAGGCGTACTTGGTCAACAACCTCGGAGAGCACCGCCACATGGGCGCTCGATTGGACTTCGTTGGAACCCGAATCGTGGCCGGTGCCCCGATCTCGATCTCTCGCTCCGCGACTCCCGGATACGCCTACGTATGGGGCCGCGTTGGAACGACGTGGACACTTCGGACGCTCCTCGAGGTCCCTGGCAGCGTTTTCGGAGAGTACTGGGGGCGCGATGTCGCCTTCTCCGGCCAATGGGCGATTCTCACGTCGCGGGATACGGATATAAACGGAATCGACTCCGGCGGGGCGAGAGCCTTTGAACTCGTTCTCCACCCAGATGGCACCGCGTGTGAGAACACTTTTGATTGCGAAAGCGATTTCTGTATCGATGGAGTGTGCTGCGAGAACGCCTGTGGGGCGTCGCCAAACGACTGCATGGCATGCAGCAACGCGCTGACCGGTATTGCAGACGGATCATGTGGACCCATCGGCGAAGGTTCGTCGTGTCAGGATATCCGCGACACAGACTGCGACGGCGCCGATACATGTGACGCATTTGGCCGCTGCATGGAGAACATCGCTCCCGCCGGCGCATCATGCGGCAGTGCTACCGATGTCCCCTGCAACTCTGCAGACACCTGCGACGGTGTTGGCGAATGTGACACCAACATCGCCGCTGCGGGCGTGAGTTGCCGTCCAGTGGCCGCCGGCGATGTCTGCGACATCGAAGAACTCTGCGACGGGAGCGATACGTGCCCAACAGACACCTTCGTCACTGAAGGCACGGAATGCCGAGCAGCCCCGGGCGACTGCGATGTCGCAGAAGCCTGCACGGGTGTGACCGCAGCTTGCCCGACGGACGAACTTGTGATGGCGGGAGTCACCT
>JBLHKB010000587.1:0-4366 GCA_047619315.1 Polyangiales bacterium
TGGAACGATTGCGCTGGGCGTTCCTGAAGGTGACCTGGCGGAGCCTGCTCTCGGCGGCGTCACCTATCTGTTCTGACGCGAAGCCTACGCTAGCGACGCTGACGCCTGGCAACCACGTCGCGAATCGTGGCTCCTCTTTCTAAACGGAGACGTCCCGCCGATCCGCTACTCGAACCTACGTCGCAGGAAACGAGCCGTCCATGGCAACGCGAAACGCCGATAAACTCCAGCTACATGACCGGCTCCGCCGAGATTTGCTTGCACGGCTCCGTCACGCCGCCGGCGTAGACGACGAATTTCCCGCCATCTCCTTTTGCTTTACCCCGCGCGGGCGACCACGAACTCCCAGCACGACGTGATGTCCATCGCCGCCGTGGACAAGGTTCTTGAGACGATGCCGCGCATCGACATGCCTTTGCTTATCCACGGCGAGATCACATCGCCGGAGGTGGACATCTTCGATCGCGAGCGTGGGCTCAGAACAGCAGCGCCTTCACGAGATGGAACGCGCCGATCAGGATCGCGATACCGGCGATCTTGGCTGTCTTGTGGCGCTGTGCCTTGCGCGCTCGGAGCACAGCGCGAATGCCGAGTACGGCGCCGATGCTACCGGCGATCACCGCGACGTAGTCCATCCCTGAGCTGCTCGACTCCACCACGCCGTTGATGCTGGTGTTGCGCGTGGTGTTGATGGAAAAGGACGCGAAGAACGGGATCGCTGAAATCAGAAGCGCCAACAGAGTGCCTGTGGAGCGCGTGGAGGTAGCGCTGTCCTTTTCGCACGATGGGCAAAAGCGCCCGCCTCCGTTGGAGAAGGCGCTGTTGCAGCTTGGGCAGATCACGCCTCAGGAGACCACGATGCACGGCGAGCGTCACGGAGGTTGGCCCTTTTTAACTGGAGCGCAGCCGTTACTCCGCTGCGTTGGTCGGTAATCTGGGCCGAATCGCTGCCAAGTCTGGGTCTTGCTGCGCCCTCACCAGCTTCTGCCGGCAGCGTGAACAGCCGCGGTCCGCGAGGGCCTGCAAGAGCGCGACGGCCTCGTCGGCTTGGCTCAGCCGAGCATAGGCGCATGCCAAGTTGTACTGGGCTCCAACATGGTTGGGAGCGACGGTGAGCGCTGTGGCGAAGAGGCGCGCCGAGGCCTCGAACTCTCCTCGCGCATGAACGCTGAGCGCGAGGCGGTTCACTCGCCGAGCGGCTGCCTGGTTCATCCAGTCTATGCGGCGCAGCGACGCATCGGCAGCGGCGAAGGAGAGGTTGGGACCACCCGAGCTGAGGACGACTCCTTCCGGAAGATGCACCCAGTGCATGGTCTCTGAGTAGAGCCCGATGCCTGGCGCAGGATCGACGTTGTAGCCCCCCACTTCGACCAAGCCGCGCTGTCCTTGGGGGCTGGGCCAGATATGCACCTCGACGGGTTGAGGCACTGCCGCGACGCGCTGCTCCGACTCGGGGAGGTCGCCGATGTCCGCGCCGTGTTCAGGTCGCCCCAGCTGCACTTCCTGGCGATGCACTTCGGTCCAACGACCGCCCGCACGAACTTCCACGCGAAGCTGCACGCGGAGTGATTCGTCTTCCGTGGCTGCGAACCGGTGGAGCGTAGCGCGCACATGGGCGGCATCGACTTGCTGCGCCGCGCCGGAGTAATCGGCGACTCGAGGAGAAGAAGTGGGGCGGCCTTCAGGTGGGAAGCGATCGTATCCTGGTGTGAGACTCGCGCAGTCGACGCGTCGATCGGGGCGTGCGGAATAGACGTCGAAACATCCCACGGGCTCTGCTTGGCCGGCACGCAGGAGCTCGAGTGAGTGGGTGTCTACGCAGCCAAACGAGCGATGATTGACGAGCGCTGTCTGGCCCGAGGCGCTCCACCCCACCACGGTACGCTCGGCGTGACCGTCGCAACAAGCGCAGGCCTCGGCGACGCTGGGTGTCAGGCCGATGAGTCCGACCAGCGACAGGAGAAGAGTGAGCGCGCTGTGTTTCGAGGCCATCGCAGCAAGCATGCCACGCACAACCGTGTCGGGACACATGAGCCACAACGAGTTGGCCAACGAAGGTATTTTTCTCGCGCAAAAAATGCGTCGGCCGCGACACCGAGTCTCGTGTGCTCGCGCACTTTCGCAATCGCGAGGCGTGATCATCGTGGAAGCGAATGCAACTTTTCCACGGTCTCCTCACCGTCCTCATTCTTTCGGCCTGCGCCTCTCCCATAAGAGCACCGAGCTACCCCGGAGACACTCTTCACGAAGATGTGTCGACGGTCATCGCGACCCTCGAAGACGCGTACGCGTCAAAGGCGCTCATCGTCCCGGTGGCTTGGCAACACCTTCGGCGACACCTTGAATCCCTAGACATCACCTCGGCGGACAGAGAGCGGTTTTGCGATGTGATGGGGAGCGCTCTCACGGAGTTCCGCGACCCCGGCCTCTTCGTGACGCTGGAGCCCGGCGATGACGTGTCGGCGCGCTGTCACGCGGCGGACATCGCTGGCCACGTCGAGGGGCTCCCCAGTGATGGCTCCCACGGAGGCGAGAACATCGCCGGCGACTCCCTCTACGAAGTCCGAAGAGAAGGGCAGACGACGCTCATCGGCGTCCGCCACTTTGCGCCGCGCGACGACGCCGGTTGGGAAAGTTTTCCAGTCTTCGACGTGAGGGCTCCGGCGATCCTCCTCGACCTCCGCGGCGCTGGAGGGACCGACCCCCGCGCAGTTCTCGACCGACTCTGGGGCATCACTCAAGGGCGACAGATCGGATTCCCTCTCCGCCGCGTAGCGCGCGCCGAAGGGTCCATCGCCGAGGCCGCCCGTGCGCGGGCGGCCGCGGAAGATCGCCATACCCGTCGAGACCCCGAGGTCTGGAATGAGCTCGTCGGTCCACCGCGGTTGTCGGTCCCACATCAGCCACAGCCCTTCGTCTCGGTCCTCATCGATGCTGGCTGCGAAGAGGCCTGTCAGCTTGTCGCGCGCGTCCTTGAAATCTGGGCTGACGCGACCATCGTCGGGACACTGTCCACGCGCTCGCTGGTGTCGCGAGATGAGCCAGGCATCGTGATCTTGCCGGAGACGGGCATCGCCCTCCACTTCCCGACGAGCGCCTACCTCCTCAACTGGGGCTTCGTGGGGCAGGGTGCGGCGTGGCGCACGCGACCAGCGCCAGGGCGCGCGGCGGACGAAAGCCTCGATGGCGTCCTTCGGACTTTGAACTACCGGGTATCGACGACGCGACGAGTCGAAGAGTTCACGCTTCTTCGTCATGGGGATGGGTGACCTTCCGTTTGTCAGGATTCTTTCCTGACTTGAGACGCTCATTCCCTTTTGTACAGCTGACTAGTGCTCGGGTGCGGACGCTGAAGTCGAAAGCCGAGCCAACCTAGGCGAGGTGGGGAGGTCGGCCAAAGCGCCGAACGCGACGCTCAGGGCGTGATGACCCACACCGAGGAGTTGCTCTCGTGATAGAAGGCGGCGCGAGCGGCCTCGGGGCGAGGATCTGGACCCGAGCCGCCGAAACGCAATCCGCCAAAGGGCTCGTCTTCTTCCGCGTCCCACGGAGGCGCAAACTCAAAGCAGTTCTGCGATTCGAGCTGATGCAGCATGCGATCGTCGCTCAAGAAGGTCGCAAACGCGATGTCCCCCTCATACCCCTCGGCGGCGGGACAGAGCGGATCGGCGATGTCGTTGTAGATATTCCTGGTATTTGTCGGGTCGAACCAAGCGGCGCGAATGTCCTCGAAGGCGAGCGCATTTGGCGAGGACCACGCCGCCGAATCGCAGCAGCCTGCGCTCCCGGCGGCCGTCCATGAGCGCGTTCCCGTCCTGTGATCGAAGGAGAAGCGTACACCGCTTGTGGTGACCAGCTCGAGACGCTCCTGTCCGGTGCCGGAGTGTGTGGCAGGAATCGACAAGGCGTAAGCCGGCGGCGCGTCGAGACCGGAGAGGAGCCCCGTGAGCGGGCCAGACGCAAGCCATGCCCGGTCACTGAGTCGCAGCACGTGGAATGTCGTGTTCGTGAGTACGTAACCTTCGCCCATGGCCTCCACGTCGAAGGCCGCGACGACATCCGAACTCGGCTCGTTCGCGCCGCCCGTGGGCTCGGGGTAGGAGTTCCAGTTCGCACCTGTCGAAGCCCAAAGCCAACAGCTACGTGCGCCGACAGGTTCCTCGCACTCGGGCTCCTGCCACTGACAGTCCGCTCCGCACGTGCGCGTGCCTGATGTGCAACCGCGGCCGCAGGCGACGATCTGGGTCATGCCGGTCATGCACCCACAGCCAGCGTCCGGCGGCGTGTCGAGGGCCGCGTCGCCCGGTCCCGCGTCGCTCGTGCCCGCATCTGGCGGGCCGGAATCCACGTTCCCCATCAGCGGCCG
>JBLHKB010000588.1:0-4346 GCA_047619315.1 Polyangiales bacterium
TCCAAGACGCCGGCGAGCGACTACTTCCCTTCGTCGACGCCGCGTGTGTCAAGGGCGACTTCAGCCTCGTCTTCCTTCTTCGCTTCCGCCCTGAGCGCTTCTTGCATCACGTAAGCGTCGAGCACCCCGAGGTCGAGCGGCTCCTTTCGGAAGTGCAGGCGCCGGAAGAGGAGGAAGGCGATTCCCTCGAAGATCCCCTCGAAGGTCTCGACACCGCAGGACTCCTCGCCCTCGCCCAGGCCAAAGACACCGCCAAAGGGCTCGCCGTTCGCGCCGTCCACGCGCTCGCACGGTCCGAGTCCCCCACGGCGCTCTCGGCCCTCGAAGAGCTCGCCAAAGCACGCCGTCCAGGGGTACGAAGCGCGGCCCTTCGCGCGTTCCATCGCAACGCCGACAAGGAGCGCGCGATGGCGCTCTCCTTTGAGGTGCTTCAGATGGAGTCGCGCCCCGACGTGATCCTCGCGCTGATGCGCCGCCTCGCCCACGCGCACTACGCGCCGGCGCTCCCTCTGCTCATCGAGAGCCTCTCGCACCACGACACTCAGATCCGTCAGCACGCCCATCGGGCGATCCTCGCGTGGGGCACCAGCGCATCCAAAGCGCTCCGTCGTGCGGCGAAGAAAGCTCGTCCGGACCGGAGACCCGCGATCCTCGCGTTGGCCGCGGAGCTCGAGGCGTAGAAACAAAGCCTCACTCGGGATGCAAGATATTGCTACGTTGGCGCCGTGAACTCACCCTCCGTCTTTTTCTTGGGCACCGCGGTCCTCCTTTCGGGCTGCTACCTCTCGCACGATACAGCTGAGAGCGGGGGCGCTCCGGACGCCGCCGCGCCAGACGTTCGCGGGTTCGACGTCCCGTTGATCGATGCCACCCCCTTAGATGTCTTCGCCTCCGATACGCCCCCTCCCTTCGACGCAGGCCCCTTCGAGTGTGAGGGAATCCGCATCGGCGCCGAACATGCCCTCATCAACGATTGGAACGCTATCTTTCCCCGCATCGTGGCATTGCCCCGTGGCGAGATCGGCGTGTTTACCCATAGCGCCCCTGGGAACATCGGACGCGCCAACTACCAACGCCTCAACGCAAGCTTGGAGCGCATCGGCGAGTCCATCGTCCTCATCGACCCCATCGGAGACCTCGCGGTGCCCGCGGTCATTGGCGATACTGTGTATGTTAGCTACGGCGAACGAGGGGCGGAGCAGGGCAGCGGTAGCCTGTTAGCGCCCTTTGCCAGCGACGGAACCGTCGTTGGCCCGGGCGCGCCCGTAGTGGAAGACCAGCTCGCCTTCCTCAGCCCCGCCTCAACAGCACTCTTCTGGCTCTGGTTCGAGTTCTCTCCGACGGAAACCATCCGCGCAGCACATATCAACACGGACGGAGAGGTTCTCCACGACGTCGTCGAGATCCCCAGCGGCAACCTCATCCGCGGAACCCGCGCAGTCCCCGTTGATGGTGGCAACGCCCATGTTCTCGCGTACTCCCGCAACGTAAGGGGCGGCGGTTTCCCACAGTTCAGCAACGGTTTCGTCAACATGATCCGAACGGATGGAACCCTCGGCCCAGAGCGACAGCTTGGGGAGGACCTCGTCATCTCCGTGACCCCAGTGGTCATTCGGAACGAGCTCATCCTCGTGCGGCACCAAGCCGACGCCCTCGTCATCGAGCGCGCCAACATCGACACGCTGGAGCGCATCGAAGAGTTCCGCTTCGACCCGATCTCCGAGCAACCGCTCGTCGCACAACTCGGAGGCCGACTCCTCGTCATCCACTTTGAACAAGAGACGCAGCAAATGCATGTCGATGACTTCGGCCGCGACTTTTCCGGCCCCAGACGACTCACCATCGAACTGGAAGGGCCCGTATACCAAGACGGTTTCGTAGTCGAATCTCCTGCGACCCCCACCTCCAGCGCTGGAGTGGTCGTCACCAACCAGGTTCAGCGAGAGCCCCGCGGCTACCCCTGGCTCGTTCGCCTCGTCTGCGACAACGCCATCGACGGCTGAGCGCGTCAGTCGACGGTGATGGACTTGGACACGTTCTTCGGCACGTCCGGATGCACGCCGTGCTCCTGCACGCCCAGCGCATCCAAGTATGCGCGCTTCTTGTTGCTCATGGCGAGGGCGAGGAGCTGCAGCGCCACCGTCGCTGTGAACACGGTCTGCGTCGTATCGCCGGTGGTCGGAAGCGCGATGTAGACGTGCTGGTAGCCTTCACGTCCGGCAGGCACGCCCGACGCCGCAGCCCGCAAACGCTCGTTCTCTTCGGCGACCACGACCACAGTCGCTCCGCGGATCTTGTGCGTATGAATCTGAGAGATCGTGAGGTCCACGTCGCGCTCTGCGGGCCCCGTGACGAACACGAGGGGGTAGTCCGCGTAGAGCGCGTCCATGTGCGTGCCCAGCGCGGCGCGCACGACGTCGCCACCGGCACCCGCTTCGACATCCTTCGCCACGCGCTCGAGAAGCGCTTCCACGCCCGCGGGTCCAAAGATGGTGTTGAACCCAAGGATCGTGTTTCGACCGTGCTTGAACTCTGAGCCTTCGAAGCCCTCCGTGTGGTTGAGGACGACCTCGCGGATCTTCAGCGCGCCTTCCTTGGCCACTGCGGAGAGCCGTGTCGCGAGCAGGTGCATGCTCGGCGCCAAGTAGAGGACCTCGGCGGCGGCGCTCACGGCGTCTTGCGTGCTCGCGAGCGCGTCCGTCAAGAGCGCTGGCAGGTCCGCGTGGGGCCCCACATCGCGCTTGCGCTGAAGGCCGAGGCGATGGGCGAGCCCGTAGAGCAGCGCGAGCTGGTTGATGAAGCTCTTCGTCGCGGGGACGGCGATCTCAGGGCCGCAGCGGAGCGGCACCACGACATCCGCGCGCTCCTGCGCCAACGTGGAATTTAAGTTATTCACAAACGCGATGCAGGGGAGCGCGTGTGTTTCCCGCGACTGGTCCAGGACATCGATGAGGTCCTTCGTCTCGCCGCTTTGACTGATCGCCACGAAGACGTCCGACGGTCGCAGCATGCCCGTGTACTGACCACGGAACTCGCCCGGCAAGAGCGGCAGGACCTCGAGCCCCGCGAGCTCAGAGAAGAAGAGCGAGCCGGCACGGGCGGCGTGATAGCTCGTTCCACAGCAGACCAGATAGATGCGGCCGCCAGAATTCGAGGCGCCGTCGAAGAGCTCACAGACACGGTTCAGCGCGTCGTTGAGCGCGTGTGATTCTTCGTGCTCAAGGGCAGCGTCGATGCCGCGGAGCGTGTTCACGTGCTCGGGCATCATTCGCGAGAGCTCCGAAAAGAGCGCCGCCTCGGAGCTGTGGTGAGCGCCGCCCTTGGCGCCGATCTGCGCCAGCGCAGGCAACGCCACAGTCGCGGTGGCCACGTCGTCCATGAGCGCCGACGAGCTCGTGCTCTGATCGATGCGACCCAAGAGGGTCTGAATCGCCGCAGCGTCGATACTCGCAGCGGCGTACGCTTTCGCCGCCTCGGAGCCTCCAGACAACATACGCAGCACATCCGCGCAGGTCTCCGGCTGCGCTGCGATCTCTTGCGCCATGAACGTGTCGAAGGATTCAGAGAGGCTCGTGTCCTGCGAACGCAGTTTGCTCCGCGCCGGTGCTCGTTCGCAGACTCGGCCTTCGGGGCTTCCGTCGAGGGCGCGAACCTCAAAGTGATCGGCGCCGTAGATGACGAACTCGCCGGAGGCGAGCGGCACGAGCTGATGCGTAAACTCCAGCACCGAGGAGAGGTCCGAGGACGCCAGCGTAAACTGCCCGCCTTCGTCTTCGCCGACGCCAAAGTACAGACTGGAGCCACGCTTGATGGCGCACATGGTTTTCGTGACAGGGTCGACGACGACGGCGGCAAAGCTACCGCGCAGTCTCTCCGATGCCTTGACCACTGCCGTTCGAAGCGCGGGCAATCGCGCGGCGCCCGAGTTGAGCGCTTCGGCGAAGTAGTGCTCCACGGTGTGGACGACCATCTCTCCGTCGTTGTCGCTGACGACCTGATGGCCCTCGCTGATAAGCCAAGCCTTCACCTCGTCGGTGTTGTTGACGTTTCCATTGTGGGCTCCGTAGAGGAACGTCTTGCAGCGCACGACGTGGGGCTGCGCGTTCGCCTCATCGACGGCGCCAAAGGTCGCCCAGCGCACCTGGCCGCAAAAGACGCGGCCGCTCAGCTCAACGATACCCAGGGAGTGGATCAACGTGCTTGGGGCGCCGACTCCTTTTCGGAGCGTGACCTCATCGCCCTCTTGGATCGCCGCACCAGTGGAGTCGTAACCCCGATACTGGAGGCTCTCGAGGAGCCGGCCTGCGATGGGGCCGATCTCAGGCCGCTCAACTTCGTGGATATAT
>JBLHKB010000589.1:0-4342 GCA_047619315.1 Polyangiales bacterium
TTGCTGTGGCTTCACAATTCCCGTGATCGGCCAGCTCGCCTACCCTGCCATCGGCTTTCTTTTTACGTCCCTCTACCTTTCGATGGACTACATCGACTGGCCTGCGTGTCGGCACCAGAAGTCTTCTGGCTATCGTTGGGCTTTTCTCAAGAGTCGTTTCATGGCTGCCTTTGGTTTTGGCACTGGGGTGTTTATCCTCCTGATGATTCCAGGGATCAACCTTCTCTTCATGCCCGCCGCCGTCGCGGGGGGTACGCTTCTCTTCTTGGACGTTGAAGGGATTCGCGGCGAGAGCCCGAAAACACCAATGCCCTTGGAGAGTTGAATGTTTCGGGGCATTTGTCGTCCTTGTGAAGCGGCTGGCCCTGGTGGTAGGGTGCTGTCGCGAAAAGACGAGGGATTCCGAGTGGATCCCCCAGGAGGGTGCTGAGCCATGACCGATGTCATGAAACGAGTGTTTGTTTCGGTTCTTGCTTCGACGTTTGTCGTTGTGGGGCTTTCGTTCATGTCGAACGACGCGGATGCGCAGAGGCGACGGCAACGTCGGCAAGCGCCCCCGGCAGAACAAACTCCAACAACGGACGCGATCGCTGGGGCCATGGGCGCCATCGAGTGGGGATGGTCCAAGGAGCAGCTTGTGGAGCATTTCACAAAGCAGCTTCGTGCGGAGTATCGACCTCGGATTCACAAAGCCCGAGACGCCATGTCTGCGGACCAGATGCGTGTCGAACTTCGTCGCAAGGTGCGCCGGATCCGCGACTCCTTTGTTGAGTTCAACGGACGAACCTCCGGCCACGACACCGGTTTCCTTCGCGATGAGTTTTCCCATCGCAACGAAGAGGCGATGGTGCGCGTCCGCGGCGACAACGCCGATGACTACTACTTCTTCATCCAGGGTCGACTCTGGAAGTGGTACCGCGCGTTCGACTCCTCCGTTTTCGCCGGTGCCGACTTCGAACAGTTCTCCGCAGCCCTCTCGAATCGCTTTGGCGCTCCAGGACGGTCTCGGACGGGACGCATCATCCAGGGCGGCGATGAGCGCACCTGGCTTGAGTGGCAGGATGACAGCACTCGTCTTCGCGCCCTCGATAACAACCAATTCTACGGGTTCTATTGCATCGTCTTTGAGCACAAGGGCACCCTCGAGAACCTAGAGACTCTTCGTCGCAATCCTCCGCGACGCCGCGACCGCAGCCATGCCCTCGTCGATGCGGTCACCCGAGGTGATGATGACGAGAGTGGTCAGGACTCGAACTCGAATATCGCAGACCGCATCACCGGCAACATTCGCCGACGAGAGAACGCCCCGGAGGACACGTCCATGACGCCGACTCCGATGTCGTCGACTCCGATGCGAAGCGGCAATGACCCTCTCCGGGGACTGGACTGAACCAACGTCCTGCGGTCCTGTCGTCGAGCCGACGTCAGTTGAGGTGAGTCCTTTTGGCGCCCTACCGGGCGCCAAACTTACATTACCACCCCGCGCGCGTCCTCCCGTGGGACGGAAAGAGTTGGTCCGCGACCCCATTGAAGATGGCGGTCTAGCGACAAAGGCACACGGCCCGCCCGTGGATCGGTTATCATTCGGCTGTGAGCAAACGCTACCGGCTGCGCTTCCTCCTGCAAGAGTTCGACCTCCGTGGACCGGAGGTCGTCATCGGACGCAGCCCTGAGTGCCACATCACCATCGAAGACCCCTTGGTCTCGCGTCGTCACGCGCGCATCGCGGTTGGCGACGATGTGGTCGAGGTGAGCGATCTCGGTTCCCGAAATGGTGTTCGGGTGAATGGGGCGAAGATCGACGACCCGACGGTCCTCACGCACGGCGATCGCGTGCGGATTGGCACCCAAGAGCTCGTCTTTTTCGTGGCTAGTCGGGGCAAACGATCGACGCGTACTACGGGCTTCATGACCGTGTGCACGAAGTGCAAGACGCCGTTTCCCGAGAGCTCTGCCGCCTGTCCTCACTGCGGGGAACCCGCGCGCGACGAAGATGCGACGATGAGTGGTCTTCTCGTCGAGCCACGACGCACTTGGACGTTTCAGCTTCTTGGCGAAGTCATCGAGCGTGCGCTCAAAACCGATCGTGTGAACGAAGCCGTTCGGATGATGCGCCGCGCAGCTCGCGAGATCGACGAACGCCTGACGTCCGGAGAGCATCTCGACATCGATCAGCTCACGGTGATCACCGACTTCGCGCTACGCCTGGCCAAGCAGGGGGGCGATGTCGAGTGGATGCACTGGGCGTTCAACGTACACCGCCAGCAATCCGTGTTCCCAACGGCAGCGCTCATCGAACGCCTCGAATCTCTCGACATCGCTGGCCTTCAAGGGGCCACGGAAGTCCTCGATGAGTTCGTTGATTGGGCCCGCGCCGAACGCGATACGCTCAAGCCGCCGCCACCGGTGGAAGCGGTCGAGCGCCTTGGGCGACTCGGCACCCACTAGGCTAGGCTCTCTCTCTCGCTCTTCTTGACCTTGCTTCAGGAGGCTAGGCCAGTTGATGGCGTATTCGAGCGAGGCCACTAAAAGCACTCTGCTCTAGGCCAGCATCACTCGCAGCAGGCCTTCGAGCTGTTTGATCCGAAACCGCTCCGCTGGCGAATGTGGGATTTTCGACAGCTTACGAAGGTAGCTTTCGAGGAGTCGAGTCGGGCGAGACTTCATCCTTCGTGCAGCGACGTGTAGAGCGGCTATGGTGTTTTTCTCAAGAACGAGATCGAGGTCGATGTGGAGCTCAAGTATCCACGCCATCCACTCGTCAGCTTTCGGCCCATCCATCAAACGTACTGCAAACTCAGTGCCTTCAAGACGCGTTTTTGCCTCCAGCTCTCCCGTTCGTTGCGCGTCTGCTTTCACACGCGCGAGGTTTGGGCCAAGGAATCGCTCCGCTTCGTCAAAGCGTCCCATGGCCAGGGATTTGTCCGCGATGGCTTTGAGGAGATGGAACGACGAACCAACGGTTGTCGGCTCATCAAACTGAAGGTCGATATTCTCGAGGGGTCGCCGCCCGGATAGCGTGGAGGCCTCCACTCCAATGATCGTGTTGCAGTGCCCGCATCGTCCACCGGTGTGCTCGTTTAGCTGACCACATTTCCAACAGCTCTGTAGCTGAAGTGTTTCCGCGTTGTCCGTCTTTGCGGATGCCAGCACAAGCATCTCCTGAGACCCGATTTGTACGCGATCGAGATGCTGCAGAGCCCGCCGCCCCTTAACTCGGTCTCCGTTGACGGCAACACCGTTGCGGCTGCCCAGATCCTCCAGCTGTAGTTCGCTCAGCGCGACGTGGAGAATTACGTGCCGTCGAGACACCAGTCCATCGTCCAGGGCCAAACTGCAGCTAGACGAACGCCCTATGACGAACTCTCCTTGTGGAAGAACCAAGTCCTTGGACTGGTAGCGTAGGCGGTATCGTTGCACCGGCTGCAATCATACCACCGATGGGGGGGGCGTAGGACCTTGTACGTAGAAACAACTCTGTGGGCGGGTAAAATACCGAAAGAATACCCTCCCGAATGGGGAGGGTCTTCTTGAGAAGCCGGTTGGTTCTTCTATTCGTATTTAGAACGCGAACATTTCTTCGCGAGCCGCCAGCGGTCCAAGGCCGCTCTCGATGGCGCCCTGACTCGCGACGGTCGTCGTGAGCAGCTGTTTGAGGACCGCGATCTCCCGGAGGTACGTGTTGAAGAGCGTCGCTTGCTCGCCAAGAACACCTTGTGATCCGGCGGAGTTGACCAGCATGACGTACTGGTCGGGGGTCTCTTCGAGAGACTGACCCGAGTAGATGATCTTCTCGACTCCACGACGTGAACGGCGTGAAGGACGAATCGTGACCGTCTCTTCTTCGATGCTTACGAAACCGAGGCTGCACATCAGACGGTCGTCTGTGATCGCAGGGATGCAGCCAATAAGGGAGCGAGAGTCGCCAGCGGCTTCAGCAGCGCTGTTTAGCTGGGTCCGTCGATCTTCACCGGCGGTCAGACCGACAATGGATTCGATGCTTGCCCATGCTTCGTTCGTGTTCCGGTAGTAGCCGAAGATGGCGTCGACGGTGGTTGGCTCGAAGAGGAAGTATGTGCGGCCCGAAAAGATATCGGCCGGGAAGGGCTTCTCGATCTGTCGAAGCGCATCGATGGCTTCGTAGTCCACCGTGGGTGGGCTTGCGACCGCAGCTGCTGCCGCCTGGTCGATGAGGCGCTGCGCTTCGAGCACTTTGTTCGATGCTGTTTGCACAGCCTCGTGAATCGCGCTGGCATCGCGAATCGCCAGGTTCGTCGTCTTTCGGTCGTTCATCACGCTGCCGACCCCAAAGCCAAGGATGAGCCCAAGGAGCCCTCCCATG
>JBLHKB010000590.1:0-4313 GCA_047619315.1 Polyangiales bacterium
GCCCCTGGCGTTGCGGAGCCGCACCCCGTCGCTAAACCGAGAATGGATAACCACCCAATTGTCTGCAGCATCTTCATCGTCTTCATTGTCTTCATTGTTTTCCTTTGTCGTTCTGGTTGTCGAAGGCGGAGCCCGCGTCGATGCAGTAGTGGTCCTCACGAACCCTGCGCTCGACAGCCTTGGCCGCCGATTCAACGCACGCGCGGACGGCCTTGTTGGTCTTGTCGTCCCGCGCTCCATGCTTTGTCTCCTCACAGGGTCTGCACGAAGCGAGCCGGCATCGTGCCCATGGAGGGCAGAGGTCGTGCGCAGTGCGGCGGAGCGCCGATCTTCCTTGATCCTCGACCCTTCATCCTCCGTTGAGCCTTCTCCTCAAAGAGCCGCTGTCCCGGACGGTGAGAAGCGAGTGCGCTCAATCAAAATGAAGTCGGGCCACATCATTGCGATGTGCGATTCCCAGTCGCCGCTTCGCGAACAACGATACGTCGCGAGGGCGTGATCCCGGGCCGGAGCGATGCTAACTTGAACGATGACTCGCATCTGGCTGCTCCCCGGAATGGACGGAACGGGCAAGCTTCACAAGGACCTGATCTCCGAGCTCGAGGGACATGACGTACGCGCCGTATCGTACGAGGGAGGCACCTACGAAGAGGCCTACGCGTCGCTCCCGGCGGCGCTGAAGCACCCCGATCCTGATGACGTGATCGCAGCCGAATCGTTCGGCGGTCCCCTCGGGATTCGCATCGCGGCCACCCACCCCATCGCGAAGCTGGTCGTGGTGGCGAGCTTTGTGGAGATGCCCCTCTGGATGCCGCCGGGCGCGCTCATCACGGCCATTCACCCACCCCCTGCCTTGGCGATCCGAGCGCTGATGCTCGGACTCGACGCACCCGAAGCGTTGGTGAAGCGGGTCCGCGAGGTCATCGGGACGGTGCCCCGTAAGTGGCTAGCCACACGCCTCAACGCCGTCTCGGACATCAATGCGAGCGACGACTTCCGCGCGATCCGCTCGCCCATCGTGTGGTTGCGCGCGAAGGACGACCGCATGATTCCCGAGGCCGCCACGGAGCACGCTCTCTCATTGCGTCCCGGCCTCGAGGTGCACGAGATCGAGGGACCGCACCTGCTGGCGCAACGCGAGCCAGCGGCCGTCGCACGCTTCCTCCGCTAACGCTCATTGGACATTGGTTCGCAGGGTAGGGCGCCTAGTCGTCGTGTAGGCAGAACGAAACGCTCGCGGACCGGTTGTTGCACACGAGCAACTCAATGACCCTCGCTCACATCAACCGCATCGCCACCGCCGTCCCCGAGCACGACGTCCACGGTGGCTTCCTAGGCTACGCTCGCTCGCTTCTGGCGGGGAGACGCGTGAAGGTCTTCGACCGCCTGGTCCGTCGCTCGCAGATCGACCATCGATACTCTGTACTCACGGCCTCGGGTGACCCCGACAAAGGCGCGGTGGACGGCGGCGGCCTCTACGAACGAGGCCGCTTCCCCAGCACGGCGGCTCGCATGACCCTCTACGAGGAGCACGCCGCACCGCTTGCGGAGAAGGCCATTCGCAAACTTGGGCTGAGCGAGACGGAGCTCGCGGCGGTCACCCACTTGGTCGTGACCTCGTGCACTGGGATGTATGCACCCGGGCTCGACCTCGACCTGGTGGCCCGCTGCGGCCTCCCCCCGTCCACCGAGCGCACCATGGTGGGCTTCATGGGCTGCTATGCAGCGATCAACGGACTGAAGCTCGCGCACCACATCGTGCGCTCCGAGCCCAGCGCACGGGTGCTGATGGTGAATCTCGAGCTCTGCTCGCTCCATCTCCAGGAGACCGCCGAGATCTCTCTCATGATGTCTTTCCTCATCTTCGGAGATGGCTGCGCCGCGAGTCTGATCACCGCGGACCCAGTGGGCATCGCCGTCGATCGCTTTCACGCGGCGCTGCTTCCGGATACCCAGCGACTGATCACCTGGAACGTGGGTGACGTGGGCTTCGACATGGGTCTGTCCCCCAAAGTCCCCGCCGCGATCGAGGCGGGGCTTCCTCTGGCGCAACGCGCGATTCTGGATGGCGCGCCGCCCGACGCCATCGATCACTGGGCCGTGCATCCGGGAGGCCGTGCCGTCCTCGATGCCGTACAGCAAGGGATGGAGCTGGAGGACAACGCGCTGTCCGGGTCTCGCTCCGTTCTGCAAGACTTTGGGAACATGTCGTCGGCGACGGTGATGTTCGTTCTTGAGGGCGTCCTTCAACGAGGCCAAGAGGGGGAGCGCGGTTGCGCCATGAGCTTCGGCCCGGGCCTCAGCGCAGAGACCATGCTCTTTCACCGGGCTGCGTCGTGATGGGGACCCAGACGCGAGCTCGGCGCGATTGGAGCACGCGCTCGCCCGAGGCCGAGCTCATGGACGATGCAGACGTTTCCTTCGAGGAGTTTCGGAGTTGCCTGGCCGACCTCGCGCGGGTGAACCGGGTCACGCTGACCCACCGCCCGGTACTGAACTTCTTCGATCGCCTCTTGTCCGCGGGCGCGTTCCCTCGCACTCGGCCGCTGCGGGTCCTCGACGTGGGCTCGGGATACGGCGACCTGTTGCGTGCAGTGCGTGGCTGGTCGCGGCGCCGCGGCGTCGCCATGTCGCTGACAGGCGTGGATCTCAGCCCGTGGTCACGTCGCGCCGCCATCGAGGCGACGCCGGCGGACGACGACATCGACTGGATCACCGCCGACGCGTTCGCCTACGAACCGGTGGACCCGCCGGACGTAATCGTCAGCTCCCAATTCACACACCACCTGCCCGACCCGGAGGTCGAACGCTTCCTCCGCTGGATGGAGGAGCAAGCGACGCTCGCGTGGTTGGTGAACGACCTGCACCGGCACCCCGTGCCCTACCACTTCTTTCGGCACTTCTCGCGCCTCGCGAACTACCACCACTTCGTTCGTCACGACGGTCCCGTCTCCATCGCTCGGTCCTTTGTGAAAGGCGATTGGCGACGTGCGCTGAAGGCAGCGGGGATCGAGTCCGAGGACGCGACGATTCGCTGGGAGATCCCCTTTCGCCTAACCGTGGAGCGGGTCAAGCATGCGTGATGTACTGGTGATCGGCGGCGGCCTCGCGGGCGCCTCCCTCGCGACCCATCTCGCGGACGCTGGCGTCGACGTCCGCCTCGTCGAACGAGAAGTGGGCCCTCGGGACAAAGTGTGCGGGGACTTCCTGTCGCACGAGGCGGTCCACTATCTGGACCGCCTCGGCGTCGATCCGCTGAGCCTGAGCGCAGAGTCCATCGGGCGGATGCGCCTCACCCGCGGCACGCGCGTGGCCGAGGCGGCCTTGCCCTTCGCGGCTGCGAGCGTGTCCCGTCGCGTGCTCGACGAGGCGATGCTGAAGCGCGCGGCGCAGGCCGGCGCCGAGGTGTGCCGAGGGCAGCGAGCCATCGGACTGCGACCCATCGGACTGCGACCCATCGGACTGCGACCCATCGGACCGCGACCCGCGTCGCGTAGCGGATGGACCCTGTCACTCGCGGGTGGCGAGACCGTCGACGCACGCTCGGTCTTCGTCGCCACTGGCAAACACGACCTGCGTGGCCATGGCCGTGGCCGCGGGGGCCACGACGATCTCGTTGCCTTCAAGACGCACTTTCGGCTCCACGCAGACCAGCGTCGGGCGTTGAGCGGGCACGTGGAGCTCGCGCTCTTTCCTGGCGGCTACGCGGGCCTCTCGCTCATCGAGGACGAACGCGCCAACTTGTGTCTGCTGGTTCGGCGCGATCGCTTGAGTCAGCTGGGCGGACGGTGGGACGGAGTCCTCACCGCAGTGCGCACCGGCTCGGCGCTGCTCCGAGATCGCCTCGACGGTGCGGTGCAGCTAGACAAGCGCCCCTTGGCGCTCTCGGCGATTCCCTACGGCTACTCCGTCGGGACACAGGGGCCCTCGCCCGTAGGCTTGTGGCGGCTGGGCGACCAGGCGGCTGTCATCCCGTCGTTCTCCGGCGATGGAATGTCCATCGCTCTGCACAGCGCAGCCCTCGCCGCCGGGGTGTATCTTGCAGGAGGAACCGAGGACACCTACCACCGAGCCCTCGCCCATGACGTCGATGGCTCGATGCGCTTGGCGCTCCCTCTGTCGCGGATGTTGGTGCATCCCACTTCCCAGGCGCTCGCCATGCGATTCGCGGGTTGGTTCCCGCGCCTGATGACCAAGCTCGCACACCACACACGCATCCCCGAGCCGGCCGTCGAGCGCGTCCGTGCCAGCGTCCGGGCCAGACGACGAGCAGCCGCGGCGGCATGACGCGCTTTGACCCCGATGGGCTGAAC
>JBLHKB010000591.1:0-4296 GCA_047619315.1 Polyangiales bacterium
TAGTGTTCGTTCAGGAGCGCCCAGCGCCTGTCGCGCTCATCCCCAGTGACGCTGTTGCTCAAGTCGACTCGGACAGGGATAAAGCGCTGCGCCTCAGCGACTACGCGCGGGTCGCTCATCGCTTCGTGCTCAAGTTCGTTGCACGCGCCGCACCAGTCTGCGCCGAAGTCGACGAGGAGTGGTCGGCCCGTCTCGAGAGATTCCGCCATGGCGGTTTCGTAGTCTTCGCGCCATTCGATGTGCGCGCCTTCCGGCAGCGCTTCGAGCCAGAAGATGCAGCTCAACAAACCGGCGCTTGCCGCCAACACACCGAAGCCCTTGCGCGCCTTCTCCACCGTCGAAGTGCCTTTGAAGGAGAGCTGAATAGCGCCGAGGGCGAGCCCAACAACGAGGAGTCCAAGACCTCCCATCCACCAGACATCTGCACGAACAGCAGGGCGTGGGATGAAGCTCTTGATGTAGTAGACGGCGAGTACGACCATCACGATGCCGAAAACGCTCTTGACGTGGTCGAGCCATTTGCCGCTCTTCGGAAGGCTCACGGCGAAGGTGCCCACGAGGAAGAAGAGGAAGCCGAGGCCGAGCGAGTAGACGAAGAGCGCGGTACCGCCGAAGACGACGCTTCGCGACGAGCTGACGAAACCAAGAAGCACCGCGAGGACAGGGCCCGTACACGGTGCCGCGATAAGCCCGTTGACGAAGCCAACGCCGAAGGCGCCTCGGTACCCAGAGCCGCCGACCTTGGCGAGCTTGTTCTGCAGCGCCGGCGGCAAGTTCATGTCCCACATGCCAAACATGCTCAGCGCCATCGCCAGGAAGAGAATCGCAAGCGCTCCGCTGACCCAAGGGTTGGAGTTGAGCGTGCCCATCCCAGCGCCCGTCATTGCGCTGATCACACCCATCGGCGTAAAGAACGCGCTTATTCCGAGAACGAAAGCTAGGGAGAGCATCGCGCCCTCCAGTTTGCTTTTGGCTTGGCGGGCGCCGAAGATGCTCACGGTGATCGTGATCATGGGGTAGACGCAGGGCGTCAGCGCCGTGGCGAGGCCAGCGAGGAAAACGACGCCCAGCGCAAGGGCGTAGGAATCACCTGCCAGAGCCGAGTCGAGTTGACCCGCGAGATCGCCTAATACGTCCGCATGGGCGAGGGAGGGCAGGGCGGCCCAAGCCGCGATTGCGAGCAAGGCCAGGGACGAAATTCGACGGGTCAGAGTCATGAGATGTACGCGCGCCAATCGAGCAGAAGAACAGCCGGGGTCCGCATAGCACCCAACCCCAGAAGACGACAATTGTTCAGTCTCTATGCCGCAGCATCACTTTTGTTTCGTTCGGACCTGGGCTGATCCGCCCGCCGAAGACCAGTGTGGGGGTGCGTGCCCCCAAAGGCGACAGGCTCGATCTGGGAATATGAAGGGCTTTTTAGTAGGAACGTTTCGTGCACTACCTAAGTTGCCAAGGAGGCATTTCGAATGGTGAGACGTTTATTTCTACTGCTGCTACCCGCGATTATCGCGGCGCCCGCATGTTCCGGCGGAGACCCTGGGGAGAGCGTCCTACCGGGCGTTGAATCTCTTGTGTTCGTCAAACGCGCGTTTATCAATGACGCCGGCGAGCACGTCGTCACAGGGGGTGCGATGCAGACTATCGACTACCTCCGCTACGTCCCAGGCGGCGGCGTCTTCGTGCTTTCGCCTCCAACGCCGGATGGTGAACTCACCAACTTGACGGAGCGGTTCGACGGAGTGGATGTCAACGGCATCGACCTCAGCTTCGACGGCCTCCAGGTCGCGTTCTCGATGCGCCATCAAGGGGAGAGTCACTATCACCTCTACTTAGCCAACGTAGACGGCACCGGAGATGTTCGGCAGCTCACCTTTGGTGACTACCACGACGTCAAGCCGCTCTTTGTTCCTGGTGACCGCATTGGGTTTGTGACCAACCAGCCATACACGGCGATGGGCACACGCGCGGACGAGTACAACCACTCCCGTGTCGTGACGCAGATTGCGACCATCTCCATCGACGCGGGCGACGCCGACCGTCGTCTTTGCGCCCAGAACCTCTCGCACACGGCCGACCCCTTCCTCATGTCGGATGGTCGAATCGGTTTCTCGCGTTGGGAGCACCTTGGCCCCGTCAATGACGTGAAGCTCATGGCGATGAACCCTGACTGCACCCAGATGGTCGGTCTCGGCGGCACGGGCGGAAAGCCCGGCAACAGCCTTGTTCAGTTCGCGGAGATCTCCGAAGGACAGTTCGTAGGTGTGACGACGAGTCGCCGAGGCACCATTCAGGCAGGCGCTCTTGTCTACATGGATTCCCGCGCGGACAACGGCACCACGGATATCGTCCTCGACGAGCAGAACGCTCGCTTCGATATTCTTACGCCGGGCGTTCCCACCGGTGAAGAGAGCCCCGCGAGCGGCGTGGGTCGCTACCGACGTCCGTTCCCGATGGCGGATGGTCGCTACCTCGTTGGCTGGTCCGACGGCGACGTGAACGCCCGAAACGAACTCGCCGACACGGCACCGAACTTCGGTGTGTATCTCTTCGAACCCGAAGGTCGCACGCGCACCCTTGTGTACGATGACCCGGACTTCTGGGACGGCTACGCGATTCCCGTCACGGCTCGCACTGTGCCTCCTGTCTTCCCCGGAATCCTTGCGCCGGCACCGGACGAGACCTTGCCCACGACCTTTGGGTCCGTCGACGTCACCATTACGGGCCTCGACGAGAGCGTTCGCGGCGGACGTCTGAACGGCATGAGCCTCGATGAAGCGCTCGACCACACGGACCGCGTTCGAATCATCGAGGGCTTCTCCTCGGAGATTGGTCCCGTTCGTGAGTTCGGGCTGACCATGCACGAAGGCGCCGCCATTCTTGGTGAAGCCACCGTCCATGCGGATGGCTCTTGGCTCGCTGAGCTGCCGGGACGTCTGCCTTATCACCTCCAGGCTCTCGATGAGTACGGGATGGCGATTCGTAACCAGATGCTCTGGATTCAGGGCATGCCCGGTGAGGACCGAACTTGCGGTGGCTGTCATGAGCAGCGAACCGACCAGGTTCTTCCACGCATGGGTGCGACGACGTTGGCGCAGCAGGTCGGAGCGCAGGACTTCAACATCGCGATTCCAGACCGCCAGGAGCTTCCATGGATCGACGCCACCAGCGGCCGCAACGTCCAGGACGTCTTCAATGACAACTGCGTCCAGTGCCACGATGGCGGCGAGAACGACCCCTTCGCGGGCCAGACCTACATGGTCACGGTCACCACGATGGAGGGCGAAGAGCTCGTCTACAACATTCCGTACCTTCTTCTCTCAGATGCGCCCATCGAGGCGTACTACGAGGAAGAGGTTGTTACGTACCCCGCGTCATACCTCACACTGCTCTACCCTTCGAGCATGATGGGCGACTCTGTGGCAACCGGAAACGTGCCGCCAGAGTGGGTACGTCCCGGCACCGCTCGAACCTCGCGTCTCATCGAAGCGTTGAACATCAACGCACGAGAAGATGCCACCGACTGGTCTTGGGATACACCATCTCACCCAGAAGATGTGGGCGTCACGCTTAGCCGTGAAGACCGCATGATGCTGATTCAGATGGCTGACCTCGGTGGGCAGTTCTGGAGTCGTAGAAACGTCGCAGGCGCAATGTCCTGGGGCGAGACGGAATACTAAGATGAGGAATACGATGAAAAATCCACGGAGTTTCTCACATGCAGCATGGGTCCTTATTGCGGGCCTCGCTATCACCTCTACGGTCTCGGCGCAGGAAGCGTTCGATCCCCATAACCGCGAACGAGGTGAGGCGAGCCCTGGAACTCAGGCTCCTTCCCAAGTCGAACTGATGCGAGTCATCGAGTCAGGCTCCACAAACTCCATCATCGCTGCGCTCGAGTACGGCGAGCGCGTCGAATGCCACTCATGTGTTGCACCTCTTCAGCGAAACCTTCTCGAGAATGGCGATGCGGAAGTACGGCGCATCTCCGCTTGGTGGCTTCGCCGCCGCGTCTTCGCGATCGGTGCAGTCATGAACAGCATGCGCACGGTTCTCGAGAGCGATGCGGATCCAACGCGGCGCGCTCGTGCAGCAATGGCCATCGGCGAGTTCTTGGACCCAAATGGTCTGACGGTCCTTCGCGATGCCGCGATGGGCGACACGGAATCCGTGGTTCGTGAGTCAGCGGTGCGTGCTCTTGGCCGTTTGAATCATCCAGAAGGAAATACGGCTCTCGGGTCGGCTCTTTCCGATGACGATGTGAATGTTCGTCGCGCAGTGCTGGATGTAGTGCTG
>JBLHKB010000592.1:0-4259 GCA_047619315.1 Polyangiales bacterium
TTCGCCAGACGTCACTCGCGGGCGGTGATGGCGGCCCCGTCAGCGAGGCTTTCGCTGGGGTGAACGATGACGCTCTCGCCGGCGCTGATACCCTCGAGAACCTGGACCGTGAGGCCTGCCCGATGCCCTACGAGTACGTCGACTCGCTCAGCGCTCTCGCCGTTGACTCGGTAGAGCGCCCATCCTGCGTCGGTGCGAAAGAGAGCGCTGGATGGAACCTGCAGCACGTCCTCGGCGTGCCACGTTTGAATGCGCGCCTCGACGCGATAGCCATCGCCGAGGGCCGCCCAGACGGACTGTTCCGTATCGATGTCGACGACCACGTTGACGCGCTGCTCCTCGACGCCGAGGGACGACACGCGCGTGAAGGCGGAGGGCTCGATGCGCTGCACATGACCGACAAGGGGCTCGTCGCCGCCCCAACGATCGAGGGTGACGGGTGCGCCGGTTTCGATGGCGACGGCGTCCGCGGTCAGCACATCGATGGTGATCTCGAGGTGACTCGGGTCGCCAATCTCGATGATGGGTGTTCCCGGCTGCACGACGCCCTGTTGATCATGCAGAACGCGCAAGACCTGTCCGTCGATAGGTGATGGAACGTTCAGGGCCTCTTCATTGCCCCGCGTTGTGTATCGCCCGAGGGCCGCCTGCGCCATCCGCAGCTGAGAGTCGGCGACGCGAACGCCGAGAGTCGCGCTTGTGTACTCTTCATCCCGTGCGCGCCTCTCAAAACGCGCCTGGTCCACGAGCTGCGCGCTCGCGGCCCCCGTATTGGCGAGCCCCGCGGTCCGATCGTAGTTTTGGTGCCCGAGATCCCGCGCCGCCTCTGCCCGTGAGACGGACGAGCGAGCTTGGCGCTGCGCCGCCGCCGCCGCGGCCACCTGGGCTTCGGCCTGAGCGTGGGACTGCGCGTCCATCAGCTGCGGCGTTAGGGGCGCGATGCGCAGAAGTACGTCTCCCTCCGCCACGCGGTCGCCGGGGCGAAGTTCCAGTCGGCCGAGATCACCCGCGATGGGGACCGAGACGACAAAGCGGTCTTTGACCCGCGTCGTGCCGTTCTCGTCGATGGTCACCGTGAGAGGCGCGCTGACCACTTCGGCGACGTTGACCATCATGGGTTTGGGCATCGAGGCCAACGCGATCATTACGACAACACCGATGCCGACGGCGACGGCGATGATGCGTTTGACGATCTTCGACTGTTTCTTTGAACGGCGGGTTTTTGAGCCGCTCGTCCCTGAAGTCTGCTTCGCTACACTCATGCTACTCGTTCCTTCGCTCTTCATTGATCACGGGTTTTGAGGACGCCGATCAAATCGAGGGCGTAGAGTTTTTGGCGCACGAGCCACGCACTAAAGAGCGAGCTGGCGAACGTGAGTAGAATGGCCACGAGGTAGGTCCGTGTGGAGATGACCACCGGGAGCCGGTAGAACTCCGGGTCTGCGGCACCGTTGGCCATTCCATAGGCCATGGCGTTTCCGAGAAAGAGCCCAAGAGGGACCGCGAGGAGCACCTGCAGCGAGAGCTCTCCGACCAGAATCCCTGCGACCTCAGCGCGAGTAAATCCAAGCACACGCAGGCTCGCCAGGTCCCGTGAGCGCATGCTCAGCGCGACGCGGGCGTTATTGTAGACAACGCCGATGCAGATGATGCACGCGAAGAGCGCCATCACGAGGGACATGACGGAAATATTCGCGGCGCTCTGTTCTTTGAACTGCTGAAGGACACGTTCCATGTGAGAAACGCCGACGACATCGGGCAGATCCATGATGCGCCGATCGAGCTCGTCGCTACGCTGTGGGTCGATGTCGAGGAGCACGCTCGTGATGCTCGGCTCTTCGCCGGCGATGCGGTGATAGTCCGACGAACTCATGTGGACGTTCATGCCAAAGAGCTCCGTGGAGAGCGCAACGACGGGCACTTGGATGGTCGGCCGCGCGCCCTGGAGAATCTCGATCTCCAAGTTGTCGCCCACGGCCAAACCGAGCCGCTCCGCGAGCAGCGCCGTGACCATCGCGCCTCGTTCTGGAATCGGCGTTCGCGCGCCGTCACCATCGAGGACCACCTCGAGCTCACCGTCGTCCGGGTAGAGCGTCAGCGCGATGGTACGGGTGACGTGCTCGTGCCGAACGTTGACCGGCACGCGCCGCAGACCCTCCACGTAGTGCACGCCTGGAAGCGACTCAAAAGTACGAAGGGAGTTCGCGGGTCGCGGCCGGGAGAAGCTGACTTGCATGTCCCAGCGCTGCGACTCGTGCATATAGGTGTCCCCGAGGTACGACATGGCGTCGGCGAAAAACTGGCCCACGACGATGAGGGCGACGGACACCGAGATCGCCAGGGCGCTCAGAAGAAGGCGCAGCGGACGCCTCTCGACTTCGCGAAACACCATGCGGGCGGCGGGTCCAAGAAAGGGCAGCCGACTCAGGTAGCCTTTTCCGTATTTCGACGGTGCCGCGGGCCGCATCGCTTCCGCGGGGGGAAGAACAAGAACCGAGCGAATGCTCGTGAAGGTGCCCACGAGCGCAGCGATGGCGCTCACGCTGATGGCCACGATGGTGGTGGCAGGATCGATGGCCGTGCGGAGCTCCGGAAAGCGGAAGTACTCGCCATAGAGTTCGACCATACCGCCGGTCATCCACGCGCCCAGAAGGACGCCCACCACGGCACCGACCAGCACGATCACAAGGGCGAGCCACAAGAAGTGCACGCCGATTTGAAGCTGGCCATAGCCGAGGGCTTTGAGCGTCGCGATCTGTGGACGCTGTAGCTGAATCAAGCGCGAGAGGACGACGTGAAGCAAGAACGCCGCGATGAGCAAGAAGAGCGGCGGCACCGTGGTGACCATGGCGCCGATCCCCGCGAGCTCCTGGTTGAGCATATAGTTCGACACTTGGCGCTCACGCGTCACCACACCGAGCCCACCGTAGGGGCGCAGCAAGAGCTCGAGGCGGTCGATGATGTCCGCTTCGACGGCGCCGTGGAGCAGCCGGATCGTGACGTTGTTAAACGCGCCGTCGAGGTCGAGGGTGGCCGCCAACTGGGCTCGGTGCATGTAGAGGACGCCGGTCTTGCGCGCGTCGATGGTCATCGCGCCGGGTTCCATGTCGATGATGTGTTCGGGCGAGAGACCGACTCCGACGACGCGGACGCTCTGCCTCACGCCGCCCACCAGCAAGGACAGCGCGTCACCGAGCGAGAGGTGGTGGGCTTCGGCGAAGGCATCACTGATGACGGCCTCATCGCGTCGGCCCTCGGAGGGGAGTCTTCCTTCGCGAAGGAAGAGCCGGTTGTGGCGCTCGGGCAGCGACACGAGGGTCATGGACGCAGGCTCTGTCATGCCTTCCATGGGCATCGAACCGCGCTCGACGATGCGCGTCTCGACGGACGCCACACCCTCGAGATCGCGAATGCGTTCGCGGAGCGATTCTGGGGCCCGCGATAACTGAACAAAGAGGTCCGCGAATTCCGAGGACTCGTAGAAATCGCTCTGGCTGTTGACGAGGGACTGGTGGGCGCTCCGCATCGTCACGAACGCCGCGACGCCGCTGGCGACGACGAGGGCGATGGTTAGAAGTTGTCCGCCGAGGCGTCGTAGGTCGCGTCCAAGCTTTGCATTGAGGACGCTCATTCGGCTACCAGGACAGCGCCGAGGGGTCGGAGGGCTCCGCGTTCGTCGTCACCTGGCTCACGGACCCATCACTAAGCGTGACGACGCGGTTCGCCATATCGCCCACCGAGGCGTTGTGGGTGATGATCGCCGTCGTGGTGCCAAACTCACGGTTGATGCGTTGGATGACTTCAAGCACGCGAACGCCGGTGGTGAAGTCGAGGGCGCCGGTGGGCTCATCACAGAGCAGAACGTCCGGTCGTTTCGCGATGGCGCGGGCGATGGCCACGCGCTGCTGCTGGCCGCCCGAGAGCTGACTCGGAAAGTGGTCTGCCCGGTCGGCGAGGTCGACCATCTCGAGGGCCTCCATCGGATGCATGGGGTTGTCAGCGATCTCCGTCACGAGCGCTACGTTCTCCTCCGCTGTGAGACTAGGAATGAGATTGTAGAATTGAAACACGAAGCCCACGTGCTGCCGGCGATACTGTGTGAGTTGCGAATCCTTCGCGGCGCTTAGGTCGAGGTCGCGATAGAAGACGCTCCCGCTCGTCGGCGTATCGAGGCCACCGATGATGTTGAGGAGTGTGCTCTTCCCACTGCCCGAAGCGCCGAGCATGACGAGAAGTTCACCCGCATGGAGCTCGATGCT
>JBLHKB010000593.1:0-4252 GCA_047619315.1 Polyangiales bacterium
ATCGTGATCTTGAGCGCTCAAGAAGCAAACGGTCTCGACACCTGGCTACGAGCCAACGGCTACAGCATCCCCGACGGCGCCGCCGAAGTTCTGCGCCCCTACGTGGAAAGCGGCATGAAGTTCTTCGTCGCAAAAGTGGACGTCACCAAGGTTCGTTTTGAGAACGGACGCGTCACGCTCTCGCCGCTGCGCTTTCACTACGACACCCCGACCTTCAGCTTGCCCGTGCGCTTAGGACTCCTGAACTCCTCCGGCATGCAGGACCTCATCGTTCACATCTTGGCGGACAACCAGCGCTTTGAGCTCGCCAACTACGAGAACGTCACCATCCCGACGAACCTCGACGTGTCCAACGACGTGCGAACGCGCTTCGGTGAGTTCTACGCTGCGCTCTTCGACGAGACGATGCGCCGCAACCCCCGCTCCGTTATCACGGAGTATTCGTGGCAGGCCAGCAATTGCGATCCTTGCCCGGGCCCAGTCCTCTCGGCGGCGGATCTGATGACGCTCGGTGCAGACACGATCCCACGTCTCCAGGGAGGCGGCCGGGGACGAGGACGCTTTGGCGGAGGCCCTCTCAACAGCTTCGTGATCACACGGCTTCACACACGCTACAGCCGCGACACCCTCGACGAAGACCTCGTCTTTCGACAGGCCAGCGCCATCGCCGGAGGCCGCGAACATATCGCCGCAGGCGGCGAACTTGAAACGGGCTCCGTGAGCAGCGGCGTGAACAACTTTCAGGGGCGCTACGCCATCCGTCACGAATGGACGGGCCCCATCGCCTGCGACGAACCTGTGCGTGGCCGCTGGGGTGGACCGCCAAGCGGAATTGGCGACATCGCGGCGAACCGAACGGGCCGCCCAGAACCCGCACGTGACCTCGCCTACGCTCCCCGTGGCGCGATGCAGCTGACCAGCGCCGTGCCCGCGGGCATTCCCGAGCTGAACATCGCCGCGACTCCCGTAGCTCCTGCGCCGATGAACTCCGCTCCTCCAGAGGTCATCGAAGCCGAAGCCGCCGCGACGCGCGTCGCCGAGTCCATCGACGCTGGCGGATGCGGCTGCCGAATCGGCTCACGCGATTTGCCACCGCTCTCCCTCCTCCTGCTTGGCGCTGCGCTCCTCTTCCGGAGTCGGCGCCGCTCTCGATGAGCGACGAAGGGCGCGAGCGGGCCCTCTCGCATCGCTTCTGGGCGCTGGTGCTGGGAGTTCCCCTCCTCGCGACGTTCTTCGTTCCTTGGCAGGTCGAGGGCTCCGAGCTCTACGTGCTCGAAATGGCCGACGCCATGAAGCACCCCGGCTGGGCGCTGATGCCCTTCGTGGGCGTCGCGCTTCTCGTCGCCACGTTTGCGCCGATGCCTCCGCTGGCTCGACGAGGACTCTTGGCGGTCTCCGGAGTGAGCGCACTGTTCCTAGGGTTTCTGCTCCTCCACGCCGAGGAGACCCTGTGGCTCCTGCCCGATCCCGTCCTTGCTGAACGCCCCGCGTTCACGCTTATCGCCCTGATGTGGATCGTCGCGGCGGGCTTTGAGATGGCGATGCACGCAAGGCCACGCTCCCGTGGCATCAGCATCGCAGCCCTCGCCGGATGGACGCTGCTCTTGCTCTCCTTTGCGGTGCCTCTCGGGACCCACGGTGAATGGGAGGAGAGCATCTACGGCAGCGCGCTCCAGGAGATCGATCGCAGGCGCTTTGACACCAAACACGCTTTCTATTTTGGCTTCGCTCTCCTCATGCTCGTGGGCTGGCTTCAGGCGCTACGCCGCATCGGCAAAGACCGCGAAAGAGCAGCGAAGAAGCGCTTCCGAACGTCGTGGATCGTCTACCTCCTGGTGCCACTTCCTTTCCTGGGGCTCTACGCGATAATGCTCTGGAACACCTTCGATCAACCTGAGCTTTTCACGAAGGTCCACAACCCTTGGAGCTTCGTATTCGCCGCAACGTTCGGCGGCGCCCTTGGAATTGCCAACACGACCGCGCTCCTTGCCGGGTGGAAAGCGCCCCGCTGGATCTACCGTGCAACGGCGGCGGGTTTTGCCGGGGCGGTCCTTATTATGGTCATCATCGCGGTGCTCCCGGACGCGCGTGAAGGGCGAAGCGCTGAGTTCGTGAACTCCATCGGCGAGGCCGCGGTTCTCGGGCTTCGCGGTGAGCGGGTCCCGGATCGCTTCCTCGGAGGCTACGAGGAGTTTGACCTGCGCGCGGCGCCGGCGGCCCTCGAAGGACACGCCCCGCCAGGCGCGCCTCTGCGTCTCCTCGCCACCGCTGTTCGCTACAACGTCAGCCAACCCCGCTTTCGAGCCGGCGGCTGGGCCGTGTCCATCGACGATGAGCTGCGGTGGACAGGAAGCACCGACAGAACCAACCGCGTCACAGACACGGACTTGCTGGGCCGAGTCGACCCGGCGCTTGAGGACCTCATCGGCTTCGCCTTCGATGAATCGACGAGCTGCCTGCCTGCCCTCTCCGAGTCCGCGCGTGAGCGCTTAGGAGACGCGTTCAGCGAAGAGAGCGCAACGCTGGATGAGATGCTCTGCCGCAGCGTTTCTGACGTGAGCATCTTCGCCGCCGATCAACTCCGCGGCTCCGTGGATCGCTATCGCGTCGTCGTCGAGTTGCCTTCGGGAGAGCCGATGACGTTCGAGGGCGCCCTACTCTTCGACACACGGCTCTGGGTCGGCCCTCCGACGGCGATGACGCAGTAGCCCAAGCTTCGGGAAAGCTCTCATCCGGCAGCTCGTCGAGCATCGCGTACGTGAGCTCGCGTATGAAGTGCGAGCGCGTCTTCTGCGCCTTCTTGGCAAGTCGTTTGGCCAAACGTCGCTGGTACGTCTCTCGCGCGGCGTCACTCGGCGCGAGTGAAAGCGCAGACCGAACAACATGGACGGCGGTGGCCGTCGCCACGTCTTGCTCGGCCCACACGACGCGGGGATTCGGGATAAGATCGACGGCCCGCTGAGCCAGGGCGAACGCTAACTTGGACGGCAGCTCCCGGTTCGTCATCAGAAGAGAGCCGAGGGTAGACGGGTGAAAGAAAGCCTTCTTCAGGGCTGCCGTTCCCGAGCCCTTCACCGCCGCTTGCTCAATGCTCTGCCGAGTCACCTCGTCCATGGAGAGGGGCTTGTTGGACCAGGCCGGAGGAGACTCGCCCAACGACTCAAAGAGTGCGTCTCGTTGCTTGCTCTGCGAACAAGCTTTGAGAAACGCCAGCGCGTCTGATTTCCCGTCGGTGGTCAGGTAGGCATGAACCACTGCGGCTTGTTCCTTCGGCGCGACCTCCAAGATCTCCTCTGCCCGCCCCGCGCGCACCGGAACGGAGATGTACACACTCTCAACGGGTGCCGATGAAGCACCGACAGCGTCGCGCACTTCGTCCCCGAGAACGGAGCCGTGAGCGGCGCACCGATCGCGATGGCGTCTCCTTCGATGCACCGAAACTCGCCGATGCCGAGCTCAGAGATGAGCGTGCGCTTTGGGGGCCGGCGACGGAAGACTGAGTAGAGCTTGCTCAGCATCACGACGGACTATACCACCTGGAAACCAACGGAGCCGCGCGTGCCCGGTTCATGGAAGAAGAGTCCGACCAAGCGCTTCAGCATCAACCGTCAGAACCCGGCGAAGAGCGATCCACTCAGTGTGCCGACTACCGGATCACCAGCGTTCGTATCCGCTTCACTGAAAGTGATCTCTCCACCGAGGAACCCAGCGAGCTCGAACCCGCCGGCTTCGAGGGTGCCGACGAATCCAGTGACGCCGATCACATCCAGGTTGATGGTGCCGGGCGTGAAGAACGTCCTTGGGGGGCTCAAGCTCACCACCCAGGTGCGACCTCCCGGTTGGACGCCCAAAAGGATCAGTGTGGGGCCTTGATCACCAACGCCAGCGGCGGCGCCGTAGCTGTCGAACATGAGCGGCTCACCATCGATGACCAGCTCAAGCGTCGCAGGGCTCGAGAAGTTCATCCCGTCGAGGGTGCCCCACGTCGTGTCAAAGGTCCCCATCGCGGTGCCCCGGGGGACGAAGCACGCGAGCGCAGGCTCGGCGTCGCCCACATCGGGATCCGCGTCCCGTCGTTCGGCTTCAATGGACGCTCGACGGTTCACCACGGCGCTACGCAGTCCGTCCGTCGAGCGTGTCATCCGCACGAGGACATCACCTTCGGCGAAGGGCCGTACGAGATCACGCATGCGCAATATCTCGGCGTCGATGGCCGCTTCATCCCAAACGCTGTCGAGCAACGCGTCGAGGC
>JBLHKB010000594.1:0-4217 GCA_047619315.1 Polyangiales bacterium
GATGACTTTGCGGTCGCGGACTTCGCGGGAGAGTGTTTCCACCCACTCGATTTCCACCTCGCGGATGATGGCGGCCATCATCTCGACGGCTTCTTTGGGGTATTTGCCGGCGGCGGTTTCACCGCTTAGCATCACGGCGTCCGTACCGTCCATAACGGCGTTGGCGACATCGGCGGCTTCGGCGCGGGTGGGGCGCGGGTTTCGAATCATCGAGTCGAGCATTTGAGTCGCGGTGATGACGATCTTGCCCCGCTCATTGGTTTCTCGAATGATTCGCTTTTGAATCATCGGGACCTTCTCTGAGCCCATCTCCACGCCCAGGTCACCGCGGGCTACCATCGCGCCGTCGGCCATGTCGAGGATCTCACTAAGGTTCTCGACGGCTTCAGGCTTTTCGATCTTGGCGATGACCGGCGTGCCTTGGGCGAGGTCCTGAGCCTCTTTGACGTCGGCGGCGGTGCGGACGAAAGAGAGGGCGAGGAAGTCAGCCTTGAGGGTGCCGACGGCGAAAGCGAGGTCCCTCTTATCTTTCGCGGTGAGCGCCGGCGTCGATAGACCGGTGCCAGGCATGTTGAGGCCTTTGCGGTCGGAGAGCGGGCCGCCGTTGATCACGATGGTGTGAACATCGTTCCCTTCGACAGCTTCGACGCGCGTTCGCAAGAGGCCGTCATCGAGGAGGATCTCGTCACCGATTTTTACATCGCGGGCGAGGGCTTTGTACGAAACGCTGCAGCGCTTTTCGTCACCGGGCACATCGTCCACCGTGAACGTGAAGCGTGTTCCATCGACGAGGGTGACTGGGCCGTTGGGGAATTTGCCCACGCGCATTTTGGGGCCGCAGAGGTCCGCCAAGATCGCGATAGGACGACCGGCTTTTTGCGCGGCAGCACGGACGAGGGCGGCGTTTTTTCCGTGCTGATCATGGTCTCCATGGGAGAAGTTGAGGCGAGCACAATCCATCCCAGCTTCGATGAGTTCGTCGATGCCTTCCGGGGTCGTACAAGCGGGGCCAAGGGTGCAGACGATTTTCGTGCGGCGCATGGCGCAGGGGTACCACGCCCGCAGTCCCTGCTGGTGGACCAAAAAGAGGCGCAAAATGAACGCCAGACGCCGGGAGAAACGAGTGCTAGGGTCCGTCCAGAATGGAAGCGGAAGCCCAGGCGGAGAGCGTAGAGAGCGAAACGCCCTCGCAGAAACCGTCAAAGACAAAGAAGGTTAAAAGCGTCGCCGAAGGCCCCCGCCTTCGGGAGCTTGGGCTGGCTGACGCGATTACCCTCGGAAATACCGCCTGCGGCATCGGTGCGATCCTTCTCGGATTTCGCTACGCCCTTGAAGGCGGCCGTTTTGCGATTTGGTACGCTTTTCTGCTCCTCATCTTCGCGCTTATCTGTGACCTCGCCGATGGCTGGGTCGCCCGATCGCGCCGGGCTTCGCCGTTCGGCGGAGACCTCGATTCACTCTCCGACGTCATCTCTTTTGGCGTTGCGCCAGCCTGTTTGGCATATGCCCTCGGACTTCGAGGGGGCTGGGATTGCGTCATCCTTGTCTTCTTCGTGTGCTGTGGTGTGGCACGTTTGGCTCGATACAACGTTATGGCCGATTCCATGCGCTCGGAAAGCGGCAAGGTGAGCCACTACGAAGGCACGCCGATCCCCACGAGCCTTTTGGTTGTGGCGTTTATGGCTGCACTCTTTGGGATGGGCGATGCACCAGACCATCTGACGGCATGGCAGGTGGGACCGCTCGTGCTGCATCCGGCGGTCTTCGCATACGCGCTCAGCGGTGCGTTGATGATCAGCCGCGTCCGCGTCCCCAAACCCTGAGGCACCCCTGAAGCCAGCGTGCTGACATGCCATCGCCAGGTAGTTGGGCGCTCCGGGGAGCCGCCATCGAAGGCCGTGGAACGTAGGGCCATTTCGACGTCACAGGCTCCGCGTAGCGAACAAGGGTGGTTGCACCCCTGCCCCCGCCCATCGCTCTTGCTTGCCACCAATGCGGTGAGCGGTTGGGCGCCCGCGCGTGGGTGGCCGTCGATGGCGGTCGCCGCGGTGCACATGTTGAATGTCACGATTGGTCCCAGATGCGATTTCCTCACGATGCTCGGATTCGAACACTGCGCCGTTTGTGGCGCCTCCTCCCGCCCGGGGATGCGCGGCGTGAAGTGGAGCGGGCAGGCCGCTGGCTTCGACGCGCGCGTGCGCGCTGGCCGACGGGAGCCGCGGAGGTGGCGAAGGAGTTGCATCAGCGAATGGCGAAAGTACGCCGGGCCGTGGGGCCCCTGGTGCCTGGCGATGTTGTGCGGAGGCTTTGAATTCGATCCCCGGGCGTGACTTATGCTGAGCACTTGGCCCTGAATGGACACAGCTATTGACGATGTGGGGCCCTCAGCGCTACATCGTTGGCTCAGGCGGGCATAGCTCAGTTGGTAGAGCGCCACGTTCCCAACGTGGATGTCGACGGTTCGAGTCCGTTTGCCCGCTCCGAAAAGTCCCAGCAATCGACATTTCTACCGACGACTCGGCCTACCGTTACTGCGGGAAAAGCCTCCGGATTCGACGAGAAGGGAATTCGCAAGACCAGTGGAAGTCTGAGTCGACGGCGACTTCCACCAGGGTTTAGACCAGGGCTCACGTTCCAGCGCTGGATCGCGCTAGGGTGGGCGAAAGGAACCAAGATGAGTGACAACCTGAAGCCTGGTGATGTGGTGATTCTGAAATCAGGGGGCCCACGAATGACCGTCCGAAATCGGGCCCCGGATGGGGACTTGTTCTGCAACTGGTTCAATGGCCGCGAACTTAAAGGGGCACCCTTCGCGGAGGCGACCCTCGAGCAGAGTGATGTGGTGGACTGATACCGAATCGATGTTGCTGAGTATCCGCCCCTGAGAAACTCCTGTTGCGTCGACGGCTCTTCGTGGGAACGATGCTGCCCATCCGAGGCGTCTACGAGCAGCGTCCCGACGGCCTCGAGAAGTCGCTCCGGCGAGAACGGCTTCGCCAATAACTCCCCGGGTACTTCTTCGACGGCCCGCGCCTGCCCACTCATGAAAGGACCGGGACCGCAGGTTGCAGCGTCTGCAGAGCCTCGGCGACGCGCAGTCCACCCCCGTGAGGCATCGAGACATCCGTCAGTACCAGGTCAACGCTCGACTCCTCGAGTAGTCGAATCGCCTCAAGCGGGTCTGCGGCTCTCAAGACCGTATGCCCCGCGTCCATAAGGATGCGCGCGGCGCCGCGGAGCACCCGGGGGTCATCCTCAACGACGAGAAGTACACCGACCCCCGCTGGGATACCTCCGGAGCGCGCCCGAGCGCGCGACGACGGTGGGCCAACGCGTGGAAGCTCGATATGAACTTCGGTGCCCTCCCCAGGTTCCGAATGCAGGGTGACTTTTCCGCCGAGGCGGGGTCACCACGCCATAGAGAGGCCGAGCCCCGTGCCTCGGTTGTCCACGGACTTCGTGGAGAAGAACGCGTCGAACGCTCGTTCACGTGTCTCGGAATTCATCCCCAGACCATTTGTCG
Organism: Polyangiales bacterium; assembly: GCA_047619315.1. Taxonomy (GTDB): domain Bacteria; phylum Myxococcota_A; class Polyangia; order Polyangiales; family Houyiibacteriaceae; genus JBCCRV01. The sequence continues at coordinate 3,524 of JBLHKB010000594.1, forward strand.
GCGAAGACAAGCGTCGCACACGTGGCGCTCGTTTCATGGACGCTCAGGTCCATCTTGCCCCCTCGCGGCATGGCGTCCTTTGCGTTCGTGGTGAGGTTTAGGGTTGGCGGGAAGGCTTTTGGTTCGTGACCGAAGAGGCTGTATCGGTTGTCAGACCAGTGCACAACATGGTCGCGCACGCTCCAGACCCAGCTGCCCACATGGCTAATGCGTTCGGCGTCCGCCATCAGCGCTTCGCGGATACTCACAAGGTCATTGGGAGTGATCATCGCCCTACGCTACCACCTTGGTTCGTTATGCGTCGGCTCGTAGAAGCTCTTCGGGGGAACGATGCCCTCGTTTGGTGAGTGTCTCATGAGCGCAGGAACGATCATTTTGGAGAGGGAACATCCAGCGACGCTCTAACCTTTCGCGTTGTGAAGGAGCCGCTCTCTCGGCACTGCACCCGAGCGTGTGGCCGACGCTTAGATGAGCTCGAGACGGCACGTGTCACTGCAGCCGTCTCCACTCTCGGTGTTGCCATCGTCGCACTCTTCCTCGATGTCCGTCTGCGTGACTCCATCGCCGCAGCGGGCGCCGACGTCGGTGCAGCCAGGCGCGCATCCGCTCGGGCCTGCACCTAGGTTGAGCCCGTCGTCGCAGACTTCGCCGAACTCTTCCTGGACCTCGCCGTCGCCGCAGTAAGGCGTCAGCT
>JBLHKB010000595.1:0-4211 GCA_047619315.1 Polyangiales bacterium
CGATCAACTCGCCGACCCATTCGATGGCGCTGATCAATGGCTCGTCCCATTCCTCGAAGTACACTTTCGGTCGACGTGGAAGTTTAGCCGCCTCGGCGCGCACCTCTTCGAGATGAGCGATGTGCTTTTCGACGAGCACTTTGGCGGCGTCACCCCGCCCGACGATGCGGCCGATCTGGAGGATCACGTCAAGGATCTCCTGGATCGAGCGCTGGTTGAAGATCATCACAGGCAGGTTTGCTTTGATGAGATCCCGGGCGAGGTCCGCCTGGATATCGGAGAAGCCAATGATGAGGTCAGGCTTGAGCGCGCTGATCTTCTTGACGCTCCCACCGATAAAAGCCGAGACGACGGGCTTATCGCGCTTCGCCTCCGGGGGTCGTTCCGTGTAGGCGCTGATGCCGACGATGCGGGCTTGCTCCCCCAAAGCGTAGAGTATTTCCGTCGGCTCCTCCGTGAGACAGACGATACGCTCCGGGGCGTCACGGCAGATATAGGTCATGAGCGACGCTAGCAGTAGATCGCGGAGCCAATCTGCGTAGAATGCGCCCCATGGCAAAAACAAAGATGAGCTGGGCAGAGGCCGCAGCGAGTGTCGCGAAGTTCCCCGGACCCGCACTCCTGGCGGCAGGCGGGTTTAGCAAGACCATCACGTCCCACCTTCCGCCGGAAGAAGCGAAGGTCTACGGCGACTTCCACGAAGCGATGGCGAACTGGTTTGAGAAGAAGGACGGCGCCGAGTTCGCCGCGCTCCACTCGACCTGGTGGCCACGTCTCGTCGCAGCTTCGGAAGCGAAACCCCAATACAGCAAGCCGACGAGCCCCGCGGCCGTTGCCCTGAGCACGGCGTACTTGCAGCTGCATGCAATAAAGAGCCTCGTGCCGACCAGTGCGCTCCCGGCAGATGCACTTCGCGACATGAGCCCTGAAGACTACGCCGAGCTCGGCAAGAGGTGCGCGCGTAAAACGAGCACGAAGATCTTTCAGCGTCGCGTGGAAGCGCTCATCGACAACAAGAAGAAGCCGTGGCGAGAGCAGCACGACCACGCGGGTCGCATGGGCTGGCAGCACCCGGTCAAAGAACGCGAGTTCGAAAAGCCCCAGCGCAACGCCGTCGTCGCCTTGGCCTGCGGTTCGGAGGCCAAGTGGTTGAAGATGGGCGGCGACGAACTCCTTCGCGTGGAAGACGGTGAATCCGCATCCGTCATCCGCTTGAGCGATGAGGATCGCGAACGCTTGAAGCCGTGGCTCCCCGCCGCGTGATGGACTCACGCTAGATCCCGTAGTCCTCTGCACCGGCGTCGCCGTCCGGACCCAACTGGCGTCTTTGATGTCTCTACAGAACCCGAGCGCAACTCGTTTGCGCTGGTCCCCTCTTCTCCTCAAAATCCTAGCGAAGCCGGACGGCGACGCGCAGCGACAGCGCGCCGCCGCCCGCTTGCTCCGAACGCTCGCTCACCCGGCTGTTCAGGACGAGCTGGAACGCGTCACGTTGCGCCACTCCGAGCACTTGGCGCGAACCTTTATGCATGGATGCAGAGCATGTTGTCGAACGCGCCGAGGCATTGCGCGCTCTTCGCTCAGCCCGCCCGGAGCTTGCCGCGCGCGTTGCGCTGACTCAGCTCCACGACACAACCACCTCCGACCCCATGCTCGCTCCACTACGAACCGAGTGTGTGGAAACGATCACCCCAGAGCACTGCGAAGAGCATGCCTTCGACCGTTTGGTGGAAGCGCGCCTGTCCGCGACCGAACGACGCTTTGACGATGACTCCGACGACGGCGCCGGAGACCTTGAGCGCGCCATCGAGGACTGGTTTGGCGAACGTTCCATTGAAACGCAGCGCGTAGGAGTACGGCAATGGACGAGCCTGCACGTTTTCTCGTCGGCGCTCCCGGAAGAGTCGTGAACAGGGTCCCCTCGACCCACGCCCACACGACGAGTAGGAGCAACTACATGCCTCTTCGCTTTGTCGTCCCCCTCGCTCTACTGGGCTTCTCGGCCTGCATGGATGACTTCAGCGTTGACGAATCCGACGCTTCCACGGACGTCGGCGTGCAGCAGGACGTAAACGGTGACGATGCGGGGGACGCAGGACTCGTAGACTCCGCGACGCCGGACGACGCGATGTTGGATGCAGGCGGCTCGCCGGACGACAGCGGCGCGTTCGCGGAGTGTCCGCCGCCGTGGCTTTACTACGTGGTTCAGTCCGAGGCAGAGCCTACCTTCGTGGCGCGTTACAGCATCACCGACGAGAGCACCACGCGCTGCGCAAAGCTCGACGGCGAGGGCTCCATCACGGAGCTCGCCTCAAGCGCCCTGGTGATCTCCCCGGACAGAATGGTGATCGCAGGGCCCGATCAGCTGCAGATGCTCAACCTGCGCACGGACATCATCGAGTGGTCGATACCGACGGCGCTCCCGTTCACAGCCGTCGGCTTCGCCTCGCTCTTCTCGGTTGATTCGACAAGCTTTGGCGTTGGTTGGGACCGCGACGTGCCAAACCTCGGCGCCGTGTCCATTCGAAACATCTCTGACGGCGCGATTCGAATGGAGCTCCCCGACGTCACCTGGAGAGACGCGACGGCGGCGCCAGAGCGTGACGGAGATCTCTGGATCGTGGGGCGCTCGCGCACGAGCACCATCGTCGCCCAGCGCTATGTAGTCGGCTCCCAATCGCCCATCGACGAGCTCGAGACGGCGGGCGAGCGAGTCTCGACGGTCGGACAGCGTCTAGTCATCGATATTGGTGGCTCTTATCGGCTCTACGATCTCGCGGAAGACGGCCCGGCTTTTATCGACACCGTCGTGCTGCCCTCTGCCGAATGCAGGCTCATCGATGTGGTGGGGCATCCGTTCCGCGACGGCGTGGTCTTCGTCGGGTGCGGCGAAGACGGGAGGATTCGCTCCGTGCGCGCTCATCTCCGAGGCGACGGCTCCTACGAAGCGGTGGAAGGCTCCGTTCTGTTTGAGGAGACGGTCCTGAGCCTGTCTCTCTACGAAGGTGTCTGAGAGGGCGCTTCCTTAGCACTTCGCGCGCGCAGAACAGAAACGAGGGTGACGCAAAACCACACCCAAGGCGCCCCGTGCATCGCGAGGTCACCCCAGTCGGCGGGGCCCATTCCTTCGGCGCCGCCGAGCACCCAGCGGATCTTGCCGACGAGATGAGGCTCCGGAACAAAGGGCGCGAGACCCAAGGTCAGGCTCGCGAGGAGCGGGACCAGGAGCCGCGAGGGGCTCGATTTATCCATGGCGCCGCGACCTCCGCGCTGTCCTCGCGCAAAGTGCTATGGACTCGAGATGGGCGTCTATCGTGAACATGTTTTGCCTCGCTTGACGGAGTGGCTCTTGGACCAGCCCGCCATCGAACGACGCCGCGCCGAGACGGTCATGGGGCTTGAAGGGGAGATCGTCGAGCTCGGTTTTGGCGCCGGCCTCAACCTGCCAGTGTTGCCCGCTGGGGTGACGCGAGTAAACGCCGTCGACCCCGACCGCGTCGGACGAAGGCTCGCCGCTGAGCGCATCCACGCCGCCACCGCCGATGTCTGTTTCGCGGGACTCGATGGCGAAAGACTGGCGCTGGACGACGCCTCGATGGACGGAGCGCTGAGCACTTTTACGCTCTGCTCCATTCCAGGCGTCGTCCAGGCCCTGCGCGAAGTGCGACGCGTGCTCCGACCGGGAGCGCCCTTTGCGTTCCTCGAGCACGGCATCGCCTCCACACCTCGACTCGTGCGGTGGCAGCGCCGCGTCAACCCCGTCTACTCGCCCATCGCCGGCGGATGTCGTCTGGACCTCGACGTGGAAGACGTTCTCGCGAGGGCGGGCTTCACTATCGTGAAGTTGGAACACTCGCTCCTTGGCAAGAAGCCGGGTCTCACCAATCATCTTGTCCGCGGCGTCGCCGTCGCTTCTTAGTGCCTCCAAGACGCTATCCCCAAGCCGACATGCGCCCAAGGTCGTAGACCTCAAAGCCCTTTGCACGCAGCATGGACGCGGCGCTTCGGCTGCGCATTCCCGAGCGGCAATAGACGACCACGCCTCGGCTCTTGTCGAGCTCGCCGATCCGCTCCGCGAGCGTCTGCACAGGAATGTTGAGAGAGCCACGCAGGTTCCCGCCGCTGTACTCGCCGGGCGATCGAACATCGAGAAGGTGCGCTCCCTCTTCGACGAGCCGCTGCGCTTCGAGGTTCGGCTCCGGTGGCACGAG
>JBLHKB010000596.1:0-4201 GCA_047619315.1 Polyangiales bacterium
TTGAGCAAGGCGAACTCAGCGAGCTTGCCCAATGCGGAGGCGCCGACCCATGGAACGTCGTCGACTTCTTCGATGGTGTCGAAGAGGTCGTCGTCGCTGGTGCCGAACACGCCGTCCGGGCCGTCGCGGTGTTCGATGAGGTTGCTCGCCGCGCGCCGATCGAGGGCGACGTCGTCATCGAGGAACACGAAGTCCGTTGCGGACTCTTCCGCGTCGCCGCCGTCGTTCAAGAGGCGGAGGACGCCGTGGCCCTCTCGGGTGCCTTCAAGCGCTGCGGTCGCGCTGTCGGCCCTTCCGTCGATGGAGTCTGAGGATGCGTCGAGATCGACGGTGGAGGTGCAGCCTGCAAGGACGAGCAAAATCGGAAGAACACGCATGGGGCATGGTAGAGCAAGATTCGTACCGCAGGCCCTGCCCGAAATTACTCGGCTTTTCGTCCTCGTTGGTGGCTCTCGGAGAAGTCACTAACGGGTCCATCGGCCACTCGGGCTCGCAATCGCCTGCGGGACCGTGGGCGATATCGAGGATGGAGTGAGCGAGGTGTCGCTCAAGTTCCCCTTGCCGCCGAGACGAGATGAACCATACCCTTTGGTATGGTATTCGTTGGGCTCTTTCTCTCTCTGGTCTTTGGATTCCTCGCAGGACTGCACGTCTACTGGGCGCGGGGGGGCCTCTGGCCCGGTACCGATCCTCGATCGCTCTTGGAACACGTCGTCGGCGCTTCGCCATCGGCCGAGACGCCGAGCCCTGCGGCTTGCTTGGTGGTGGCCGGCCTCTTGAGCGTCGCGGCGTGTCTTCCCCTCGCGCTTCTCGGCTGGGTGCCGATGCCTATGCAATTGGCCGAGTGGGTTGGGCTGGCTGCCTATGGATGCGCAGGCGTTCTCTTGCTGCGCGGACTCTATGGATACGTGGATCATCGGGTACGTCCGGCCACGTTGGAGACTCCATTCTTTCGCCTCAACAGGGTGCTCTATTCTCCGCTCTGTCTTCTCCTTGGTGGCCTCATGCTCTACCTTTCATCTTCCGCGTGACGTACAAAAAAGCCAGCCGCGCGATGTGGCTTGAGGAGGCCCTCAATCTCCTTGAAGAAAAGGGAGAGGCGGCTCTCACCATCGAGCGGCTCTGTCGCAAAATGCGCAAAACCAAAGGTGGCTTCTACCATCACTTCGGCGACGCCGAGGGCCTGCGGAAAGCCATTCTCGACCACTGGGAAGCGGCGCACACAAGCGCGCTTATCGACGCGACGGAGCTTGCGGCGGCGGAGCAAAAGAAGGCGGTGCTGGACAAGATGGCCAACGCGGCGAACTGGGGTCATGAGCGCGCCATTCGTCGGTGGGCGTGGGCCGACAAACGCGTTCGCAAACGCGTCGCCAAGGTGGACGAGCGTCGTATCGCGTATCTCACGCAGTTTTACCCGAAGGCGTCCCTGGAACGGCAAAGGGCGCTGGCTACACTCGAGTATGCGGCGCTCGTCGGCGCCCAACACCTCTTTGGTTTTGGCGACGCTCCGCGCGGTGAGGAAAGCCTCGCCCTGGGGGCGCTCTTACGAGAAGCGCTGGACCGACTCCAGGGCGAAGTGAACGGCGAATAGTCTGCAAGGGTTCGTCGTCCCCGCCGATCTATCCGTCCGATAGCTCTTGGCTACAAAAGGACGGGAGGCGGAATGTACTCGACGTTGAGGTCGAGGCCGGTCGGGTAGGCGTAGGAGGTATAGGTTCCAAGGCCGTAGGAGATGGCGCCGAAGGGCGCTTCGGCGGTGAGCCTGTGTGCGCCGCCGTTTATGGGAACGATGGCCCATTCGAACTCGCCAACGGGCGTCCAGCTCGCGGACAGCATCGCGCCGTCCAGGTTGACGTTCTCTCCCGGCGAGCGAATCAGGAGCACGAAGTTCTGACCGTTCGTGCCCGCGTTGTAGCTCGTCGGCGCGACGAAGGGATAGTCGGTTCGGTATTGGGCAGTGGGCGGCAGTACCATCATCGCAGGGTCGCCGCGGCTACCGCCTGCGAAGTCCTGACCTGGGATGTACTGCGCCACGAGGATGGGGCTATCGCCGGCGATGACGAAGCCATCCTCGAGGACGACTTCATGAAACTCTCCGTCGTTGAGAGTGATGATGCCGCCGGAGGGCGGGGGCGGATTGATTGTGACGGTGGTGCCATCGACGGCCGCGAAGATACGAACCGGGTTTCGGCGCTGCCGGTCGACTTCGCCCATCGCTGCGCCGACGTACTGGATGCTCCAGGTTTCGATGGGCGGCATCTGACTTTCGATGTGGTCGCAGGCGGTGAAGCCAGCGGGAATGTTCGAGCACTGGGTGCCTGAAAAGACCGCGACGGGCGCGGAGGCTTCCACCCGAGTGCCGCTGAGATCACCCCCTTGGAGCGCGACGTGTTGACCGCGCGTCATGGTGAACATTGCGATGGAGCCGGCGGCGATTCCCGCACCGGCTGGGCCGCCTGCGTTCACGCTTGCCGTCGGCCGCACGTTCACTGTGGTGTCCTGCGTCGCCACGATGCTGACGAAGCCCGGGAGCCCGCCCGTCGGCGTGTAGGAGGTCGCGATGAAGCTGCGCTGGTACGTGTGCGCCGGGAAAAGCAGGGACGCGTCGTTTGAAAAGCTGAAGCCACTGCCGGCGCTGTACTCAAACGGGTTGAACATCGCCATGGTGATGGGGCGGTCTGACACGATGCGGACGGGCGAGTCGGTGTAGCTGCTCGCGGTGGCCGCTGCAGGGTTCCACGGGATGACGATGTCCTGCGCTTCGCCGGGTTCAATGGTGTGAGTGGACAGCGGCGCAGCGTCTTGGGTGAGGGTGACCGTCGCGGCGGAGTCTCCTGTATTTGCCACGACCACCCGGACGTCGAAGCGCGACCGCCAGACGGCTGGACCCTCCACGGTGACGCCATCGAGATTGGCAGCGCCGTTCGGAAGGACCGGGACCCAGTACTCACACCCAAGGTAGCTGTTGGCTCCTTCGGCTGCGCCGCACTCATCGGTGCAGTAGCCATCTCCGCCACAGGTCGAGCCAAGCTCCGAGCAGTCACGTCCGAAATAGGTGTTGTCCCCGGTCTCGTTGCAGATGCGGCTGACGGTCCCGTCGCAGGCTCGTCCGCCGATCTCGCACACGCCGCAGCCGACTCCCGGATTGCAGACTTCGGCACAGAGCTCAGGGTTGAGCCGCGAGCTTCCATCAGCGCCGCACTCGGCGAAGGTGCTCCCGTCACAGATGAGCTCGCCTGGGGTGCATGGCAGAGGTGGCGGGGGTCCCATATCCCGAGCGTTGGCATCGATCCGAGGGACGTCGGGGGCGGCGCCGTCGGTCCCAGCGTCGCGCCGGACGGATGCGCCTCCGGGAGAGCACGCGGCGAGGGCCAACGTTAGGCACACGCACCAAACAGTTGCCGGGCGACGATGAGTAGGAGGCGGGGACGAGGTCATAACTTTCTCACCATCCAGCAACTCACCGACGAAGGCAACAGCCGACAGAGTTTCACAAGGCGGCGCATGATTTGCCATCCGTTTGAGGGCCAGGCAGACATGAAAAGGAGCACGAGAACTGTGAGGTTCGAAGGGGACGATGCCGTCGTTCGCTTTCGACTTGGTGCCATCGTGAGCGAGCTTCTGCTGCCATCTTTGAGAGCCCGCACCTCCGGAGTGGGCCGAGACGAACAGTAGAGCCCCGAGCGCCATCAGCCGGAAGGTCAGCGTTGTTGTGATGGGAGAGGTCTTCGAGGACGGTTCTTCTTCTGGCGATCCGTTCCTTGAGGGGTCTTTGGGGACTCTGTTGGAAACACCGGTCCCATCACGATGCGACACACCCTCAGATACGCCGAGGTTCCGCGCCACGTCCCTCGATTTACTGGTGCGCCGCTGTTCTCGTCGTGTGCCCACGACGACCCTTGGAGCAGGCACGCGTATCGGATGACGTGAGGGGGGGCGATCGGCGCTCTAGCAAGTGCGGAAAGAAGCGTGTTGGCGTACATCTAGCCGTTATCTTTACCTATTCGAGACTTTGTTTTCCCAAACGAGTTGGCCTATGCGATACCGAGACAGTATAATTTTACGCCCTCGATGATCGCGGGCCGCGACCTGAGTTTTAGGGGGTTTTGATGAAGTTTCAATTTGGACAAGTAGGTTGGCTGGCAATAGCGCTAGCGATGATGGCATGCGGAGATGACGTGACCACGTTGGATGCCGGAGG
>JBLHKB010000597.1:0-4198 GCA_047619315.1 Polyangiales bacterium
CAAGAGGAAACGGTTGGAGTCGCACGAAGTTGACCTTCGTCATGGTCCTCGTCACCTTCATTCACAACAAGATCATGCCTTTGGCGAAGCTGGGGTGCAAGAACTCCTTCAGGGTCGGGTCCGAGGCCTAAGCCGTTCACAAGATTCGTTCGAATCTCTTGGGCGCCTACGACTCGGCGGCGTGTTCGAGGGCGGACGAGACCAAATGGGACACATGTTCGTCTTCGAGCGCGTAGAAGATGTGTTTCCCTTCGCGTCGACGCACAACCAACCGCTCCGTTCGAAGCACCTTGAGGCGCTGCGAGATCGTTGACATGCCTTCTTCGAGTTCGGCGGCGAGATCGCTGACGCAGTGGGCGCCGTGAAGTAAGCAATGCAAGATTCGTAGGCGGCCTGGGTCACCCGCGGCGCGGAAGATGGCCGCGGCTCGTTCGAGCACTTCAGGGGCGATCGTGGCGTGCTCTACGCCGTGGTGCTCGCCTTCGCAGGACTCTTCACTCATATCAACTCCGCGCGAATTGAAGCGGCCAATCCTTCGCCATCATCGAGCTTGCCGGAGGGCCAGCTCACGCCAAGGCCCTCGTTGGGATTTGGCTTCGGGATGATGTGAAAGTGAACATGGAAGACAGCCTGATGTGCAGGTGCTCCGTTATTCTGCAGGACGTTGTAGTCCTCGCACCCGCTCACAGCCTTCACAGCACGACACAAACGAGGGAGCACACGGCCAATGGCCGCGCTCGCCTCGTCGGAGAGTGCGTCGAGGGTGGCCGCGGGCTCCTTTGGAATCACCAAAGTGTGGCCGCGACTCACTGGACCAATATCCAAGAATGCGAGAACGTGCTCGTCTTCGTAGACTCGATGGCAAGGGATCTCGCCACTCAAGATTTTGGAGAAGATCGTCTCGGCCATGATCCGCCCTCGTGCAGCTTGTGTGCGCAGAGTTCGTAAGAAACAGGTCTGCGCCACGCGCAGGCCTGCTGCTTAGACTTTGACGCCCTTGGCGCGAAGGTCTCGAAGCACAGCGTCGATGCCGCGCTTGTCGATGGTTCGAATACCAGAGGTGGACAGACGAAGCTTTACCCAACGGTTCTCGTTCGGAACGAAGAATCGGTGAGTCTGAAGATTCGGAAGGCTCCGCTTCTTCGACTTGCTGTTGGAGTGGGAAACTTTGTTCCCGACCATTGGGCCTTTGCCCGTAACTACGCAAAAATTGGACATCGGAGGTCTTACTTCTTCGAGTGACTCGGCATCTTCGCTTCGTTGAACTCAACGTGCTTACGAGCACGTGGGTCAAACTTCATCAGCGAGAGCTTACCGGGCATGGTGCGCTTATTTTTCGTCGTGTAGTACGTGTAACCAGTACCAGCGGACGAAACGAGTCGGATTTTGTCGCGTGACATCGTTGTTCTCCTACCAGCTCGACTTAGTGAGACCGGGGATCTGACCACTGAGACCGTAGTCTCGGATGGCGATGCGGGACATAGCGAACTTACGGTAATAACCGCGAGGACGACCTGTCACCTGACAGCGGTTGCGAATGCGAACCGGGTTGGAGTTGCGGGGCAGCTTCTGAAGGGCGATCTGCGCTTCGTAGCGAACATCGTCATCCAGCTCCGTGTTGCGGATGATGGCCTTCAGCTTCGCACGCTTTTCTGCGTACTTTGCTACCATTTTGATGCGCTTTTTGTTCTGCGCGATTTTGCATGCACTCGCCATCTTCTGCCTCTTTTGCCTACGACGCTCTAGGAATGGGGAAAACCCACTCAATTGCCTACATCGTGAAGGGGCGCCGAGCCTGAAGGATCATGAGTGTGGATGCAAGGCACTGCATCATGGTTTGGGGAAAAAGTATTCGCGTTTGATCCTGCCGAGAATGATAAGCGAGCAATTACATGCACTTATAGGTATAGCGCGCGAATGTGGTCCAGGAGTGGCTCTACCCCCTCACGGCGATCGACCCACGCGACCGGATGGCCAGTACCGCTGAGCGCAGTCGCCAGCGCGTCGCCTTCTGGAGTGCCTTCATCCCAGATCACGACGAGAGCTTGTTCGGGCAACTGTCTGAGGGCGCGCTTAACCTTGGCGTGCTGGACGCTCATCTTCGAGGTAAGGTCGATGAGGAAAATCGATGGAGCGAGCCGGCGGACCACGTCCTTGAAAGACGTGAGGTTCGGGACGGACATCGTGATGATGGTTGGCCCAAGCACCGCCTTGAGCATCCGGGCAAGTCGCGCGGTTGGAGCAAGCACGAGCACACGTGTGGGTCCCTCACGACGTTCAAAGCGGCCCGTTTCATCCGCGGAGCGTGTCGTTGGGGGAGGCATTTGAGACAACGCGCCGAGAATGGTCTGGACTCGTACGCTCACTTCTGTGGCCTCAACCAGGCCGACGCGATCTGCCACGAGTTGGTGGAGGGGCCCTTGAGCGAAGACGAGCCACTGCTCTGGTGTATCAGGCGGCTTGACGAGCGTATCGAGGGACTCGAAGAGCAACGTCTGCGCGAGATCGGGCGCGAGCATGCCTTCGAGGACCTCGCGCACCACCACCATCGCCTGAGCCTTCAAAGCATTTCTCCTGTGACCATAACGGAAGCCTTGGCTCGGGATGTTTCCAAAAACGACGGTGCTACCCATCTATATCGAACGAGCTAGAGTGCTCGTATGGAACGAATGCTCTGGGCCGTCGACGGAAACACGCAACGACTCGACGGCGGCGCCATGTTTGGCAACGCGCCACGCGCCCTCTGGGAGCGTTGGGCAAAGCCAGACGAAGCCAATCGCATCGCGCTGGCTTGCCGGGCCATGTTGATCGAAGAGCGGGAGCTCAAAGATGGCGTCTCAAGCAAGAGGCGGGTGCTCTTCGAGGCTGGGATCGGTGCGTTCTTCCCGCCCAAGCTCCGGGAGCGCTTCGGTGTTGAAGAGAGCGATCACTTGCTGCTGCGGAACCTGGAGGTTCTGGGTTTCAAACCCGAGGATATGGATGTGGTGGTGTTGTCCCACCTGCACTTTGATCATGCCGGCGGTCTTCTCTCTAAATACGCCGACGGCGAACCCCTCTCTCTGGTGTTTCCGAACGCTCGATACGTGGTGGGCGAAACGGCGTGGGAACGCGCCATCAAGCCGCACGCGAGAGACCGGGCGTCGTTCATCCCGGAACTGCACACTTTGCTTCAAGAAAGCGGGCGACTCGAGCGCGTGGTCGGTGAGATCTCCCAAACACTGGGGCCAGGATATCGCTTTCACCTATCGGAGGGACACACACCGGGTCTCCTCCTCACGGAAATACCCAGCGAAGACGGGCCCATCGTGTTTGCAGGGGACCTCGTCCCCGGGATGCCGTGGATACACACCGCGATCACGATGGGGTACGACCGGTTTCCGGAGCGACTCATCGAAGAGAAGACAGCCCTCCTTGAGGACTTGGTGACGCGGCGCGGGCGGCTATTTTTCACGCACGATGTGGACGTAGCGATGGCAAGAATCGAACGAAATGAACGTGGCCGCTTCGTGGCCGGTCAGAAGTGGGATTCTCCACAAGAGTTGCGTGTATGAGGCTCTTTGAGAGACACTCGTTACTCAGATGCCGCGGACCCCACCAAATCGATTAGAGCCCGGTGAAATCGTCGAAGGACGGTATCGGATTAGTCAGCTCGTCGAAGCCGAAGGCGGAACAGCTACGTACACGGCGAAGCACCTCTTGATGGGTCGCAATGTGACGCTTCAGATCTTGTGCTCCGAGAGCGATTCGGCGCTGCGTCGCTTTCGACGCTCGGGCCGAATGCTGAGCATGATGCGTCACCCAAACATCGTCGACATTCACGACATGGGGATGTACGAGCGCTTTCCATACATGGCGCTGGAGTATCTGGAAGGTCAGACGCTCGCCCAGCGCTCAGCATTTCTTGGACCCTTCGATCTCAACTCCGTTGTGAGAATCGCGCAGCAACTCCTAAGCGCCATTTCCTATATTCACGACCGCAAGATCTTCCACCGCGACATCTCCACACACAACATTGTGGTCGTTGAAAAGTGGGACGGTGAAGAGGCGCTCAAGATGGGTTCGTTTGCTTTTGCAAAGGACCTTGGGGCCTCGCGAAGCAGCACGATGAGCGAAAAGCGATCCATGGTCGCAAGCCTGACGCACGTGGCGCCTGAACAGATTCTGCGGCCTGACGAAGCCGACCATCGTGTCGATCTCT
>JBLHKB010000598.1:0-4172 GCA_047619315.1 Polyangiales bacterium
CAGCGGTGATGTGATCGGTGACATCGCGACCGCCGAGGACACGACGGACGTAAGTCGAGAGGCGGCTCCACGAACGACGGAGACTGTCGAAGAGGTTTACGCTGTTCAGCGTATCTACGCTCTTCGCCTGAACCGCCTTGAACTCTCCCCATCGGGCGCGTTCACGATGAATGACCCATACGTCTCTCATCCTGCCTTCTCCTTGGCGCTGAACTACTGGTTCACCAACGTTCTCGCCGTCGGCGTGAGCGGTCTCTGGTACCAGTGGTCGGACACCCTCAACGAGTCGGATTTGAACTTCTTTGTTCGCCGCAATACGCGTCTCGGCATTCCGATTACGCAGTGGCAGATGGGTGCCTACCTCAACTTCACGTACGTGCCTTTCTACGGAAAGTTCTCGGTCTTCCGGAAGTTCATCTTCCAGTGGGACGCGTACATCGTCGGTGGTGTCGGCCTGATGCGAACGCGTCCAGTTCCAGTCATCGACCCTGAGTTCCGAAGCTTTGACTTCGGCAACCGTGTTGCCTTCAACCTGGGCATCGGACTTCGAATCTTCGTGACTCGTTACCTCGGTATTACCCTTGAGTTCCGCGACTACGCGTATCTTGAGCGCTTTGAGAACTTGGAAGTGTCTCCGGACCCAACGCTGCGAAACGACCCGGCAACCTGGTTCGCCGACAGCACCTCGTTCACGAACAACATCACGACGCAGATTGGCTTCACGCTCTTCTTCCCGTTCACCTTCGACTACCGTCTTCCTAAGTAGAGTTTGAGATGAAGATGCGATTTCTATCAATGCGGCTCCTATTAGTAGCTCTCACCTTGGTTGCTGTGAATACGTTCACGGCAAACCAGGCAAGCGCTCAAGAAGTCCAGGTGACTGGACCCCTCGCGAATCAGCCCGCTGTCCGCAACATGCGCCTCTACCGCGCAGGCCGCTTTCAGCTCGAGCCAAACTTCTCGTTTGGTCTTCAGAGCGAGTACTCCCGCCCAATGGTGGCTGGCCTTCATCTTGGCTACTACTTCACCGACTGGCTCGGTATTGGTCTCTGGGGCGGTTACTCCGTGGCGAGCCTCGACACGGGTCTCACCGACGAGATCAGCGGCGGCGGAATCACGACGGACCGAAACAGGCTCTCGCTACCCAACCGCGATGGTTTCTCTGAGCAGATTGGTCGCATTCAGTGGATGGCTGCGCTCCAACTCGAGTTCAGCCCTCTCCGAGGCAAGCTCGCCATCTTCGAGAAGCTGTTCGTCGACACGGACCTCTATCTCTTCGTCGGTGCTGCCGTTATCGGCCTCGAAGAGCGCGGAGATACATCAAACGCTGCGAATACGACGGGTGCTTGTATGGGCGCTGGCAGCGTCGCTTGTTACAACGCAAGCCAGGTCGCCCGAGCATCACGAGTGACCGCCGCTGCCACGTTCGGCGTAGGACTCTCGATGTACTTCAATGACTTCATCGGTCTCAACCTGAACTGGCGTGGAATGCCCTTCTCCTGGAACGCTTCTGGCTGGGATGATTCGTCTTCCATGGACGGAACGGACTTCGGCGACGGTGTCATCAACTCCGACGACCGCTTCTTCCGCTTGAACCACTTGTTCACAGTGGGCATCGTGGTCTACCTGCCGACCGCTCCAGAAATCACTGACTGAACAACATGCCGCTCGACGAAAACGCCTGCCCTAACCGGTGGGCGTTTCGCGTTTAAGCCACATTGGGTTTTGGGTTGGGAGTAATCTGAGCGCTAGAGCGGGCGCGGCCCGAAAATCGCGGTGCCCACTCGAACTTGCGTGGAACCACAGGCGATGGCCAGCTGGAGATCGCCGCTCATTCCCATCGAGAGCGTCTCCAGCCCGTGTTGCTTGGCTGCGCGCCCAAGCCCCTCAAATGCACGTTGAGCCTGGTCAGAATCACGCGGCGGCAAAGTCATCAGACCGGCGAGGCGTAATGTGGGCTCTTCTCGGGCGGCCTCGACGAGTGAGTCCAGTTCGGCCAGCGGCGCGCCACTCTTGCTCTCCTCAGCCACCACTTGTAGCTGGAGCAAGATCTCCAGCTCCCGCTGAGCATGACGGCCTAAGGCACCGATGAGCCGGACAGAGCTCACAGAATCGATGGAACACGCGTGTTCCACCACTCTCGCCGCCTTGTTTCGTTGGAGATGGCCGATGAAACGAAAGCGAATTCCTTCGAGGTGTTTCGTGCCTATCGCTTTCTCCACCAATTCGTCTGCATACGACTCGCCAAAAACGCGCTGTCCAGCCTCGTAGGCAGCTTCAATGGCAGTGATAGGGTGCCGCTTCGACACCGCAATGAGCTCAACGCTGCTGCTCGAGCGGCCAGCGTCGCTCGTAGCTTGAAGAACAGCGGTTTTGACCTCTTCGAGACGGGCGCCGATACTCATGGCCACGCGGGAATCGCTCCAGCCGCACGAAGCAGTTCGACGCTCTCGAACAAAGGGAGTCCGACGATCGCGGAGTAGCTACCGGAGATTCCCGCCACAAAGCCACCAGCCACGCCTTGGATGCCGTAGCCGCCGGCCTTGTCCAAGCCTTCACCCGACGCGACGTAGCGCTCGATGATCGATGGACTCAACTCTGCAAAACGCACTTCGCTTCGCACCGCTCGCACCGTGTGGTCTTGACGAGTACCTACGGCGACGGCTGTGATCACCGCGTGGGTCTGTCCGGAAAGACGACCGAGCATCTGAACGTTGTCGGCCTCGTCTTTTGGCTTTCCCAACACATCGAAGTCGTAAACCACCACTGTGTCAGCTGCTAGAACGACGCCGGTTTCCACTTGGAGCGCCGTGAGGAGCTTCTCTTCTGCCATACGGCAGACGTAGTCGGCGGGAACCTCGCTGGGCCGTGGTGTTTCATCGATGGCGTAGACCGCGACGCGTGGCTCAAGTCCAACTTGAGCCAAGAGTTCACGGCGACGTGGTGATGCAGAAGCAAGGGTGAACATGACTCAGTCCTCCGTCCGACGAAACTGACGAACGTAAGTGCGGGTGACGTGCTTGGCGTCGAGGGATAGATATTTGGCGAACTCGGCGACAAAGCCACGCACGTAGACGAGCGCTGGCAGCACCTTGTCATCGTCGTCTTCGATCGCTTTCAAGTAGTTGAGGCCAATCTTCGTGTGGCGACTGACTTCCTTCAGCGAAACACCCTGGGATTCGCGCACAGCGCGGAGCAATGCGCCCGTAAAGTGCGTCTCCGGGGTAATGGTTGGGGCCGGAGGTCGGGGCCGGCTGATAAGACGCTCCTCTTCGTCGGGTAGTTCTTGAGCCTGTGCGTCGGGGAACACAGAGAGTTCATAGGGGCGCCGACGAGCGGGATCGAGCAACACATCATGAGCCTCCTCAAGGCGCGCGCGGAGCAGTTCGACCCCAAGGGAATCAAAGAGCCCCGCTGTTGGCAACGACCCGGGGGCGTATACTTCTTTCGCGCGCTTGTACGCTCGGCGCACTTCTTCATCGGTCGCTCCACGGTCCACTTCGAGGAGGTCGTGGTGTGTGTGGCGCGGGGTGCCCGAGGCGTAGCGTGAACCGCGCTTCCCGGAATGGATCGCCAAAAGCGTGCGGGCGACTTTCTCGATGTTTCGACTCGCTTTCGTGCCTGGGCTCTCGACCAAGAGCGGGCGACCTGCTCGCAGACTGTTGAGGACCGCATCGTCTGAATCGATGTAGCCCATGTATCCAAGTCGCACGCCGAGGCGTCGACGCGCCGCACTTGCCATCGCCGAACCTAGTTCAAGATCAGAACGCGCTCGGGCCTGGTTCATGACGAAGCGAAAATCGAAGTCCTCGATTAGCTCCTCAACCTCGTCGGCTAGAGGGTGCCCTTGCAGCCGCTTCACGAGATCCGTTGGCGCGGGGTGTGCACCACCCATCATCAGCAGGGTCAGGTCGCCGAGCCGGCCCTGGCTTTCCAGGCGACGCTGGAGCATCCGAAAGAACGTCGCGCGAACGAAGCGGAACGTCCCTTCCACCGCCGTGGGCTCGGGCACCGTGACGAACAAACGCAGGTCGGCATCTAGCCACACGTCGAGGAGGGACTGACTCAGGCCAATTCCAAGATCCAAGACCACAAAGTCAGCGTCGAGTTCGCGAATCTTTGCGCCAAGATCGGCGCGCCTTTCGCGGCGGAGCACACCTTGAAGTGGCTCA
>JBLHKB010000599.1:0-4172 GCA_047619315.1 Polyangiales bacterium
TGCTGAAGTCGTACTTGCGGCGCTGGCAAAAGGCGTCTGCACACCAGGGCGTCTCGAAGAGGTCGCATTGGGCGCGGACTACCGCGTCCTCGTCGACTATGCGCATACGCCCGACGCGCTTCGAAACGCGCTGGCCGCGGTCCGTACAGCAACCACGGGGCGTCTCATCGTCGTGTTTGGTTGCGGTGGTGACCGGGACAAGGAGAAGCGTCCACTGATGGGTGAGGCAGCTGCGCTCGGTGCGGATCTCTGCATCGTTACGAGCGACAATCCTCGGACGGAAGACCCGGCAACCATCGTGAACGCCATCGTCCCGGGCGTCGAGTTGGGCGGAAAACGAGTGAACTTCGACGCGTTTGTGAGCGTCGATCGACGTGAGGCCATCGCCCAGGCTCTGGGAATGGCGAAGCCCGGGGACAGCGTTCTTATCGCTGGCAAGGGGCACGAGGACTACCAAGTGATCGGCACCGAGCGCATCGACTTTGACGACCGAAACGTCGCCCGTGGCGCCTTCGCGCAGCTGTCCGGAGACACGCTCTGATGGCTACGGCGATTCCTATCAATCACGCCCGCTTCACCCTCGCTGAGATCGCAGAAGCGACCGGCGGCGAAGTTGTAGGCGATCCAAGTCTCGTCGTGCACGGCGTCTTTCTCGACTCGCGCAACGCTCAGCCGGACGGGCTCTTTGTCGCGCTTCGCGGCGAGAGCTTCGACGGCCACAAATATGCAGCGGACGTCGAGGCGGCAGCCATCTTGGTGGAGCGCAGCCTTGAATTGACGAGGCCTCACGTTCTAGTGGACAACACGCAAGAAGCCCTCGGCGGCATCGCTCAGTACCATCGGCTTCGCTGGGGCGGGCCGGTCGTCGCGATCACAGGGAGCGTGGGTAAGACCACGACCAAGGAATACTGCAACGCCGTTCTGCAAGCGTGTGGGGCGAATGTCTGTGCAACGAAGGGGAACTTGAACAACCTCATCGGGACACCGATGAGCGTGCTGATGTTGGACTCGTCGACGGACATTGGTGTGTTTGAGATCGGCACCAGCGCGCCGGGCGAGATCGAGGCACTCGCTGCGATCACGCTGCCAAATGTGGGCGTCGTCACCGCCGTTGGAGCAGCGCACACGGAAGGTCTCGGCAGCGTTGAAGCCGTCGCTGCGGAGAAGCTTACACTCGTTTCGATGCTGGAAGAGGGCGAGCACGCGGTGCTCAACGGCGACGATCCAGTTGTTGCGCGCGCTCCCAGCGAAGCGAACGTCATCACGTTCGGGCGTGACGAAGATGTCGATGTCTCTTTCGCGAACGCTGCTCTCGTGCGGGTCGACGGCGCGATCCGCCGTCGCGTGAAGTTTGTATTTCGCGGCGGCGAAGTCGAAGTGGCTCTGGCGAACCCTGGCTTGGGGGCTCTCACTGCTGCAAGCGCTGCGCTGGGCGTTGCGCTTGCGTTGAGCGCTCAGGGTCACCTTCACGTCGCTCCAAAGAAGATCAAACGCGCTCTCGCGGACCTGCCTGCGCCGGCGAGCCGAATGGAAGTCATCGAAGCGGACGGCGTTCTCTGGATCGACGACGCGTACAACGCGAGTCCTCTTTCGATGGTCGCCGCTCTCGATGATGCTGCCGAGATCGCGGCGATTCAAGGTGGCCGCGCCTTGGCCGTGCTGGGCGACATGCTCGAGCTCGGAACATTGTCGCAGGGTTCGCACCAAGATGTCATCGAGCACGCCAGGGACCTCGGTCTCCAGGTACTCCTCTTCGGCGAAGAGTTCGCAAAAGTAGAATCCACGACTCTCGCGTCCATCGAAGAACTCGTCGAGGCGCTGCGTAGCCAAGTGCTCCAGGCCGGCGACGTGGTTCTTCTCAAGGGCTCGCGCTCGATGCGCCTTGAGCGCGTCCTCGAAGCCTTCGGAGTTCGGGGGATGGCATGATCTATTACCTCCTCTACCCACTCCGCGAAGACTTCAGCGCGTTTAACGTGCTGCGTTACATCCCGTTCCGCGTTCTGTGCGCGACGATGACGGCGATGATGCTGACGTTTGGGCTCTACCCATGGTTCATCAAGCGCCTCCAGAAGCGTCAAGTGGGCCAAGTTGTCCGAAAAGACGGTCCTGAGAGCCACTTCTCCAAGGCCGGAACGCCCACCATGGGTGGCGCTCTGATGCTCCTCGCGCTGGTGGTTTCCACGGTCCTTTGGGCGGACCCACTCAACTCGATGGTGTGGGTTGTCACGGCGATCACAGCCTGCTTTGGCGTCGTTGGCTACATCGACGATGCGGCGAAGATTCGCCGAAAAAACACAAACGGACTCTCGGGCCGCTACAAGCTTCTCATCCAGTTCAGCATGAGCTTCGCTATCTGCGGCTGGCTCTTTTACGGGGAGGGTGGGCTACCAGCGGATTGGCTCGCGATCCGCGACCACCTCGCGCTGCCATTCGTCAAGTACGTCCAGAACGATCCCGATCCCCTCGTCCTGCCGCGGTGGCTCTACGTCATCTTCGCGTCCGTCGTGATCGTAGGCACGTCGAACGCCGTCAATCTCACGGACGGACTCGATGGTCTCGCCATCGGACCCGTGATGATCAACGCCGGGGCCTACGCGATTCTCGCGTACCTAGCCGGCGTCATTCTTTTCGAGCGCGACATCGCCTCGTACCTCTTCATTCCTCACCTTGAGAGCGCCAGCGAACTCAGCATCTACTGCGCGGCGGTCATTGGTACGGGCTTCGGCTTTCTCTGGTTCAACACCTATCCAGCCCAAGTGTTCATGGGCGACGTGGGCTCACTCGCCCTCGGCGGCGGACTCGGCGCACTAGCCGTCCTCACGAAGAACGAAGTGCTGAGCATTGTCCTCGGTGGCATCTTCGTCGTCGAAGCCGTCAGCGTGATTCTCCAGGTCGGGTACTTCAAGGCCACGGGCAAGCGCATCTTCTTGATGGCGCCGATTCATCATCACTTTGAGAAAAAGGGATGGCCTGAACCTCGCGTCATTGTCCGCTTCTGGATCATCGCCATCATGCTGGCCATTGCCAGTCTCGCCACGTTGAAACTACGATGAGCGGCGCAGTCAAAGCACAGGCCGTTGTTGTGGTGGGTCTTGGAAAAAGCGGCGCGGCCGTTTGCCGTCTCTTGTCGAAGCGCGGCTTTCAGGTGTGTGCCAACGACCGCCGTGAGCGCGGGGCCTTGGGTCCCTTGGCCGATGAACTCGAGTCTCTCGGTGTTACCCTCGCCCTCGGTAACCACGACGACGAGGTGTTCGCAGGCGTTCCGCTCATCGTGCTCTCTCCCGGTGTGCCCCCTCTCGACGTGGTCGCTCGTGCCGAGTCTGCTGGCGCGCGTGTGGTTAGCGAAGTCGAAATTGCATCTGGGTTTATCGAAGCGCCCATCGTCGCTGTGACGGGTACGAACGGCAAGAGTACCGTGGTGTCTCTCTTGGGTGCGATGTGCGAGGCCGAAGGGCGCGCGTTCGTCACCTGCGGCAACCTTGGGACGCCGCTCTCGGAGGTTGTCGACACGCCCGCCGGTGGCCCTGAGGGCATCGTCATCCTTGAACTCAGCAGCTTCCAGCTTGAGCGTGTAGAGACTTTTCGCGCCAACGTCGCAGTTCTCCTCAACGTCACCGAAGACCACTTCGAACGTTACTCTGGCATCGAAGAATACGCTGCTGCGAAGGGTCGCATCTTTGCGGGTCAAAAGGCCGGAGACAGCGCTGTTATTCCGGTCGGAGACGCCCTGTGCAGGCAGCTCTTCGACGACCATGACTCTCTAGCGAACGTCTTCACGTTCGGTTCTGGCGGCGACGCGTTTGTTCAGGACGGGGTCATCATGGACGGCTCGTTCACGCTTTCTGCTACCGAACTGAAGCTCCGCGGCGAGCACAACGCGGAGAACGCTTGCGCCGCTGCCATCGCAGGGCGACTCGCAGGACTCTCGCCAGACGCCATCGCTGCAGGACTTCGCGCCTTCCCCGGTTTGCCACACCGCATGCAGTTCGTTCGAAATCTCGACGGGGTCGACTACTTCGATGACTCAAAGGCGACGAACGTTGGAGCCTCCGTCGCCGCCATCCGCTCCCTTGGTGAAACGCCAATCGTTCTCATCGCCGGTGGGCGTGACAAAGACGGCGACCTGAGTCCCCTGCGCGATGCCGTCGAGCATGCGCGCGCTGTCATTCTAC
>JBLHKB010000600.1:0-4163 GCA_047619315.1 Polyangiales bacterium
TCATTGTTTGTTGTTCGCGATGCTGCTTTGTTCCTGCGGTGCGTCTCAGACCGGCACGGCAGGTATATGTAGCGGAAGTGGCGCCCCTGCCTGATCGGCGACCTTTGTGCATGGGATGTAGAACCACACCTCCCCAGCATCCAGGGCGGCCTCCGTGCACGACACACTCAAAGCTCCGAGCAAACCACGACAGCCCGCGATGAGCCGCTGGGCGCTTTCAACGTCGGACCGCGGCTGGCGCTTGCGCTCTCGTTGAACGTGGGAACGCCGCGATGGCCCGAGCCACGGAGGGACCCCAAGGTCTCCCGAAAAAGCCGCTGGCTCGCGCTGCGCGCTGATCGAAAACAGCGTCGAGGGCGGTGCCTGCGGGGATGCCCGTCTCGATGAAGAATCGCCCAAAAGCTGCGTGGATGCCATCCGGGCCTTGTTGCTCCGCGTGAAGTGCAATGCCGCTTTCGTCGACTTGGAAACTGAACGTGCGCACTTCGTTGCCACCGATCACAAGGGAGCACTCGTAGCTGCCAGGCGCCGAAGACAGGTCGTAGCTGCGCTCGGTGGAGCCAGGTTGAATGCCGCCTTCGCTCTGGTGCTGGCCGGGCGCTACCACGAGCGGGCGCTCGTTCTCTTTAACCAAGACTCGCCAAGGAATTCGAACCTGGTAGTGGTTGTATCCCCACTTCTCCCGCGTCGCGTCGCGTCCGTTTCGCGTACGCCAGTCTTCGCCTTGTTGTCCATCATTCCGGCGCAAGTTCACCTGCGCTTGGTTCAGACGTATCGGCGCGCCATCAACCTGACAGCGGAGCGCCGCGTCGCCCACGGAGGAGCTGCTTTCTCCGTTCAAAGCCCAGAAATGAATGCTCGGGACCCCTGAAAAATAGTCAAACTGCCGAAAGGTATCCGTGCCCTCGACCGCCGTAACCGTGCGCCCGAAACTCGACAGGTCGTATTCCATCCAGGATGAACCGACCATGTCGCGTGGCATCGGAACATAGTGCTCAGCGTGCCGACGTTCGCTCATGTTCGTCATGTGGGCGTGAGCGATGACAGGTACGTCTAAAGTACGGAGCGGGGTGGTCGTGCCCGTGTTGGCGTCCTCGTACGCGAGCTCAAATGCGAACGTGCCGTCGTCTTGGACGGCGATGTCGTCCATGCGGCAGTTGGCGACTTCAGCGTAGGGAATGATCCCGTCGTAGGATCCATTGCGGCCACAACGAACGGTCCGCTCCCCTTGAAGCAACGCGCGCTGGTCGCAGCGCTGGGTGAGCTGGCATCGATGCGAGCCAAGCGTTCGCCGCCCCTTCTTCACCGTGACGACGAGCGTGTCTCCGTTCTGTCCATTGAGAACTCGTCCTGTTAAGGAGGGCGACCAGGCATACGTCTCTCGGCGGGCATCGCGCACGCGGTTGTTGGCGAAATACAAGTCCGTGGACGTATCGTCCCACAAGGGCGCGTCGCCCACGTCCTGGATCAAGCGGTTGCCCGTAAAACGTGGCTCAGCGTTCTGCGCAAAGGCAGCCCCGACCCAAAGAAGGCCAACGCCCATCATCAACAAACTTTTCCGCATACATCCCCCAAAAACGCCCAAGTCGCCGCATCGATGACACGACAAATGACAGCAACACTCAGACAGAGTACCCGAGGCGACTAAAAGGTGGGCTAACGCGAACGAAAGAGCTCAAGTCGATCTCATGCAACAGCGGATCAAAGCCTTGGGTCCGCCTCGTTGGCGATTCGCGTGGAGAAATCTCGTCTCGACGGAACATCGGTAGACTGGTCATCACAAGTATATTCGGCTTAAAACGCGCGGGTGTTGGCGGACCCAACTCCGCAAGTTCGGCGAGTTTGGCGACAGCCTCGCTTGGGAAGGCGACTACGTCGCGGTGGGTGCCCCTGGCAGGTCAGCTCCGACGGCCCCACAGACGTTTTGTACGTCTACGATGTCCGGGAGCCGGAACGTGAACCCATCGAGCTCCGGTCTGGCGTCCTTGCTGTGTCGGGTCGTTCCGGCGCTTCGCCCACGCCTGCCGAAACTTGGATCGAATACCCCGAACCTTGAGTTGCGCTAGGGTCCGCCACCATGAAGCTCCCCACCACTCCAGCCGCCTGGAACGTGCTCGCAAACCACGTCGCCGATGACGTCCTCGGGCCGCCTTCAAGAGCTCTCCCAGAGCTCATCGGCGAGGTCAGCCGTCTCTACACGCGCGACCGCGATCAACTCGACAAAGCCCGCGGGCGCGATGTCCTCACCGCGCGTCTCCGCTTCTTTCTCACGCGCGATGTTAAGAAGATGGAAGCGCCGATGGAGGAGCTGGCCTTCGCCGACGCATTGCCGAAGACAGACACATGGCGCGTCCTCGACCTCGGCGCCGGTCTCGGCACGACAACGCTAGGGCTCGCCCCCTTCGCCGAAGCCGCCGGCGCAACCATCGATGTTCTCGCCATCGACGCCGACGCCTTGGCGCTCAAAGGGATGGCGGCGCTCTGCCGCGAAGTGGGCATTGAGCAGCGCGGCCAAGTGGGCGACGCCGTACGAATCGCGAACGGGACAAAGCTCGACCACGAAGCGCCCTTCGACTTCATCGTTCTCGGTCTCTTCCTCAACGAACTCTCCGTCGAGAAGCGGCGCACTCTCGTCGACTCCCTGAAGCGGCGCCTCGCACCCAACGGGAGCCTCATCATCATCGAGCCTGCTCTTCGCGAAGTGACCCGTGAGCTACACGAGCTCCGTCGAGACTGGATCACATCCGGCTGGACCGTGTTCGCCCCCTGCCTCCACGCTCTCGATTGCCCCATGCTCGAAGGCGAGCGCGACTGGTGCCACGAGGACCGCGCCTTCCGGCTGCCGGATCCGCTCATTCCCGTAGCCCGCGCCGCCAGCCTCCGCTTCGAGAGCATCACCTTCGCCTACCTCACGCTCCGCAAAGACGGTCAGACCCTCGCAGGTGCCCTTCACCCCGAGGACGAGCGCGTCGTCAGCCAGGTCATGGTCTCCAAGGGCAAAAAGCAGCTCTTTGTCTGCTCCGGCGGAAAACGTTCCAAGTGGGTTCGCCTCGACCGCAAGCGCTCCCCGGGCAACGAGGCCTTTGACGCCCTCCGGCGCGGCAGCATCGTGCGAAGTGAAGGTCTGGTGTCCAAAGGAGACGGCCTACGCATAGAAGAAACGTCGGTCCTCACGCACACTCCGCTTCAAACGCTTGCGGCGGAGGGACGAGGGGAGTAGTTCCCTCATCTATGGGGGCTTCCATCCAGGATTTGCTTTGAACGCACTCAGTGACAAACGCTTTCTCTTCGTCGTCGGCAAAGGCGGCGTGGGGAAGACCACGGTCGCCGCAGCCCTTGGTCTGGCCGCGGCGCGCAAGGGCAAGAAGGTCCTCATCGCCATGGTCAACACCAAGGAGCGGCTGAGCGGCCTCTTGGGTGTTCCGCCCATCGACCACAATATTCGTGAGGTCGCTCCAGGTCTCGATGCCGTCAACATGACGCCGCAAGCGAGCCTCGAAGAATACGGGATGATGATCCTGAAGGTGCGCGTCCTCTATAACGCCATCTTCGAAAACAACCTGGTCCGCGCCTTTCTGCGAGGCACACCCGGCATCGAAGCCTGGACCATGCTCGGCAAAGCATATTTCCATGCGAGCGGCCACGGCCCAGGTTCAGCCGGCGAGTACGATCTCGTGCTCCTCGACGCGCCCGCGACGGGTCATGGCCTCGACATGCTGCGCGTACCCCAAGCCATCGTGGACGTGGCGCCGCCGGGCCTGCTTAGGCGCGAAGCGGAACGTGCCCTCGAGCTCTTCCGCGACGAGAAGCGTGCCGGCGCGCTGCTGGTCACGCTCGCCGAAGACATGCCCACCAACGAGACCATCGAGCTCGAAGAAGCCATTCGAAGCATGGGCATGGCCAGCGCCGGCCTCGTCATCAACCAGGTCTTGCCCAAGCTCTTCAACGAGCAGACCTCTGCTCAAATCTTGAAGCTCGCCAAAGATGTTAGCGAAGACGACGTCATCGCTACGCTCCTCGCCGCAGGTCGTATTCGCGCTCACCGAGAAGCGGTTCAAGTGACCAGCCTCAAGCGCCTCGACGCCCTCGAGATGCCCCAGGTTCGGCTCCCTCATCTCTTCGCGCCAGAGTTTGCGCGTGACCAGCTCGACTCGCTCAGCCGC
>JBLHKB010000601.1:0-4140 GCA_047619315.1 Polyangiales bacterium
GCAGCGCGAGTTCGTCGAGTGCGATGCTGTCTGGTGGGTCGGTGGTGTCCGGCTGCGCGGCGGGCTGGATCAGCGCACGTTCGAGGAGGAAAACCCGCTGTTGCCAGAGGTGGTAGAAAGTTAGGCGTCGCGCCTCGAGAAGAAGAAAAATCACGGTCAGGAACGACGACAGGTAGACGACATAGTGCGGCGTGACCGCATTCCCGAGCGAGAAGGAGATGAGGGCGGCCGTCGCGCCGATGGCCCAGTTCGTAGTGGTGTCCATGCGCACGCGCCAGATGTCGGCGCGGCCCACCATGGCCCGGTAGTAGTGAATCAGGATTGTTGTTCTTGACGCGTCGTCGAGAATCAAAGAGAAGCCTCAGTGGGTGTAGCTGACAGCGCTGCTTCAGCGATCCCGATCGCTTCGTCAGTCGCAGCACTGCTCCATCTCATTACATTCCGTAACATTCTGGACTCGGCGCGCGGCAACTGCAACGTCCTGAAACCACAGAACATTCCCGAGACACCGAACCGCCCAACTTGCCAACAGGGAACTACGCGCGCTATCGCGCCATCGCGGCCCCGAACTCGCGGTCTCTGCTTCGGTGCGCCAGGGCGCGAGCGCCAAAATCCCACGGAATTGCGGCTAGTTCCGCGATGCCGCGCACCTCGACTAACAAGTCTCTGCAACAGCATACCCAATGGCGGCGGGCGCAGTCTCTCTCGAACTCGTCTCTGCGAGCGACTCCCCGTAGTGTGCAAGATGAGGCGCACGAGTCAGAAGTCGACGTCTAGCGGCGGAGAGCGGGCGGTGTGCCACGCCCCTTTTCGGTCAGGCCCGCGTCCCAGGGGGGAGGGTCGCCGCAGCCGGACACGAGGTGGTCCAGAAGAAGCCGCACCTTGGTGGCGAGGAGCTTGCGGTGCGGCGTCACGGCCCAGATGGTGGTATCGGCCTCGAGCTGTTCGACGAGGAGGGGCTCGAGTCTGCCGGCTCGCAAGTCGTCTCCGACAAGGAAGGTCGGCAACAGCGCGATGCCGAGACCGGCCAGAAGCATCCGGCGGATCATCTCCCCGTTGTTGGCGCTGTGGCTCGGTTTGACGGCGACATCCACTTCACCTTCGTTAGTCCGAAACATCCAGCGACGAGTCCGGTCGTGCGAGTAGCCGATGATGGTGTGGTCGCTGAGATCGGTCGGGCGAGCCGGCCGCCCGCGTGCTTCGAGGTAGGAAGGCGCAGCGCATAACACGCGACGGCAAGGGCCCATTCTTCTGGCGACGAGGCTCGAGTCTGGCAGGTTCGCGATGCGCACGACGACATCGAAGCCCTCCTCGACCACGTCCACGAATCGATCGGCCAGGTCGACCTCGAGCCGCAAGTCGGAGTGACGCGCGATGAACGTTGCCAGACTCTCGGCCAGACCGATTCTTCCGAAGTCCACAGGAGCACCAACGCGAAGGACGCCCCGCGGCTCCTGCTGCTGCTGACTCACCGCCAGCTCGGCGTCCTCAAGCTCGTGAAGCACGGCCCGCGCCCGATCCCGAAACGCGATGCCGATCTCGGTGAGCGAAACGCGTCGGGTGGTGCGATTCAGCAGGCGCACGCCAAGGCGTTCTTCCAGCGCCCGAACCTGCTTGCTGACCGACGAGGTCGTGCACCCCAGCGTGCGCGCGGCTGCGGTGAACCCCCCGGCCTCGGCAACGGCCGTGAACGCTTCCATTTCGCTCAGGCGATCCATCATCTCCTCCATTGTTTCCTTATTGGAAACAACTATTGGACAAACTCACACATTATCAACCATGCGTTCATGCCGCACTATCTAGGACAACGAAGCGAGATGGCGAGGGAGCGGATCCATGATCGAGCTGCACAAGGGTAGTGACCGCGGAACGAGTCGTTTGGCTTGGCTGGAGAGCCGACACAGCTTCTCCTTCGCCGACTGGCACGACTCGAGCGCCATGGGCTTCCGCTCGCTTCGCGTCCTGAACGAGGATCGCGTCGCAGCGGGCGCGGGCTTCGGGCGGCATCCGCACCGAGACATGGAGATTCTGACCGTGGTGCTCGAGGGTGCGCTCGAGCATCGAGACAGTTCCGGCGCCCGCTCCGTCCTGCGAGCCGGAGACACGCAGCACATGAGCGCGGGCAGCGGCGTCATCCACTCCGAATCGAACGCCTCTGACAAAGAAGCACTGCGGTTCCTCCAGATCTGGCTGCATCCCGCGACGAGCGGAACCGTGCCGCGCCACGCGGAAAGCCGCGGGCTCTTTCCTGTGGACGGCCGGTCGCCGACAGGCCTGCGCCCCCTGGCGACTAACGTGGGCGGCGACGGCGCTCTCGATATCAACGTGGACGCAAAAGTCTTCGCGGGGCGCGTGGACGCGAACATTCCCGTCGAGCACCCCCTCGCTTCAGAACGCGGCGCATGGGTCCAAGCGGTGCGCGGCGAACTGATCGTGAACGGAATACGAATGGTGAGCGGCGACGGCCTGAGCATCGAGAACGAACAGAGTGTGGTTCTTTCGGGCGATCCCGAGGGCGACTTCCTGCTCTTCGACCTGGCCTGAGCCTCGGGCCCAAGGAGAAACAACATGGGAAAACTCATCGACGGAGTTTGGAGCGACGAGTGGTACGACACGAAGAGTTCGGGTGGGCGCTATCAACGCAAGGACAGCGCATTCCGCGATTGGGTCCGCGCCGACGGCTCGACGGCCTTCGCGCCGAAACCCGGCCGCTACCACCTCTACGTTTCACTCGCGTGCCCGTGGGCTCACCGGACGCTCGTCTTCCGCAAGCTGAAGGGACTCGAAGAGGCGATCTCGCTTTCTGTCGTGCATCCGCGCATGGGCGCCAAAGGCTGGGAGTTCGCGAGTAGCGAGGGTTGCATCCCCGACGTCGTGAATAACAAGAAGACTCTCCACGAGGTCTACACGCAGGCCGACCCCGACTACACCGGGCGCGTCACAGTTCCCGTGCTCTGGGACCGCGAGCAAGGGACCATCGTCAGCAATGAGTCTTCTGAAATCATACGGATGTTCAACTCAGAGTTCGATGCGATTGCCTCCAACCCGGAGCGCGACTTCTACCCGGCGGGTCTTCACGACGAAATCGACGAGATGAATGCCTTCGTGTATCCGAACGTGAACAACGGCGTCTACCGCTGTGGCTTCGCCACTACCCAGGAAGCGTACGAGGAGGCCTTCGCCGATCTCTTTGCAGCGCTTGACCAGCTCGAAGAACGCCTCGGACGCGAACGGTATCTGTTAGGCGACCGCATCACGGAGGCGGACTGGCGATTGTTCACCACACTCGTGCGCTTCGACGCGGTCTACGTGGGTCACTTCAAGTGCAACCTGCGACGCATCTCGGACATGCCGAACCTGCACGGATATTTGCGCGAGCTGTACCAGGTTCCGGGCGTCGCTGAGACGGTGAACATGACGCATATCAAACGGCACTACTACGAGAGCCACGACACGATCAACCCCACGGGCGTGGTGCCCGTAGGTCCCGAGTTGCACCTCGACGCCCCGCACGGGCGTTCAACCCCGAAAGGAACATCATGAGTATTCGAGCGAACGTACAAGCCGTGATCGACGGCATTTCAAAGGGCGACATCCTGGGCACCTTCGACGAGTGGTACGCGGATGACGTCGTGATGAGTGAGAACGATGCAGACGAGCGCGTCGGCAAAGCTGCTAGTCGCGCCTACGAGGAGGCGTTCGTGAATGGCGTCGAGTTCCACGCCGCCGAGGTCGGTCAGGTGATCGTCGATGAGGATCACGCCGCGATCGAGTGGGCCTTCGAACTCACGCCCCACGGCGGAGCGCGAACCGTTCAGAAGCAGGTTGCGGTCCAGACATGGCGGGACGGCAAGATCGTCCGCGAAGTCTTCTATCACGGCTGAGTGGAGCGGGATTGCGCCTGCGGCTCACACCGATCGACCGTCGCCAACAAGGCCGACCGAACTACTACAGGCGGTTCATGATGACAGGCATCTGGAACTTCCATGTTCTCCAGAGATCGTCGTTGTCGATGAGCTCGGCCATGAAGTGAGCGACATTCGCCCGAGTGGTCGGACGGCCACTGAAGATGGTCGTCGTGGGGGACGGTTCGATGTCATAGGGAGATACGTCGGCGTCGACCAAGGAGTCTGGGCGCAC
>JBLHKB010000602.1:0-4132 GCA_047619315.1 Polyangiales bacterium
ATTCTCGCGAAGAAGCTTAGCGATACCGCCGGTGGCGGCAATATTGCCTGCCGTCAGCGAGGCCAATGAGGTGGTGTCGATTTGCTCGACGTCCCCAGCATTGGAGATGAGCTGTCCATTCTTATCGATGATGAAAACGACTTGAGCGTTCGCTTCCCGAACCAAACGATCCACGATCGTCTGAATCTGGTTGAACTCCTCCTCGTACATCACCATCTGCGGGTTCGCCATTACTCCTCCATGCCGCCGTCCATCGGACGTGCGCATTGGGTAGGTACCACCCTTGTCGTGTTCTGGACAAGCTCATTAGCCCACGGCTTATTTGTTCTCTGCACTCTCGGAAGGTGAGGGAAGTGGCTACCCATTCTGGCGGGCCTGATCTATCGTCTCGCCGATGGCAACGAAGATACTTTCCTCCAACCGGCTCTTTTCCGGTCTGCTCTTGGCGCTCCTCGGAGCCAGCGCATGTGGTGGCACAAGCGCCAACATCACGATTGGCACGATGCCGGAAGGTCGAACCTTCCAAGGTGTGTGGCAGTCTCCCCAGTACGGAAACATGCACCTTTGCATGACTGGCAGCCAGATCGTTGGCGACTTCGAGAAGGATGAACGTCGAGGTCAGATTCAGGGCACGATCCAGGGAGATGTGCTCCGTTTTCAGTGGGAAGAACAACGCGAAATGGTCGTTGGACGGCCCACTTCCACCCGAGGTCGCGGCTACTTTAAGCTCTTCATCGACGAGAATGACGACAGCCGAGTCGAGGGTGAATGGGGCCTCGACAACGAAGAGACCGGCGCACCCTGGGGGGCTGTCCTTATGCGGCGCCGTTCACCCGATCGCTGCCTCAACCGCGGCAGCGGAAACGACGATTCCAGCGGCGACTACAATGACAATAATTACGGCGATGACAACTACGACGAGGGTAGCTCGTACGACGACGGATCATCGTCAGGGGCCGAAGACGATTTGAGCGGCTTGGACGATCTCTGAGGTCCTGACCCCCTCGGTTTGGCGGCGGCGACGGGTGGCCGCTGAAGCAGGTTTTCGTGCCCGGCCGTCGACCTGGCCCGCGCGAGCGCGATCCGAGCGATCAACACGTCACGTAACTCCGCACGAACCACGGGCTCGGACAGGTCGGCGCCCAAGCGAACAACACGTCGGCTCGTCGGGAGCGCGTCGCTGATGACGATGTCGCCCTGCGCGGTGGGTGCATAACGCACGGGGCATGCTTTCCAAGCCCGCAGTCGAACACAGAGAGCCTCGTACAGGTCTTCGGACTTCACATCGACGGCCACCCGTAGCCCGTGGAAAAAGGGGTGGGGTGGGCGACTGCTTCGTGAGACCTGCGACTTCAGGTTAAACGTCATCCAGATGCGCCGCTCATTGCAGCCGTGGGGTTCATGGCCAAGCCCACCTTCCAGCTCCGTGACGCGTCGTCGCAGGAGCGTCCACTCGTGCCCATCTCGATGAACCTCCGCGCTCTCGATGATCTCCACGCGGAGAAGAGACCAGTCTGACCGAGCTGCCTGGATCTGCGCTTTCATGCGAATCGAGCCGGCTTCGCAGCCTCGCTCCAGAATTTTGCGAACAACGCGAAACATAGCCCGCGGTTGTCCATCATAGCGCTGAAAGAGAGCCTCGCTGAGGTCCAGCACGCCTTTCGCGCCCTTGGGTAGTGCTCCTTCCAGCAGGAGTCCCGGAATCAGCGTGTCTCGGTCGCCTCGAAATTTTCCAGCTGCCATGTCGAGTGGTGTTGTTCGACCCGTGATGATCTGGGGGAAGCTCTCAAAGTCATCCACCTCTGTGGCTCGCAAGGCGTCGACGGCGGCCGTTTCGGCAGAACGCGCTACATCACGTTCTGCGCGAAGCTCTCGCATGCTCCGGTTTTGAGTCCGCACATCGAGCACGACGAGCGTCGCACCGACGATCTTGCCGCTGATGCTTAGAGGACCGACCCGAACATCGACCTCTGTGGGTGCCGCATAGCCGCGTGCGGCTAGAAGGGAGGGGAATGAAGGAACCCCCCGGCTCGCTAGGCGGAGACACTCCGCGACCTGCTGTGAGTGGAAACTCGCGAACAGATCCGAGAGCTCCATCCCGCGGACGGCGTTTGCTGTCCGATAGAAGAGTTGTTCCGCCGCAGCGTTGAACGCGGCGATCTTGGTACCCTCCACGCCGATCAGCGCGACTCCTGCTTGCGCGAAGACCGTCGACTCTCCGCTACTCTCCTCGTTGGGTGGAGCGGCGAGAGTTGGGCGCGGATCTGGGGCGGGGTTGCTGCGCACGATATAACCAACGGCCTCCGGTCTTTACTCCTGAAGGATGTTCACCAAGAAGCACCGCTTGGCCGGTAAGGCGACGTCCGAGGCTAACGACCCGGGCAGAAAAGGACCGCGCAATCCGTGTACCTTGCGTCACGAATCCGGCCACAGAGAGTGGCTAAATCATCATCACGGTCCACCAGCTCACCCTCCGTCGCCTGCCCAGAGCTAGCGTCATAGGAGCAGCCGCGAAGAGCGACCCAGCGGCCGTGGTACTCCGCCTGTCCCCGGATCTCATTCCAGGTCATTCGTCGGCGGGAGCCGCTCTCGCCGGAGGAGGGCTTCCCACTGAGTCGTCGTCGCCAGTCGCTTTTGCGTGCTTGATTCATAGACACGCAGACGTTCCGATACTCAGGCCGGGAGCGCAACACACCCCTATGAGGCCCCTCGCAGCGTCGACTTGACGTGTCGTCCTCGAGTCTTGTCCCAGCGAAATGACCTCAAAACTAGGCCGGAAAACGCTCGTTCCGGGTTGTTTTCCAGGAACGAGCTGGAGTTCAGTCGCAGGCGTCGCCGAGGTAATCACGTGGGACGCGAATGCCCGCGCCGCGGAGTCCCCGAAGAATCTGATTCGCCTGGGTGCAGTTCCCCGCATAGGCCGCGTTGCCCGCCGCGATGGGGCCTCGGCGGGTCAGATCTGTTTGCGCAGAGCGAACCGTCGCATGATTCTGGCCGAGAACGCGGCTGGCCTCCCGGTACGCGCGAATGGCCCCAGGGACGTTGCGCGCGTTGATGAGATTCCCAACCTGGGAAATCTGCGCGAGCGCTGCACGCTCGTCACCAGCGCTCATTGTGGGCTCCATGGTGCGTCGCATGTTGCGTCGCATGTTGCGACGCATGGGCGTGTCCATCACCGCGACCTCGACCATTGGGACCTCGACGGCGGGGATCTCAACCATCGGGACCTCGACCATTGGGGTCTCGACCATCGGAACCGCGACCATCTCGCCGATAGGGTGGAAGCCCATGTTGGGATCGGCGTTCGCCACGGGGTTCGTGTTCGCCACGGGGTTCGTGTTCGCCACAGGGTTCGTGTTCGCCACGTTCGTGTTCGGAACGATCGGATTGGTGGCGGTCACCACTTCCGTCGGCCGAGACATCAACCACGCGCCACTCGCCCCTGCGGAGATCAGGAGCACTGCGACGAGGGAGATGAGCACCCACTTACCACCTCCACCCCGCGTCGGGAGGGAAACGGTTCCGGTCGCGAAGTCCGTCGGACCGGGCGTCGGCGTTGGATGATACGCGTGAGGCGCGGGTGTGTGATGCGGGCTGGCGGCCGCCACGGGAACAGCCGGGTTGGTACCTGGGTAGCTTGCTTGCATCCCCGGACTCGACCCCGGATTCGATCCTGGGCTTGAACCCGGGTCGCTGAGGCCTGTGCTCGTCGCCATCGTCCAGGCGACCTGAGGGTCGGCCATCCCGGTGAACTCGTGCATGAACACGAGCGCATTGGCCTGTCGTTCATCTCGGTTCTTCGAAAGAGCCCGCATAATGACGTGGCGCTTCTGCTCCGGAAGAGCCGCACCACCAGGGTAAGACTCGATGGGCGTAGGCTGAACGGTCAGGTGCTTTGTTGCCCACTCCCACGGGGTCTTCGCCTCGAAGGGCAAATGACCGGTGACCATTTCATAAGTCACGATGCCGAGGGAGTAGATGTCCGAACGGAGGTCGAGGGTCTGGCCGGAGAATTGCTCAGGGCTCATGTAGGGCGGCGTTCCAAGCACCATGCCCTGCTTGGTCAGCTTGGCGTTCTTCTCGTCTTCCGCTTCGCTCCGTTTGGCGATGCCAAAATCAAGAACCTTTACGA
>JBLHKB010000603.1:0-4126 GCA_047619315.1 Polyangiales bacterium
CTGGAACGCTGCGACTTTTGCCGAGGCCGCCCGAGAGGGCAAGTTCCTCCTCGTGAGCGTCCAGGCGTCTTGGTGTCACTGGTGCCACGTCATGAACGACGAGACCTTTGGAAACGAGGAGGTGCGGCGCCTGGTCGCAGATCATTACATCGCCATCAAGGTCGACTCGGACGCAAGGCCCGACCTCGCTGAGCGCTTTCGTGACTACGCATGGCCTGCGACGGTCATTCTTACGCCAGACGCCCAGGTGGTCCGAGCGCTCCGTGGCTATCGTCGTCCTGCGCCCTTTGCGACGCTATTGGCCGAAGCTCAGCGCGGCGAGATCAGCCCGAGCGATGACTGGCAGCAGAGTCAGACGAACGCTGAGGCTCCGGAACTTGCGGCCCTCCGCGAGACCGCAATCTCCGCGCTCGATTCGCTCTACGACGACGAGGCCGCGGGCTGGGGGCGTCGTCAGAAGTACCCATACTTCGGTCCCATCGAGCACGCGTTCTTCCGCAACTCGCTGCGGGATGAGGTGGTGTGGAAAGAGCGCGCCCTTGCGACTCTTGAAGGAACGACCCAGCTCATCGATCCGGTTTTTGGCGGGGTGTATCAATATTCACTCCGGTACCGATGGGATGCTCCCCATTTTGAAAAGATCGCAGCTGTGCAAGCTGGTGCTCTTTCTGGTTTCGCGTTGGCGCGCATTCAGACCGGCGACGCGCGATGGGATGCGCCGATGAACGATGTCGTGCGTTACCTCGCGGAGTTCTTCACTTCGCCGGCTGGGACGTTTTACACAAGCCAGGACGCCGACCTCAGTCATGAAGTGACGGGTACGGAGTACTACGCGATGGACGACGTGGAGCGCCGATCCGTCGGCGCGCCGCGGATCGACGAAAACACGTACGTCGACCTCAACGGAACGCTCATCCAATCGTTGGTCCTCGCCCACCGGGCCGGCATCGATGGCGCCCTGACGATGGCGTCGGCGTCGGCGGAGTCGCTCCAGGTCTGGCGCCGCGAAGATGGCGGGTATGACCACGGCGGCGCTGGTGAAGCTGCCACAGATGCACTTCGCTATCTGAGAGACCAAGCGGCGATGGTGCGTGCGGAGCTTTCCCTTCTTGAAGCTACGGGCAACGTCGTGTGGAAAGAACGAGCGGTACAGACTGCGGGGTTCATTCTGGATCAACTGGCCGCTGAACGTGGCTTCTACGCACACACGGAAGACCCGGCGGCCGTCGGCGCTTTCGCCGAGCGTCGCATTCCTCTTCGCGAAAACGGAGTGGCGAGTCGTGGGCTTCTCGAGCTTTTTCGTCGAACCGGAGAAGCCCGCTACGAGGCGGCGGCCCTCTCTGCGCTTAATGTCGGGAGCGAAGCGGCGGTTCGTCGTGAGGGTCGACGAATTGGCGACTATCTGATGGCACTGGAGGAGCATCACGCACCCTATGTTCTCGTGTCCGTCGTAGGACCCGACAATGCGTTCACCGCGGCACTGCACGACGCCGGCGTCGCCCTGAATATTCCGAATCGCCTCGTCGAAGTGGGCCGCCCAGGAGCAAG
The DNA here is from genome assembly GCA_047619315.1 of Polyangiales bacterium. GTDB lineage: Bacteria > Myxococcota_A > Polyangia > Polyangiales > Houyiibacteriaceae > JBCCRV01. The sequence continues at coordinate 1,549 of JBLHKB010000603.1, forward strand.
CCGCTACCCCTACCCGGGTGAGCCAGCAGCCTACCTTTGCAACGCCTATGCGTGCTCTCGTCCGGTCAGTGACCCGACACGCTTAGACGCCGCCGCACGGGAGTTTCTCGCCACGGACTAGCCCAGACGAACAAGTGGCTTCGCTACAAGACGGGAAGGGCGACCTGGTTCAGGTTTGTCCTTGTGAGCTTCATCCGCCAATCGACGGCGACGATGTCGCCGGGTTCCATCGGAATCCAGACGTTCTCCCCGCGAAGGGGTTCGCTCGCAAAAAGCAGGTGGTTCACAAAGCCCGTTTCCGAGGGCGCTTCGCACTCAGGGCCGAGGCTCGGGCAAGTGTCGCGGTCGGCGCATCGCGTCTTGTGGGAAGACCAATTGAGCTCTTTGCCACCTTGGACCGCGGCCATGCAGGTGCCATCCGTGATGATAAGCGTGAGCAGCGCAGGCTCCGAGGCGTCTCCATCACAGAGGTCTCGGACGATGTTCACCGTGTGACGAATCGCCGGCACGATGGCGTCGAGACCCAGTCGGTCAGTCAGCGCACCGTGTCTCGCGAGCTGTGAGAGGAACAGGTAGAAGATGACTTCGCTGTCGGTGTCGCCAAGGATGTAGCGCCTTAGCCGTGGCGCGATTCGAGCGATGAGGGCGCTTCGATGCTGGGCGAAGTTCTTGATGTCCCCGTTGTGCGCCATGGTCCAGCGGCCGTGCTGAAAGGGATGGCAGTTGAGGACCGTGAGCTCTCCTTGGGTGGCCTTCCGCACGTGCGCCAGAACCGTCTCCGACGCCACGACCCCGCTGACCCGATGGAAGAGCTCGTCGTGGAATGCAGAAGTGGGCGAACGCGTGATGTGCGGCGCGCCGTCGACGTAGAAAGCAACGCCCCAGCCATCCGTGTGGTTCTCGCTCTGCACACCAAGGGCGTTGTCCGCGTCGAGAAGTGAGCGGTGCACTTGGCTTGGAATCACGCTGCGGAAACCAAAGAGCCTACACATGATGGTTCCATGGCTCGCCCTGGAAACAGAACGTACGTAAAAAGGCGCTTTGGCAAAACAAGGGTCTTCTCTGCACTCGCGAAGAGTGCCATAGCTTGCTCATGGACACGTCGGTGATTGTCGGCCTAGGCCAGCTTGGCGGGGTCTTCGCCCACGGGCTTCTTCGTACTGGGCATCGTATCGTGCCGATCCGTCGCTCGGAGAGCGTGGATTCGATCCAAGACGAGGACCCAAGCCTCGTCTTGATCGCCGTGGGTGAAGGGGATCTGCAGAACGTGCTGCCCCAGGTTCCCGAAGCTTGGCGCTCTCGCGTGGGCCTGATTCAAAACGAACTCCTGCCCGGGAGCTGGTCGGCGTTGGGTGACGTGAACCCGACCGTGGCGGTGGTGTGGTTTGAAAAGAAGGCGCCCATCGCGCCCCACGTGATTCGGCCAACGCCCATCGCTGGACCGAACGCTCTTCGGCTCGTCAACGCCCTGGCTTCGCTGAATATCGCTGCGGAGGAGATCGACGAGAGCGCGCTCCCAGCGGCCCTTGTGCTCAAGAACGTGTACATCCTCACGGCGAACGTCGGCGGTCGTGGCGCGCCCAAAGGCGCAACGACGGGGGAGCTGTGGACCGACGACCGAGAGCGCACACAGCGCCTGGCCGAGGACGTGCTCACTCTTCAGAAGGCGATGCTATGCGCGAGTGGGCATTCGAAGGCCGCAGCAGCCTTGGACGATGACGCGTTGATGCGGGAACTCGGGGAAACGCTCATGGCGGATCCCCATCATGGAGCTTGCGGCCGGAGCGCCCCCGCACGGCACCAGCGCGCTCTCACTCTCGCCCACACACATGGGCTCACCTTACCTGCGCTGGCCGAAGCGCGAGTGCTCGAAGACTGAACGGAACCTCGATGAAACTGAAACGTGTTGCTGTTTACTGCGCCTCGAGCGCGTCGATGGACCCTGTCTATAATGAGGCGGCCAAAGAGGTCGGCCGCACATTGGCCGAGCGCGGACTTGGGCTGGTCTATGGCGGAGGCAACGTCGGCCTGATGGGACTTTGCGCAGACGCCGCTCTCGAAGCCGGTGGCGAAGTGATCGGTGTGATCCCTCAAAAGATTGTGGACCTCGAACGCGCCCACCAGGGCGTGACCGAGCTTCTCGTCGTTGACAGCATGCACGCCCGAAAGATGATGATGGCGTCGCTCTCGTCCGCCTTCGTCGGGTTGCCTGGAGGGTTTGGGACTCTCGACGAGCTTTTCGAAGTGCTGACGTGGAACCAGCTGGGTTACCACCGCAAGCCCGTAGGTCTCTACAACGTTGAGGGCTACTACGATTCGCTTCTGAGCTTTCTCGACGACGCGACGGCGCGAAAGGGCATCCAGCCCACCACCCGCGAGCTTCTGCTACACGACAACCAGTTTGGACGGCTCCTGGACCGTTTCGCCGAACTCGAACTCCCTGCGCGCCCGAAATGGATGGACAAGGTTTAGTCTAGCGGCGGGCCTTTGCTTTTACGGCGAAGCTAAACGAAAAAAAAAGCTTCCCGCGAACGGGAAGCTTTCTCTCTCTAGGCGTCGCCTAAGTAAGGGTCAGGGC
>JBLHKB010000604.1:0-4122 GCA_047619315.1 Polyangiales bacterium
CAGCCACGACAGCCCCGCCGAATCCCCGGCGCCACCGTGGCACCCATCCAAGAGAACCGACCCTTGATCGCCATCAACCTTCACCCCGCCGAACGCACCCCCACGGAAACCGTCGAGGCGTTCCTCGCGGCCCTCGCCGCCCTCGACATGGACGGCGCGCGCGCGCTTATGGCGGACAACATCGTCTACCAGAACGTGCCCTTCCCCGCGGACCATGGCGCAGCCGCGACCACCAAGACGCTCAAGAAGTTCCTCGTTCCGTTTCGCAGCTTCGAAGTGGAGACCCTCAACATCGCCGCGAACGGAAACACCGTTCTCACGGAGCGCATCGACACCTTTGCCAACGGCAAGTACCGCGCGGGCTTCTGGGTCTGTGGAACCTTCGAGGTCGAAGATAGCAAGATCACGCTGTGGCGCGACCGCTTCGACCTCGTGGACATGGGCTTCAACCTTGTCCGAGGCCTCCTGCGAGCGCCGTTTCGCTAGCCCGCGATTCACCGCCTGATTCAACGGCGAGGGGCGCAAGTTCGCGAATGATCCGCGTCAGAGCGTCCTCGACGGTGTCGTTTCAAGCTCAGGGAGCAGCATGCGAAGCTTGGTTCCGTCCAGCGAGTGCGCCGCGTCCCAGAGATAGCGCATCTCGAGGAGTTCACGGCCCAGGCGCCAAAAAGGGGTAGGCGAGGCGCATCGCAAACCAGGGCACGGACTTCAACTTCAAGGGCCCCATCGTTCGCTCCACCAAAGCGCGCAGCGCGTCGCCGGTCAGCGTGAACCCTTCAAAAGGAATGTCCTCGAACTTCCCCCCAAAGAGTTCGCTGCGCTGCGCCCTGAGTAGAGGAGTCCGGACAGGACGGCGATGACGTACATCGCGCTCGGTGGTAGTGTTGAAAAGATGTTCCCCGAAGAACCGATTACCCTCAAACCGAGCCACGACTATTGGGATCTGCCCGAGGAGTTGAACGCGGAATCACGAGCGCTAATCTATGCTGCTGCCAAATCGACTTCGGCCGGCGACATCGACGCGGCATTCATTTCAGCGTTCTTCGACCGCTTCCAGGAGTCGATCGGTGACTTCGACGGCGGCGCGCTTCGAGAGTACATAGAAGAAGACGTCGACGACGGGAACGTCCTGTTTGTGGACGGGGACCTCTCAATCCCCACACTCGATGACCTGGACAACATGGAGATCACCACGCTCATCATCGACGGCGACCTGAGCGTGGAGCACGGCATCTATACGGAAAACTCACCGCTCGAAAAGCTGGTGGTTAGCGGGACGATGCGCGCGCGGAGTCTCTGGAACACGGGCTACCTTCTGGTCGGAAAGGACGCGAAGATCTCCGACTCGACCTGGGGCGAGTACCCCGACAACGGCGCCTTCGTTTGTGGAGACCTGGAGACGAACTTCTTTCATGGTCGACATCGCTTCGAAGTTGGCGGCAAACTCCGTGCGCAATCGTCCATTGGGTACCCCGCTGCTGAAGACTTCGAAGACAAACCTCTGCGAGACTTCCTGATGCTGCTGAACCCGGACTTGGTCGCCCAGCTCGGCACATTCGGGGAAGACGCGCTCAACTCGTGTGGCGAGGAGTTCTGGAAGCTGGTCGACCGCGCTTCGATTCGGCAGTTCGTGACGTTAAGCCCATTCATGGCTGCTGCTCCTTCGCCGCTGTAGCGGACATCGGCGTCGAATGGGCCGGCGCGGAGAGTCCATGCTTGGCCTATCTCGAATCCAAACACACCGCCCTCGCAGCCGCGTCCTAACGGGCACTTCTCTTCGGACTCACCTGGAGATCTACGCGCTTGGTCCAGTCAGGCCAGTTGGGAATGTCCACGCGGGTGAAGACCTCCCAGACAACTCTGTTGTCCCGAAATGTGATGCTCGGCGGGCATTCGCCCATCGCCGGCAGTATGATGCGCCCGCGGTATAAGCCCTCTTCGATCCGCTCCAACGTGACGTTGGATTCAAAGAGCGGGTGCGTGAAGGTGCGTCGGTTGGTTCCTGAACCTCGCACGACTCGCTCCATCACCTTGAGGTCCGCGGTCATCGTGGTGACGGCCTTCGCGGAATCGATCTTCACGACGACGAAGAACGCGTCTTTGTCCTCCGCGACTCTGTACCCGCCCCCGGTCCCTGTCTGAAAGCCGAGCTCCACAGAACCGAGTCGCTTCGTCGCCATCCATCCTCGACCTAAGAAGATCGCAACGATTCCGGTGAAGGCGACAAACATCAACGTCGGCGCGAGGATCCCCGGTTCTTCTGTGACGCCGAGCGCAAGCACCACGAGGCTAAAGAAGAACACTGTGAGGACGGCATAGAAGCAACCGGGGGTCGCGGCCTTCTTAACCTTCTCTTCATCCCAGCCGTACTCCAACGTGGTCTCATTGGGATACGAGATGTTGACCGTGGCGCTGTCCTTCGGGTCGATGGCCCAAGGGATGTCCGCTCTGGCGTGCACCTGGTACGACACGTTGAGAAGTGTTCCGTGATACGGCCGTGCATTGTCGGGAACGCGAAATGAGAAGGGGTACCGGTGCTGAGCTTGGCCAAACCAGGTGCCGACAAACTCCTGTGACTTGTCCAGCGTGACGGTGGCGCGGTTGCCTTTGCCGGAGGTGCTCACGTCAAAGACGACGTCGAGGCTCTTGCACTTGCACTCGCTGTCGGTCTCCACCTGGACGTGGCCTTTGATCTCTTCGCCCGGGAAGTACACGCGCTGGGGCTCATCGAGGAGAACGAGTAGATTGCATTTAGCCATGGTCTTGTCCTAGTCAGGTCTGGGCCGCGAGCGCCTGATAGTGGTCATAGAGTTCGTCTTGGATCGCGCGAAGATGCTGTCCATGACGCGCGATGATGTCTTTGAGGATGCTGGTCGGCACCTGGGGGGGCGTCGGGGCTCCACGTCTCGAAGCCCAGCGCAGCCGTCTCTCGACAAACGCCGTGACGCGGGTCCAAAACGCCTCGGGGGCTAGGCGCCCGACTTCGTGGTGGAACACTTCGATATCTCGCGCCCCAAGTTCCGCGACGTGGCTCTCGTGGGTACCGAGCACGAAGTGAGAGGGCCGACGAAACAGACGCCAGCGTTGCCACCGCGAGAGCAGCTGGGACTCATCCAAGAACACGATGCCTGCTTGGGGGATCGGCGGAATGGGCTCTTCGGGACGAAGCATCGTCATGGGCATGTCCCGAAAGTGAGCGTGGAGAAGCTCCAGGTGCGTGGACTTTCCGTGGCCGCACGGGCCGAGGAACTCGACGGCGAATCGTCCCTCGCTGGGCGTACGCGAGAGCTTCTCGATGATGGACTCGAGGGGCACGTCGCTCACCGAAAGTGACGCGAGCTCTCCTTCTTGCACCGACCCAAACGGGTTCCACTCGAGGCCCAAGGGGGCAAAACCATCACGTGTCCATTTGGGCTGTGTGGCGGCTTGCGGGACGGACACGCCATCAATGTACACGAAGTTGTCCCTTCCCGAGAGGGTCCTCTCGTGGAGGCGCGACGGGATCCATGGAAGACGGTCTACCTCGTAGTGAACGTCCACGCGGCGCCGATCGGGCAACGAGACGTGCTCCGGAGCTTCGACAGGCGCCGCTTCACTCATCCCTCGACGAAGGAAGCTCAAAGAGTGCGGGAGGAGAGCCAGTCACCGCCAGCTGGGCGTCGGCGGAGATGTGCACACTTGAAGGGAAGCGATCAAACACGGCCCCGGCAAAGAGCAGGTGGGTCTCGACGAAGCCCCCCTCAGACCATCGCAGCACATGCAGCGCGCCTTCCTCCTCCGGTCGAAAGATGTGCCGTCCACTCGCGATGATGGTGCGAAGGTCACTGGAGACGCCGAAGCCAGACCCGAACGGGCTGAATTCCCAGAGGTGTGAGTCCGTCGAAGAGCGCGACCATGCGCCGGCGATGCGTTCGAAGAGCACAAGTCGTCCGGCCGAATAGGTCAAGGCCCGAGCGCCATCGCTTGAAAGCCAGATGGACGCCAACCCCTCCATCAAGACGGCTTCTTGTCGCCATCCATCTTCCATACGCGCCATCACACGCACGCCCCCGTTGCGTTCACTGATGAGGAGAGTCGCACCGGGGCCGTCCAGTTTCAGATTGGGCCGGGTCTGCGCTCCGG
>JBLHKB010000605.1:0-4117 GCA_047619315.1 Polyangiales bacterium
GCCGCGGCCGCGCGTACTTCCGCGCGTTCGGAGCCCAAGAGTAGCTGCAGCGTGGTGTTATTTGTTTCGCCGAGCTCCGCCTGTGCCAGCGCCGCGGGCCACGCACCGTCATCCCCCAAAGACATCGCCTCCACTTCAGGAATCGACGATGCAAACGCACGCAAGGCCGCTCGAAGTCGCGCCGCTTCTGCTGGCTGGCTTTCGATGACGTTACGCCGCTCACCAGGGTCAGCGACTAGGTCATAGAGCTGGCAGGCGCTCCTGGGTCCACAGATGAGCTTGTAGCGTGCGTCGGCGGCCATCCGCTCGTCGCCCACATCAGCAAATGCGTAGCCCGGAGCTTGGGCATCGTCGCTGAGGAGCAAACCACCAAGGTCGTCACCACGCATTCGGGCATCGAGGGGGATCCCGAGGGCACTCAAGAGGGTAGTGGCGATGTCGACGAGTTCCGTTGGCGCGGACACTCGCCTTGGAACCAGCCCCGGAGCGTTCCAGATGAGCGGCACCGCGACCTGCTCTTCGTAGAGCGTCGTCCCGTGATGATAGCCCCCGTGCTCTCCGAACTCCTCACCGTGGTCCGCCGTGATCACGACGATGGCGTCTGGTCGCTCTTGGCGGAAAACACGAACCAAGTCCCCGATGGCGGCATCCGCTGCCGCGACCTCGCCGTCGTAGCGCTGCCGCGCCGATTCACCGCGTCGGAATTCATCCGGAGGATCGTAGGGTTCGTGGGGCTCGAAGAGGTGCACCCATGCAAAAACCCGCCTGTCCGTGCCGCCCTCAAGCTCACGAAGATAACGCCGTAGCTGCGCCACACGTGCAGCTGCAGGGGCGAACATGGTCTTTCGATATTCGAAACCGAAGCCGTCTGAAGCCAGCGCGCCAAAACGCGCCGCGTCGACAAAGAAGATCGCCGGAGGATAGAACGCTGCCGTGCGATAGCCGTAGTCGCGAAGCAGCCCAGCCAAGGACGGGTGTTCTCGCGCTTCGCCCGGCAGCGCCATGACCGGGCGAACAAATTTGCCCGTGAGCAAGCTCGACAGCGCATAGGATGTGTGAGGCGTCGGTGTGTATGCGTTCTCAAAAACGACGCCTCGGTCCGCGAGTTGGGCGAGATTCGGCATGCGCACTGAAGTCACAGCGTCCGCGCGAAGTGCATCCACACTGATCAGGAGCACGTCTCGCTCGCGCCAGTCCGGCCCCGATGCCGCCTCGCCGCGGAGCGCAAGCGCGTCGCTGGCAGGAGCCGCTTCGGGGGGCGCTTCTTTCGCTGCGGGCACGAGAGCGAGAACCTTCCCCGTGAGCGCCGCGTAGCGCTCCGCGACAAAACGTCCGTTGCTGGTTCGGGCAAAAGCCACCACAGCTGCGAGGGCGAGTGTTGAAAAACCTACGCCAAGCAAAAGCGCTGCGGAACGTGACACCCAGGGCGTCGAGGCACCCGTAAAGCTCGCGGCACAGAAGAGCCCGAGCGCAGCGAGAACCAGGGCCAGGTGAAACGCCGGATACAACCGGTGGAGTACCCAGGCATCCGCCACCAGCAAAGCCGTCGCCGCGAGGAGCAAGGGTATGAGACGAAACTCCCAGGAGCGCTCTTGCCAGCGAATCAACAGCTTTCGGACAGCCCAGCCGCAAAACAACGCGGTTCCAACCCCCACAACGATTCGGTACGACTCGACGCGTCGTCCGCCGGCGGTCTCCCAAGCAAGAACGCCAAACAGGACTCCACTCACACCACCAGCGAGGGCTGCCCGCGTGGACGGAGCGAACACCAAGGAACCGGCGGCGCGCGCGACCACGTGGCCTGCGAACACGAGCCCCAGCCAGCACGCCAAGGCGCAGGCGGGATAGAGAAGTAGCTCGCTGCGGCCTAGGAACTGGTCGTAGGCACGCGCAAATGTGAGAGCGACCTCAGTGAGAGCGGCAAAGACACCAACGCCGACGACGGTCCACACGCGAGGCCGCGATGAAACGCGCACCACAGGAAGCTACTTCCAGCGAACGTCCGAAACTTCGTAGGTGCGCAGGCCACCTGGCACCCGCACCTTAACTTCGTCACCGACCTCTTTGCCGATAAGCGCACGCGCGACCGGCGCGGTGATCGAGAGCGTTCCCGATTCCACGTTGGCTTCGTCGGCACCCACGAGACGATACGTGACGGACTTGCCGCTATCGATGTCTTCAAGCTCGACGGTGGCGCCGAACTTCACTCGGTCTCCGCCGAGCATGCTCGTGTCGATGACCTCGGCTCGGGAAAGTTTGTCTTCGATGTCGCCCATGCGGGCAACGGTCATGCCCTGCTTTTCTTTCGCAGCGTGGTACTCGGCGTTCTCTTTCAGGTCGCCGTGATCGATGGCTACACCGATTTCCAGAGAGATCTTTGGCATCTCCGCCTTGAGCCGTTCGAGCTCAAGCTTAAGTGCCTCGAAACCTTCGGGTGTCATCGGTGCGCGTTCCATCTGGCTGTCTTAACGCCTCCACGGCGTTTCGTCCAGACGTGGGCAGCGCTCTCAATAAGCATTGGCCTTATGCGTGGTATTCCTGGATCGACTTCACCTGAATCGCTTGGTCTCCGCGCGCCTGCCGCGCCTCAACGGCTGCGATCGTCGCGGTCGCTGCGGCGATCGTTGTAAAGTAAGGAATCCCACTCAGAAGCGTCTGGCGCCGAAGCGAACGACTGTCGCGAATAGCCGCGGCCCCGTCGCTGGTGTTAATCACCAAGGCGATGTCTCCATTTCGAAGCCGGTCCAACACATTGGGACGACCTTCCATCGCCTTGTTCACGACTCCCGCCGTTACGCCTGTACGGGCTAGAGCCTCCTGCGTGCCGGCTGTGGCCAGAAGCTGATAGCCGAGCGCCACAAGACGCCGTCCAATATCGCAGGCCGTTTGCTTGTCTTGTTTACGAACGCTGATGAAGACCGTACCGCTTCGCGGAATCGCTTGAAACGACGCCGTGAGCGCTTTTTCGAAGGCCTCGTGGAATGTCGCCGCGATGCCCATGACCTCACCCGTCGACCGCATCTCTGGCCCAAGAATCGTGTCGACACCAGGGAACTTCGCAAACGGAAAGACCGACTCTTTCACCGCGACGTGTTTGATCGGAATCTCGTCTGGGACGCCAAGCTCGTCCAGTGTTTTGCCAGCCATGACCTTCGCCGCGATCTGCGCCAACGGAACGCCTGTAGCCTTCGAAATAAACGGGACGGTTCGGGAAGCCCGTGGGTTGACCTCGATGACAAAGACCGCGCTGCCTCGCACAGCAAACTGCACGTTCATGAGGCCCACAACCCCCAGCTCCAGAGCCAGGGCGCGGGTCGACGAACGAATATTTGAGAGCACATCCGGCGGAAGTGCGTGCGGCGGAAGCACCATCGACGAGTCACCGCTGTGAACGCCGGCCTCCTCGATGTGCTGCATGATTCCGCCGATAGTGACCCGCTTCCCATCGCATATGGCGTCCACGTCGACCTCGATGGCGTCCTTCAAGAACTCGTCGACGAGGATGGTCTGGGTCTCCGCCCCGACAACAGCTTCGAGGGCTCGGTGCATGTAGTCCGCGAGGTCGCCGGGGGAGTGAACGATTTCCATCGCACGGCCACCAAGCACGTAACTCGGCCGAACGACCACGGGGAAACCGATTCGTTCCGCCACCTCGAATGCATCGCTGACACCGAGCGCGATGCCTCCTGCGGGTCGCAGCAAGCCAAGCTTCTCAAGAATGACGTCGAAGCGCTCGCGATCTTCGGCGCGGTCAATGGCGTCCGCGGACGTTCCAATGATGGGCACGCCCGCACGATGCAAAGCCACCGCCAGCTTCAGCGGCGTTTGTCCGCCGTACTGGACGAGGACGCCGGCCGGCTTCTCTTCCTCGACAATCGCCATGACATTTTCGAAGGTCAGCGGCTCAAAGTAGAGCCGGTCCGACGTGTCGTAATCCGTGCTGACGGTCTCTGGGTTGCAGTTGACCATGATGGTCTCGTACCCGAGCTCCTTGAGCGCGTAGGACGCATGCACACAGCAGTAGTCAAACTCGATGCCCTGGCCGATGCGGTTTGGACCACCGCCCAAGATTATGATCTTCTTGTTGTCGGTGGGGGCCGACTCCGAAGCGCTCCCG
>JBLHKB010000606.1:0-4113 GCA_047619315.1 Polyangiales bacterium
GACCGCTCAAATGGTTGCGCTCGAAGTTCTTTTTGCCTCGGCCCAGGGCCGTCGCCGAGCTGTCGACGTTGATGACTTCGCGGGCGCCCCCCGCCGCCGCCGCCACTCCAAATGGGCAGGTGTAGGCGAAGAGGTTCAACACGCGAGCACCAGACGACTGCTCGCGTACCCGGTTCCGAGCACGGCGCTGATCCAGGAAGATCCCCGTGGAGAGTCCGCGGCTCAGCTCGATGTCATACCCGAGCCCATTCTCGCGCACTTCAAAGCCATCGGTGGCTTCGCCCCAAAGCGGGTCCGGCGGCGCCAGTTCACGCTTATCGCCACTCTTCTCGTTGGCCTGTTTCGGGCGACGCTTCACGTAGAGCCCTGAGAACTCGCCGGAGAACGCGCGGAGGGCTTCCGCGATTTTCGGCTCTTGCGCATGCGCTTCTTCGCTGCGCAGATGAAGCAGCAGATGCTTGCCGTAGACATCGATGCTCACGCCGGGTGCGCCTTCGGCCTCTCCATGAAAGAGACGAAAAGCCGTTGTGTCCGGCGAGCGCGCCAGGACGAAACGCCGCTGGGCGGCGATGCGAACCAGCGCAACAAGGTCCGCACTCTCACCACGTAGAAACGCGTCAAAGCTCGGCGGGACCGCCGAAACGAATGTCTTTCCAGCAACGGTCAAGGACTCCGCGTGGAGCAGTAGGCGGCCCGGCGTGTTGGCGTTGGTTCCGTACAGAACGTCGCCGGCGATGGGTGAGCCCCTCTCTGCGAGCTGTACGCGAATCTGATGCGTGCGTCCGGTCTCAATACGCAATCGAAGAAGCGTGCGTTCGCCCTGTCGTCGAAGGACCTCAACATGAGTCACGGCAAGTTTCGCCCGCGAGTCGTTCTTCGACGAGACCACGCTCCCACCGCCCGGGCGCGGCGCGAGCCAGTGTTCGAGGCGACCGCCCTGCCCCTTGAACGAGTCAACGCAGGCGATGTAGTGCTTCTCCGCGCGCTCTAGGTCGTCGGCGAAATCCTTATTCCGCTCCGGGTCCGTTGTGTACGCAAGAACACCACTCGTCGCCGCGTCGAGCCGTTGATGAACGCCGAGGTATGAGAGGCCGAGGTGCGCCTTCGCCCGCGACGGAAGGTCGTCATCCTCACCATCCGGCGCCTGGGCAGGGACGTGCACAGGCTTGTCGAGGACGAGTAGACCCCCTCCATGGTGGAGGACCCAGTCATCGCGGAAGGCCGGAAAGAGCTTCACGCTTCGATGAGCGCCGTAGGGATCAGGCGTGAAGGTGTAGCCGTCGAGATGATCCAGAGCTGATGCGCAGCGCGCGTCGCGGCGATGTGCAGAAGGTGTCGCGACTCGTCGTCCACGATGTAGGTAGACGCGTTGACGTCGACGAGAATGACGTAGTCGAACTCGAGACCTTTGACCTGGCGAACATCCGTGATGTCGATGCCGGGTCGGAAAGGATAGTCCTGATTCGCGATACGACGTGCATTGGGCACCTCCGCGCGGACCAAGCCCTTGTGGTAAATGTCCGCCTCTTCAGGCGTGCGCGAGATGATCGCGATGGAAGCGAGAGGCTCCGCGCGGGCAAGCTCACGGAGCGCTTCGGACAAGAACGCAACGGCCTCACCGGTGCCGGCGAAACCAAAGAACTCGACGGGTGCGCCATGGCGCGTGGCCTGACCGGTGACCTCGTTTTTCCGAGGGCCCAAAACCTCCGTCGCGAAGTCGAGAATCTCGTGGGTTGAACGGTAGCTGAGCTTCAACGGCTCGACGCTCACGTGGTCGAGCTTGAGCTGTTGAAGAACGTGCTGCCAGTTCGTAAACCCGTTGTCCATGTAGAGCTTCTGGGCGACATCGCCGGCCAAAGTAATGCTCTGCCGCTCGCTGGCGGTGTTGACGACGACGGCGAGCTCGACGGGGCTCACGTCCTGGGTCTCATCGACGAAGATGTGTTCGTACACGATGGGCTGCTTGCCACGCATGAGGGGTCCGCGAAGACGCTGGTACAAACGCAGCAAGATCGCGTCGTCTTCGACGTCCATCGTGACTTGATCTTCTTCGTTCGCGCCGTCCGCACCACGGATGGCGTCTTCCTGTTTCGCCTCGCCATCGAGGAAGGCTTCCATGCGGCCTTCACGGGCAGCGATGGCCAGTGGGATCTGCCGTGCGCACCAGGAGTGCGCCCACTCGAGCTCTCGCTCGCCCATGGAGTCGTCGCCTTCGAAGGCCAGCTGCAGCCGTGACCGGTCTGTGAGGAGCTCGCCCCAAAGTCCGACCACATCTTGGCAACGCCCCACACACTTGTCGATTTCGCGCTCGAGGGTGTGGCGCACGTTGAGGGAAAGGACCTCGGCGTTCGACGGCTTCTTGAGCCAGGCACGCAACGTCTCCAGACGATGCTCCGGCGCGTCTTTGGGCGACTCGCGCCACTTGGAGAGAGCGCGGCCGCCTCCCTCGAGGCGCTTCGCGGTCTCGACGATGGTGCCGTCGATGTTCTTGACGATGACATCCGTGGCCGCGTCGATGAGACCGAGGAGGCGTGGATGCTTCTTGAGCTTCGTCGCCGCCGAGGGCGTGTTGTCCGCGTAGTCCTTCGGCAAATTCGGAAAGTGCGAGCGACGCAGCTTCGACGCCCAGCGCTCGTAGGTCATCACGGGAACGCTGGGAACGCCCAGGGAAGGCAGAACCCGAGAGATATAACGGACGAGGGCGTCGTTGAAGACGACGACAAGCATATTGTCGTTTCGGAAGCGCTTCTTGTCCTGAAAAACAAGGTAAGCCAGGCGGTGAAGCCCAATGGTGGTCTTGCCGCTGCCTGCGCCGCCTTGAATGACCACGAGCCCGCTGGTGGGCTGGGAAATCAGGTCGAACTGACGCGCGTCGATGAGCGCTGTGATCTCGCCGAGCGACTTGTCTTCAACGTGATCTTCGGAGTTCACGCCTAGCTTGCCGGTGGGCGCTTGATGCTTCTCGGGTCGCATGGCGATGCCCTGTCCACCTGCAAGCCGTGTTGCGCTGGCGCCTGCACGTTTCCAGGTGCCGTCGAGTCGGCGTGCAAACGTACCTTGGGGGGATGCGATGCGCGTCAAACGACCGAGGGAGATGCCGAGGCTGCGGCGTACAATGACTGCGCCCTCAACCTCACGGCCACCAAACGTCTCGTCGTAGTCATCGCCTTCTTCGTAGCGATAGTAGATTCGGCTGACGGGTGCGTCGCGCCAGTCGACGATGCGGACGCCCGTCTTCGGGTCGAGATACGTTGAGCGGCCGATGAGAACTTCGCGCTTTCGCTCGCCCTCTTCGAGAACCAGGCGTCCAAAGTACGGAGACATGGGGTCAACGACACCCTCCGTGACCTTCGCGCGACGCGCGGCGACCCCAGCCAGACGTTCCATCTCTTCGATGAGGGGCGGAACGTCTTCCATCCGGGCGTTTCGAATCTGGTCGCGCAGCTCAAGAAGCTCTTTATCGTAGTCCATTCCACGATTACGGGGCGTTCTGGTGCGCGCTGCGACGGTTCGAGCGACGCGGGCGAGGACCTTTTCCTCCTGGGCCACGCTCCCATCCATCTCTGGATCCGTGGCTCCGTCGAGTTCGTCAGTCTTTGCTTGAATACTGCCCTTTGTTTCCATGATCGTCCGCCCTGAGGCAATCCGTGTGGCTAGCAGTCTGTATGGCGACGAGCCAGCGCTTTTGAGGTCACTCCTCCGACCCTTCGCCTGGCGAAACAACGGGGCTAGGTGGTCAGCCCTGTTGCCGGTGGGGTCTCTGGACATCCTCGTCTGCGACTATTCGTCCCAAACAAGGCCATTAAACCCACGTTTTCAGCTGGCACGGTGCTCGCAACGACGAACCTCGTGACCCATGCAGCCGGAGAGTCGTTCGTTGGACGACGAGACAATAACGAGGACTCTTTTCGCGTGCGAGACGACCTCGGACTCTATCTCGTCGCCGATGGAATGGGGGGCCACGAGGGGGGCGAGATCGCCAGTCGCCTCACCGCCGACGCGCTCATCACTTTCTTCGAATCCGGCGACACGCTTCCGGAAATCGACGACCACGTCCTCAAGGTACGAATGGGTTCCGCCATTCGCGGTGCCGTAAAGAAAGTCGAGACCGCG
>JBLHKB010000607.1:0-4103 GCA_047619315.1 Polyangiales bacterium
CGCTGCGATGCGTAACTTGGTCGACCGACTTCCCCGGTAGCTCAATGGTAGAGCACTCGGCTGTTAACCGAGTTGTTGTAGGTTCGAGCCCTACCCGGGGAGCCACTCCTTCAGGAGTAGGCAACTCCGCCGGCGGATTGGTTGACGAAACGCGGCGGAGGCTCGGAGATCGACCCGCCCTAAGCGCCCCGCGGAACCCAAGATGCGGGCGAGAGGGCAGTCAACGGTTGTTCTCTGGGATTGGCGAAGAGAGTCGTGGGCGAGCACCTTGAAGTGCTGGTCCACCGGAATTCTGCCAAGAGGTGCTCTCAAACTCTCTGGCACTCTCTGTCTTGCAGCGGGTGCGGTTGACGCCGTGGCAACCAAGCGAGCCACCGAGCCGCGGCCACATCACCTATTCGATGGTGCCGGGTGGACAGTCGCGTCTCGCCGCCCGGTTGACCTTCGGCCATCCGTTGGACTACGGACGGGCTGGCGTACTGGCTCGCGGTAACACTCTGTCCTCCTTCCTCCCCCTCGCCGCGAGACGTCTACGCTGATCGCCTGTCAGCCGAAGTCGACGGCCTTTCAACTGCCCCTTTAGAACGCGGTTCTTCTCGATCAGGAACTCGAGCACCTCGGCTTGGCGTCGGTTGATGAGGCCGGCCAGCGAAGCGATCACGATGTGCAACGGGTAGATGTGGGCCATGACGGCCATTATCGCGCGCCCACACGCTCCGCGCATTCAACGAGTTGTGTTCGGCCGAGTTTGTGCACCCTACGCGGAGCTCGATCTTGCGGGAATTCGTGCCCGGCCGAGGATTACGTGTTCGTACGACTCCTAAGGAAGGACACCTCCTGAAGCACTACATGGCCACGGCCTGGCGATGGGACACGACGGGCTGAGAGTATCGGAATCCATCTGCGCGGGCCGAAAGCGTCCGCACGCGGCCGTCGCACCGGCTAGACTCCCCGGATGAAACTGAGACACCGCCTCCCGGCCTTCGCCGCCGCCCTCGCTGTCATCGGCGCAAGCTGCCTGTTCGCCTGGCCCACCCTTGCCGCGAGCGAAGAGGACGCCGCGCTGCGCCACGCGCGGGAGCTCCTCGGCTCGACGATTCTGGTGGACGGCCACAACGACCTACCCTGGGTGATCCGCGAATGGAAGGACGCGCCACGGGACGTCGAGAAGTACGACCTGCGCAAGACGGCGCCGCACGAGACGGACCTGGCGCGGCTGCGCGAGGGGCGAGTCGGCGCGCAGTTCTGGTCGGTCTACGTGCCGGGCGAGCTCGGCAGCGGTTTCGCCCGGGTGCAACTCGAGCAGATCGACATTGCGCGGCGCATGATCGCCCGCTACCCGGAGGCGCTCGAGCTGGCGCTCACCGCCGACGACGTCGAGCGCGCGCACAAGGCCGGAAAGATCGCCTCGCTCATCGGCATGGAGGGCGGGCACGTGCTCGAGAACTCGCTGGGGGCGCTGCGCGCCTACTACGACCTCGGCGCGCGCTACCTCACGCTCACCCACAACGTGACGCTCGACTGGGCCGACGCCGCGCTCGACAAACCCAAGCACGGCGGCCTCACGCGCTTCGGCGAGGAGGTCGTCCACGAGATGAATCGCCTCGGCATGCTGGTCGACCTCTCGCACGTCTCGGCGGAGAGCGCGAACGACGCGCTCGACGTGACCGAAGCGCCGCTGATCTTCTCCCACTCCTGCGCGCGCGCCCTGACCGACCACCTGCGCAACGTTCCCGACGAGGTCCTCGCCCGTGTGCCGAAGAACGGCGGGGTGGTCATGGTGACCTTCATCCCCGTTTTCGTCTCCCAGGTGGCGCGGGACTGGTGGGCGCCCTTCGAGAAGCAGACCGCGGGCATCTCCAACGACGCGGATTACCACCGGCTGGAGAGCGAGTACGTCGCCCAGCACGGCGCGCCGCCGCACGCGACCCTCGCTCAGGTCGCCGACCACATCGACCACGTGCGCAAGATCGCCGGCGCCGACCACATCGGCATCGCCGGTGACTTCTGGGGCGCCGAGGACGACGTGGTGCAAGGCCTCGAAGACGTCTCGAAATACCCTCACCTCTTCGCCGAGCTGATCCGCCGCGGCTGGAGCGACGCCGACCTCAAAAAGCTAGCGGGCGAGAACGTCCTCCGCGTCCTGCGCCAGGCCGAGGTCATCGCTCGCCGCCTCCAGCAGGAGCGTCCACCCTCGACCGCCACCATCGAGCAGCTCGACCAGCCGGCGCCCGAGGCCTCGCCGGCATCGGGCGGCTGAGGTCGACCGCGAGCCGCGGCAGCCCGCGCCGCCTGCGCCACGCGGCGTTGGTGCACGAAGCGAATCCGAACTGCATCTCCCCCACTCCCGTGCTCTCAGGCGCCGATCGGGACCGAGACCGGCCGACCAAGCTGGAGCATGCGGTTCAAAATGTTGCAGGCGAGCAGCGCCTCCACTTCCATGGCTCTCGGATGCCGAGCACGAAGCCTGTCACCGATGATCGACTTACACCTGAAGAACGTGTTCTCGACAGTGCCTTGTCGGTGGTGGCCGGACTCCTTCTTCCATTGCCGTCGCCCGACCTCTCGCACTCTCTTGATCGTGCGATCGCGAGCATTCGATCGTAGCCTTCGACGTCGCACTCCGGTCGCCATCCTCGTTGGCGGAATGATGACCTTGGCACCACGAGCCAGGGCAGCATCGTAGACCGGGGTCGTGTCGTATGCCGCGTCTGCTGTGAAGCTCGCGAGCCTGCCGTTCACCTGGTCGATCAGCTCGGGCGCGGTCGCCGCGTCATCGGCGTTCCCGTCAGTCAACACCTGCGCGACGATCGCACCCGACCGGTCCACGCCAAGGTGAAGCTTCTTCCAGCCGCGTTTGCCATTTCCACCACGCTTCGCGGCTGCCCACTCGCCTTCGCCAACTATCGAGAGCCCTGTGCTGTCGACAATGAGATGAATGGGACCCGTGGTTGGAACGGGGTGTAGAACGGTATCGAGATGTCGGCTGCGTCGCGAAAGCGTTGTGTGGTCCGGGGCTTCGAGACCGACGTCCATCAAGCCCAATATCGACCGCAGGAAGCCCTCGGCTTGGCGCAGCGGGAGATGGAACACCAGCCTGAGCGTCAGCGCCGTCTCGATCGCGATGTCCGAGTACTTCCGCTGCCCGCCACGCTTGCGCGAGGGCCTCGGGTTCCATGCCTCCATAGCGTCCGACGAGATCCACAGCGTGATGTCGCCCCGTTGCACGAGTGCTTGGTCGTACTTTGCCCAGTTGCTGACGTGGTACTTGGTCTTGTACGTCGGATGCACTCGCGAGTTCATGCCGCAATCATCATCCCTCGGCCGCCATGAGGGCCAGGGGATCGACGTCTTCCCAGCTGGAGCGTACGATTGTCGAGTAGCCCCGGGGGATCTCTCCCCCGAGGCCCTCTCCAGATCCGGACTTGGAGATTTCCACCATCCGGCTCCTCCGCTGATGCGGCTCGTGGCTACGGGCCCCAGATCCGCACGCGGATCCGAGGTTTGGGCAGAGGGTAGCGCTCCAGGAGCGCCGCGTACCTCTCCCACGTGAGACGCGATCTGTTGCTTCGACGGCGAAGCCACTTGTACCAGTTACGCTCCGTAGCTTCGATCAATGGCCCCAGACTGCGGTAGTTGCCACTCACGCCGAAGTAGTTGAAGTGTCCCTGGATTCGTCTCGAGAGCGCTGCGTGTTGCACAGCGACCGGCTCGTGTCGATGACGTCGACACCAGTCGGCCGCGACCTTGATCGCTCGCAGTAAGCGCGAGGATCGGGTCTTACACGACATGCCCCATCGACCACTGCGAGCTCGCCGCCAATACAGCGTGAAGCCCAAGAAGTCGAAGGTGGCTGGACCCTTGCCGCCCTGCTGGCTTACCGGCGGTCGCCGGAAATCAAGCAGGCGCGTCTTGTCCGGATGCAGAGTCAGTCCGTAGCTCGCCATTCGCTCGTGCAGCAGCGCCATCACGCGCTCCGCGTCGTCGCGTCGTTCGAAGCCGATGACAAAGTCATCGGCATATCTGACCAGCGTCGCGCGACCGCCAAGCAGCGGCAGCACGGACTGTCCGAACCACGCGTCGAGCACGTAGTGCAGATAGAC
>JBLHKB010000608.1:0-4090 GCA_047619315.1 Polyangiales bacterium
GCTGCTGCTCCGGTTGGGGCTCGACCTGCGCAGCGGCCGTCGAGGAGAGCGCCAACAGGGAGACAAGAGCGAGGAGGCACTTCATATGGGTAGCTTACTGCGTTCGTGACAAACCTGACACATCGAAAATCCCCATGAAATCCAGTGGTATTTCAGAGGTGTCGTGAGCTGCCGAACGGCCCAGACTGGTGAGGCTTCGCCAGAATCGGGCCGGCGTCGCCAGTCGCACGCTCAGAGGCCTGTCAGCGAACTAGGGTTTGGCGCGTAGACGCTCGCCGTCGCTGCGGTCGCTGAGACTGACCTGTGCACATGGTATTAGTGAGCCACTCTTTAGCTCGGCGCCCATGACGTGTCACAAAGTCATGAACGCGCGCCGTGTGTTGATTCCGAAGGTCGTGAGACGCTGTTGGTGCGCGAGTAGCAGAGAAGAAGGCGCCGGACGCCTAGCCGGCTACGCGTTTCGCAAACGAAAGATTCGAATCACGCTCACGATGAACAGAACTCCGAATGTCAGTGCGAAAGGTATCGACTCTTCCTCGCTCGCGGCACCGCTCGTGAACACGGGCGCCGCGAGAGCGGTGAGGCAGCCGACCAACCCGATGACCGCCAAAGTGATCCCTGTTTTCATTCGTCGAGGCTACAGCGGCGTCTCCCCAAATAGCAAACGGCCCAGCATCTTGAGATACTGGGCCGGTCTGTCGTGTGGCTGAGCAGACTGTGCTGATCAGTGAATCAGCGTCCGAAGTCGAGCTGCCAGCTAAGCTGCCGAACGATGTTCAGGTTGTCGATGAAGTCAGCAATCTGCGCGCGGGATCCCCACTGGAGGAGGGCCTGTGCCTGCTGAATCATCTGCGCGCCGGGCCGCGCTCGTTGCCGCTCGCGTCGGGGTAGCTAGCGGCCATGTACACGAGGCCCGTCTCTGGGTCCGTGAAGGTGACGGTCTCCACATCGTCTGCCGGCGTGACGCCTTCGGGTCCGTTCTGGAGCCAGATGCGTGAGCGCTGGAAGAAGCCGCGGTCGTAGGTCTCGGGGATGAGCGCCATGCCGTAAACCGCCGCCGCGAGCTGAATGGAGAACGACGCGTTCGGGTCGACGGGCGTTCCTTCGAGTCGGTCTTCAAGGTTCGCGAGGTTGAGCGGATCGGGATAGATCAGCTCGTTCCCCTCAAAGCGCGGCGAGATGCTGCTCCAGTCGGCGCCAACAAGGCCTCGCATGAGCGACTCCGTCGAAGGACCGAAGGTGGTGTAGAAGCTCAGCTGGTAGCTTCGAACATCCGCCGCCGTGTCGCGACCGAGGAAGTTTGTCTGGGGGTCCAGGAGCACCTGAAGGGCGAGGCTCTTGTCGTAGAAGTAACCGACGCGCTGAAGGTTCTCGTACCAGAAGAAGCCCTGGTCCTGGTCCCATCGCGTCTCGAGTCCGCGACCCGAGAAGGCGTCGACGGTGTTCACGCCGCCGAAGTCTTCGAGCATCGCGACGGTTCCATCACCGCGACCCTGCTGCACGTAGCTGCCGGGTTCGGGGTTGGTAATGACCTGCGTAAAGAGGTTGAAGGCCGAGCCGACGGCGGCGGTCCATGCGCCCATTCCGTCGCGGCGCGTGTAGAAGCCCGTCGCGATGGCGGCGTCGCCGAAGACGTCTTCGAAGACGCTGCGGTATAGGGCGTAGATTTGGTTCGCGCTCTTGAGCTTATCAAAGTAGCGACCATGGATGCGGTTGGCGTAGCTCTCGACGCTGAAGCCCACTCGGCCGCGGCCGAAGGCGTTGAACACGTAGTAGTTCCAGTAGTTGTCGATGACGGAGTTAACCGCTTCGTAGGCGTCCGCGCCGGCGTCGTAGCGCTGACAGTCGGGGCCAAGGTCCGCTTGGTGGTCCGTGCAGAACATGTACGGAACCAGCGGGCGACCCTCGGGGTCGACGAGGGGGTCATCGATGCCCTGACCCGCCAAGTACTCCTCGGGCACCAGGCTCGTGTACGCAACGTCGGCGCGCGCTTCGAGGTTCGCGCGGCCGCCCATCTCCGAGGGCCAGTCTGTGTACTGGTACGCCGAGGGCTCGCCACCGAGGAAAGAGCTGAGGCGAAGGGGAATCGGCCAGCCGGCCTGTTGGACCCAGCCCCACCAAGCGATCTGTCGTGCGCTCGGTGCTTCCGTGAAGACCTCGACGAGGTCGCCGTAGCCCATCTTGATGGCGGCGAGATCGTAGTGACCTACTCCGTTGGCGTCGGTCACAACGAAGTTGTTTCCGTAGTCCATGACCGTCGAGTACTGGCTCTCGGCGATGCGGCCGAACTCTTCGAGGTCCGTGACGGGGTCCCAGGCGCGCGGCGCCATGTCGCCGTCGTCGCGGAGCTCCCAGTAGCGGGGCGCGTAGTTCACGGCATCGTAGCTGCCGCTGAAGTTGTGACGAAGGCCGATGGTGTGACCGATTTCATGCGACATCACGCCATGGAAGATGGGGTGACGAAGCATCTCGCGAACGGCGGCGTAGTCGATGCTGCCGTCCTCATCGAGGACGTTGTAGGTCTGACCATACCACTGCATCGTCCCGCCGCCGGCGTCGACGGTGCGGCGAATGGCGCGGGCGAGCCCAAGCATGCCCTCATCCGCGAAGTCGGCGTGGAGCACGCAGTGACCTTCTTCGTGCATGCGCTGGTGCGCGCGCTCGATGGCGTTCATGCGGCCAAGGCTCATGCCGCGAAGAGGCGAAGCCTGTTCGAGGACAGCGTCGTCGCTCACGTCGAGGGACGGGTCGATGCCGGCGGCGAGACGCATTTCGGGGCCAGCGAGAAGTCGCTCGATCTCCGTGTTGCGCAGGTTCTGGAGACGGGCTCTTCCGCCTTCTCCGCCGTTTCGTCCGAAGGCACCAGCGCGGGCGAGGCCTTCTTGTGCTTGGTCCATGCGTGCGAGGAATTCCGCAGGGGACGAAGGCATGCCACGGTCGTCACTCGCGAAATCGCTGACCCAGGAGAAGTCCATCGCCGCGTCGACGCGGTCGACGTTGGTGCCGTCGATGTTCGTGACGTGGTCGTCCGCCGTGCGGCCCGTCAGCGCGGAGCCGGGCTCTTCCTGACGTTCAACCCAAGCGCGCACAACCTCGCCGCTGGCGATGTCGTCTTCGCTGACGTCTTCGTTGATGAGGGCGACGATGTCGCGGGCGAAGGACTGCAGCGTCTCCATGGCGGCGCCGTAGATGAAGGCGTTGCCCATGACGATTTCCCCGGTCTCGGGGTCCGCGGACGAGGGGCCGTAGCCGAGGGGGCTGCTGGCGTGGGGCTCAGCGACCCAGCCAAGGAGGTTGTAGCGAAGGTCGCCGATCTGCGCCGAGGTTCCGGGTTCGCCGCAGGACGCGTCGTCGTCGGTGGTCACGGGGTTCTGACAAACGACGAAGAGCTCTTGGGCGTCTGCGCGGGTGCGCTCGCCGGCACAGGCTGCGGGGTCAGCTCCATCTTCAGCGAGGCACTCGTTTTCACGAAGCGAGGCGACGGTCTCCACGAAGGTCGTGTTCCAGCCAGCGGACAGGTCGATGGTGTCGGAGATGAGGTTTTCGGGGAAGTTCGCCGAGAGATGGTAGGCGATGGGTCGAACTTCACGCTCACGGTAAGGGATCGTGCAAGCGCCCATGAGCTCGCCGTCGACGAGCTCGCCGCGGGTTCGGGCCCAGGTCATGTCGCAGCGTGAACCGGCGGCGGATGATGAACACTGGTCGTCGGCGATGCAGCGTTCGAGCTCGCCGTCGGCGCCGCGCGCGTGGCTTTGCTGCCAGAGGTTATGGCGGTTGACGAGGCGAAGGCGCGCCGACTCGACGACGCCGTATTCGGGGTCGTAGCCGACGCGGTCCGAGAGGAAGTAGCCGAAGCGCTCCTGGCGGTCGCCGGTGTATTCCATGGGCTCGTAGTCGCGGGACTCGTCGACGCGCATGAAGGAGTTACGGATGGTCAGTTCGCCTGGCGCGCAGTCGAGGTGGCCCTGGCTGAGGAGAAAGCACGTGGGGATCTCGCCGAAGCCGGGGAGGTTCGTCGTGGTGGGGCGCACGAACATCTTGTTGACGATGTCCATGTATTCCAGGCTCGGCTCGTCCGATTCGGGGTCCG
>JBLHKB010000609.1:0-4074 GCA_047619315.1 Polyangiales bacterium
CACAGCGATACCCGTCTGATGGGCCGCGTCGACTTGGAGACCATTCGCTCGGTCCCAGACACATTCACGGTGAAGGGGATGTTCTTCCGACGCGCGGCCAAACTGCTTGGTTCCGAGCTCTCCAAACACCGTGAAGCCCTCGAGGTGCCGACGGAACGCTACCTGACTTTTCGCGACTATCCACAGCGCGACCACGCCCTGCTCTCGTACTACGCAGCCATCGCCGCCCACCCCGGTATGAGCCAGCGAGAAGCTCTACGGCAGTATGCGAAAGACGATATCCACGATTTCGCCGACTCGATCTTTGGGAAGGTCACCATGAGCATGGTGGGTGACCCCGTCAAAGCACTCGGACTCATCCCTTCGGTGTACAACAAGGTCGCACCAGGTCCCTGGGAGTTCACGCGTCTCGACGAAGACGGCGACTTCATCCTGCGCATTGGTCAGTTGACCGGGGACTGGTCGTATCAGGTGGGTCAGTTTGAGGGCATCGTCGCGTTCTATGGCGGGACCTCGATCATTGAGGTCGACGACGACTACCCTTCTGTGACGTTTCGTGTTCGCTTGACGTGAGGTCGAGCGAACCCGCTGACTAAAGTCCGTCGCAGTTGAAGACGTTGATGGTGGCAGGAAGACTGCTCATGTTGGGGAAGGTCAGGTCGCGCTGCGTGCGCTCCGGGTTCGCGGGGTTGCTGATGTTTCGGCACTCGAGATCAAAAGACATGGCAGGGCCCTCTTCGCGCTCGCTGAACGTGACTGGCGAGATGCGACAGGGAGTGCTTACGCTTGGAGGCGTCGGTCCAACGCTGCCTTCAAGATCGATGTCGCCGGCCCTGAGGACGATCGAACCTGTGCCGCTGACCGCGCCGGAACCGGCGGCGATGACGACATTCTGCACCTGAAGCAAATGAGACTGAGTACCTGCTGCGGTTCGCGTGCTGATGGAGACGTTCATCAGTTGCGTGTTGTTGGGCAGGTCACTCAGGCTGCATCGCACGGAGACGGTCTCCATCTGACCACCAACGTCGGTCATCTGACCGTCGAACACCGTGAGGTCGACGACATCTTCGGAGGTCGAGCAGCCGGGAACGCCTGGTGAGCATCGAACCTGCCAGAGAGCGTCGGTGCCAACCTGCTGCTCTCCGCTACAAGCTGAGAGAGCAAAGACAAAGGAGAGTAGATAAGCTGTACGCATAGTGAATCCTCGGCTGAAAAGCCTGCCGTAGCCATACCTCGTGAGGATGGGGGACCGCAAGCTCTCGGCATTCTGGACTTCCGCGAGCGAGGGTGGGTCGTCAGGAAGACCATGGGGCGGTATTTGGGGATCCGATTTGACGCAGCAACCCCAGAGCGATAGGGCCGCTTATGGTATCCGACACACAGTCCATCGACACCCTTGCGATTCACGCCGGCCAGAGCCCGGACCCCACCTCTGGCGCGGTGATGACGCCCATTGTGATGGCGAGCACCTTCGTTCAGTCGAGCCCCGGCGTTCATAAGGGCTTCGAGTACGCGCGCACCGACAACCCCACGCGTCAAACGCTGGAGAAATGTGTCGCGGCCCTTGAGGGCGGAAGCTACGGCGTCGCGTTTGGCAGCGGCTGCGCTGCGATGACGACGCTCTTTCAGACCCTGAGCCCCGGTGACCACATCGTGGCGTGCGATGACGTTTACGGCGGCACGTTCCGAATCCTCGACACGGTCATGGCGAAGTTTGGTGTGGAAACGAGCTGGGTGGACATGCGTGACCCCGCGAAGGTCCGTGAAGCCATGCGTCCTTCGACGAAGCTCGTGTGGGTTGAGACGCCGACAAACCCCATGTTGAAGATCATCGACATCGCGGCGATGGCAGAGGTCGCCCACGCGGGTGGCGCACTCCTCGCCGTGGACAATACCTTTGCAACGCCGGTGCTTCAGCGTCCGCTTTCACTCGGCGCGGACATCGTCGTTCACTCGCTGACGAAGTACCTCAACGGCCACAGCGACATCGTCGGCGGCATTGTCATCACCAGCAACGAGAAGGTCCGCGCGGATCTCAAGTTCTTGCAGAACGCGACCGGCGCGATTCTTTCGCCCTTCGATTCGTTCTTGGTGATTCGCGGCCTCAAGACGCTTCCCGTACGTATGGAGCGACATTGCAAGAGCGCGCTGGCGCTGGCGGAATGGCTCACAGGCAAAGATGGCGTTGAGCACGTGGTGCACCCAGGGCTCGAGAGTCATGACGGGCACGCGCTTGCGGCAAAGCAGATGAACGGCTTCGGCGGGATGATCTCCGTCGCACTCAAGGGCGGACTTCCTGCTGCCCGCGCTTTTCTCGAGACGACACATCTGTTCACTCTCGCTGAGAGCCTCGGCGGC
The DNA here is from genome assembly GCA_047619315.1 of Polyangiales bacterium. Taxonomy (GTDB): domain Bacteria; phylum Myxococcota_A; class Polyangia; order Polyangiales; family Houyiibacteriaceae; genus JBCCRV01. Next base: position 2,359 of record JBLHKB010000609.1, read on the forward strand.
GTCGAATCGCTCATCGAACACCCGGCGATCATGACCCACGGTTCCGTGCCAAAGGCGACGCGTGAGCTGCTTGGGATCACCGACGGTCTTGTGCGGCTCTCGGTGGGGCTCGAAGGTCTCGACGACCTCAAGGGCGACCTTGAAGCGGCGCTTTCGGCGGCGACCAAGGCGTAGTCACTCAGCCCTGCGCTCGCGCTTTTCTTGCTTGGTAAAGGCGCGCTTGGGATCCTCCGTCGTGGAGGGTCCTACATGAAACACGTTTTTGTCTTGGCCAGCGCGTTGCTGATGAGCAGTGCTGCGTATGCACAACCTGAGGGTCAGGCGCAGCCGCCTCCCGACGAAGAATACGATATGCCTTCGGAAGGCTACCCATCGAACTTTACCCAGCGTCCGATCACGCTGCCGGCGATGACGATCAAAGCGGACTTGGGGTTCGCCGTCGTTCACTTCGGCGAAGTCATCGACAGCTTGGTCCTTATGAACCTGGGCGGCGCATTTGGAATCTTGGACGACTTAGAAGTAGGAGCCTCCGGCGATCGACAGGGCCTACAGCGAACTTCCGTGAACGGACTCGTCCCTCTTGTGCTCGCTCCGGACTTCGACATCGGGGACATCTATCTCTACGGACGCTATCGATTCCTGAACACGGGAACGTTCCAGATGGGCGTTGAGATCGGCTTCAACATCCCGACGTTCACGGACTTTGGCTTTCTCGTGGCGGCACCCTTTCGTCTTCGACTCGGGGAGATGTTCTCCCTCGACGGAGGAATCGAATTTCTCACATCGCTGGGGGATCCTGATTCGCTATCGAATCCTGACACGACCTTCGCGCTACGGACGACGATCCAACCCCGATTCGCGCCCGTTGATTTTCTCTACTTCGGCGTGGACTTTGGGCTCGCATCTACGTTTACCAATAGCAAGGCCCTCACTATCGCGCTTGGGTTCGAGGCGGGCTACGTCATCGATCTCGATACGGTCAAGATCGACGCCTATCTAAACTTCTCCTTTCCAACCCTCTACGGAAGCTTCGACACCGGTCCGAGCGGACGTGAAGGCACCACAGTGCCGGAGTTCTGGCAGCTCCTCATCGGAGCACGCGCGTTCATTGGTCTCGACCACTAGACCAGGCCGCTCGAGGGCTCATCAAGCAAGGCCCGAGCGCATCTGTGCTCGGGCTTTTCTTATGCGTCAGAGGTAGCGATCCAGAATCGCTTGGGTCTCTTCGATGAGCTCTTGCCGGCCCTTCAGCGGCGTCACGACTTCTGCCCGACCTCGATGGACACGGACGTAGCGCCGTAGCGCATGGGGCGTGAAGCTGGGGATATGGCGGTCTTCCCCATCGATCTTGAGGTGAACTTTATGGCCGCCGAAGTCCATGCGTTCGAGGCGGTGACGCAGCTCGCTGAGAGGCACCGGCGCAACGTCGAAGTGGTCTTCGCTCAGTTCGACGCGTTCAAAGCGACCCACCTTGAAGACTTTGCCTTCGGCGGCAGCGACGTACCAGGTGCCTCGGACTTGGAGTAGCCCGCAGGGCGCGATGCGGCGGTCGGATACGGCGTCGCGACCCGCCGTGTAGTAACGTGCGTCGACGTAACGCTTCTCTTCAAAGGCCTGCTCGAGGACCTGGAGGTGACGTGGATCTTCTTGGCCATCTGCACGAACCACGAGACGACGTCGAAACTCTGGCGCCAGGGCTTCCGCCCTCTCGCTGGC
>JBLHKB010000610.1:0-4064 GCA_047619315.1 Polyangiales bacterium
AGGCCGAAGGGTTGGCCGCGCCGGCCGCCCGCGCGGCGTCGAGGTTGCAGACGCCGCGAACGGTAAAGTCCGTGCATCCCGCGTTGCCGCAGGCCCGGCCAAAGACGCAGCCGTTGTCTGGGCAGTCCGCGTCGCCGCCCGCTCCGCCGCTCACGTCACGCCGCGTCACAAGGCAGGTGCCCGTGCCGCCGCGTCCGGCGCGTACGCGCGAACACGTTCCCGACGCGAGCCCTTGTTCGCCCATTGTTCCGTCGGAACCGTCAAGCTCTTCGAGGGTGCCTCCGCCGAGGGACTCGTAGCGATCACTCGAGCTCTCCCCGTTGATGCCGTCTGCGGCGCGGCCGGCGAGGACGTCCAAGGAGGGGAAGCGCACGGACTCGCCGCACTCTTCGAGGAAGATCGCGGTGGTGCCGTCTCCAGGTCGCGTCGCGTCGGAGCCTTCGACACGAAAGCCCTCGATGCGTGTGGGCGCGGTGATGCCCGAGCAGCGCACGACGGGCGAGCCACCCACACCCGTCGTGTTTTCAAGGACGGCGGGGCGGATAGGACTATGTCGTGGCCGCTGGCGAGTGGTAAGATCAGCTGCTCGTCAGTTCCGAAGGTACGGTTTGGATAGGACTTCCCCATGAACCCGGATGTAATTTCGACCTTCGGAAATGGCTGTTCGCGACGAGCTTTAGCGATGTTCCACCTCCCAAAGTTCCAAAGGCACCGCGAGACGCCTTCATAGTCCAGCCCCGCCCGCAGCCGAGGCGACCTTAAGACAAAGGAGTGAGGCGATGAAGTGGACCCTTGCAGATTGGGACTCGGCCAAATGTGTGGTGGCGTACGAGGATCCGGACGGTCGAGTCCGGAAAGCGAACGTGAAACGGCATCCGGCCGCCGTGGCCGAGTTCCTGGAGTCGTTCAGTGGACAGCGGGTGACCGTGGGCATCGAGGATGGTGACCGCTTGTGGCAGCGGCTCTGGAAGAACGCAGGTGCGAAGGTCTTTGTGTTCGATGGCAAGAAGGCTCGGCGCTTCTCGGAGTCCCTCCGTTCGAGTGGCGCGCGGGACGACAAGCGGGCGGCCAAAGATCTACTTGAGATGGTGAAGAGCAAGCGCCATCGGGAACACGCGAATGCGCCTCGACGCACGCACGATGCGTCGCTCTTGCAGATGGACGTCGAGATCGCGACCAAGAAAGTGGTGGAGCACGAGGGACGCTTGGTCTCGCTCCTTAAGCAGTACCACCCGGCACTCGTCATCGCGCTTCAGAAGCGCATGCGCAACGAGTATGCCCTTAGAATCATTGAGCTCTGCCCGACTGCTGTGAGCTTCAAAAAGCTCGGCAAGACGGCGCGCGAAGAAGTCGCTGCGCTTACGCAATCCTCCCGGACAGCACATCTTCTGGAGGCGGCTGGCGAAGATTGGGGCGCGATCTTGACCAAGGAAGAACCCGGCGTCGCTCGGCTCCTTCGTGCCGAAGTTGGCTCACTTCGCTATGCGCTTTTGCGAAAACGCGCTGCAAACGAGTCACCAGGCGCTCTGGCCAGCTCGGCGACGCTAGCCCATCCGACGCCATGCGGCGCGCGTGTTCATCGACGCTCAAGAAGTCCGCCCACATCTTGGGAATGCAGCTCGTCAAACACTACCGATTCGCCCGTGCCCAATACGATGATCTGCGCGCTATCGAAGGGTTTCCCGTCACGAATGAGCGCGTGAAGGACACGTGAAAACGAGCGAACGATCCGGCGGAATGCCGCGGCGGCGCGTTTGCCTCGGAAGACGTCTACATCGCGGCTCTCAAGAAACGAGGCGTGACCTGGGCTCAAGCACTTTAGCGACAAACTTTTCGCGTCGAGCGCTTGCAAACACAGTAGCGATGTACATCCGAAAGGCCAATTCCGCCTCTTCGGCCAGCAACCCCTCGAACTCTCCCCAAACCTCAAATTCTTTCCCAAGAACCCCTGCTCAACTCTTAGGTCGAGAATTCTCGCCTGACTTGTGCTTCAAGCAGCTCTATCCCACCCCAGCAGACGCAAGGGTGCACTGTAGCCATCCTCAAGCGGCAGCGAAATCGAGCTCAAGCTGTCGCAACGGCGGGGGCGGTCGTGCACGCGGGATGGTGCCAAGGACAGCGCGTATTTCGTCCGCCTCGGTGGTGATGGACTTCACGCGCATCAGGCCCTGGCAGCGAGGGCAAGTCATGATGTCGATGGCAAAGACGCGTCGGAACAGCCAGGCCCATGGATGACGTGAGGGGGCTGAAGCGGAGGTGCAGGCTCGAATAAGAGTTGCTGCGCGTCGCCGGACGTTTCGTTGTCTGTGTTTTCGTCCTTCGCCAACCCTTGCGGGACCACTTCCGCGCGGTCCCGCGAATGACCGGCGAGGACGCCGTGGTAGCGCAGCATGTGAAAGCACGGCGGCGGGATGAGTGCACAGAGGCGACTGATGAAGTCGAGCGGGTCAAGGAGGACTGAGTGGGTGTCGTCTTTCCACGCGCTCTTAAACCGAATGCGAACGCGGCCGTCGGGATATGTCTCCAGCCGCTCAAGGGAGAGCGGCGGGCGCGCGATGTAGCGACAGGCGCTCAAGGCGCAAGCGGCGCGCGACCGTCCACCGCGACGGCGGCATGGATGTTGACGCCGCCGACTTCTGCGAGGGCCGTAACCCCCGTCCCTTGCACGAGGCGAAACGGGCGCACGAGCTTGGCGGCCAGACGGCCCGCCGCCGGCCCGAGCAGCTGCACGTCGGCCGCCGACGCGCCGTAATACGACGCGAGGACTGGCTGGTCGCTTGCGAAGCAGTCATCGCTGATGCCTTCGAGACTCCGGCCATGCCGTTTGAGCACGCGAAGCAGGCTCGCGTGGGTCCACGTCGCGACCTGAGCGACCTCCTCTGTCGTGGGCGCGCCAAGCGCGCGGAACTGCAACTCGCCTTCTTCGTCCCGCACAATCGCGCCATCGAGGGCCAGCGTATGGAAATGCACATTGAGCCGGAGCGCGCTGTCCGCCCGCTGCACGAACGTGAGCGCGCCTATCTGGGCATCGCGGACAGAGCGCAGGCCAAACTTTCGCTTCGCACGGCAACGCAGGGAACGCTTCAGCGTTTTGGTGAACGCACCGAGAACATCGGCAGAAAGTCTTCGGTCGTAGCCGAGGGCGGAGCGAAGTCGCCACGGGAGCGAGCAGACCGACTGACGGATCGGAACCTCGGGAAGCACTGAATCAACAAGGTGCGCCGCAATGTCCGACATGCGACGGTCCAGGCAAGATGGGCAGAAGCCACGCCTGCAGGAGAAACCCACCACCATCTCGTGGCCGCATCCGCGGCAGGCAAGCTGGACGAGGCCGTGCTCTAGAATCCCGCAACGCAGATACGCGTCGAACTCTTCCTCGACGAACTTCGGCATGCCGCCCTGCGCTTCGGCGCGCTCGCGGAATCGCGGCCGCCCGTGACCCATACAATCTTGTTGTCGAAGAGCATCGGATTAGACTGAACCGCCTCAAAGGCGGATACACGGCGCCAAACCGCGCCTAAAGAACGCTTCGGTGCTCGTCGATGAGCTGCTGAAGCGCCTCGGCGCGGGCCACCGGAGACTCGCTCGTGAAGCCAGCCAAGAGCGCGACGATACCTCTGCCGAGGCCGCCGTCCTCCCGCTCATCGTCGGGGTCGTCGTGGTCGTCGTGGACGTGGTTGCTCGCCAAGGCCGTGGAGGTGAGGTCGAGGTACTCCAGAAGAGTGAGCTGCGCGAAGCTTGCCGGCAGGGACTCAAGTGGCGTTTCCGCAAGGGACAGGTAGCGCAGCTTCTTGAGCCGGCCAAAGTCCTCAGGGAGCTCTTCGAGGGTTTCGATGCCGTCGAGGGAGAGCTCCTGCAGATTCTCAAGCAGGGTGATCTCGCCGGGCAGCGCTTCGAGCATACAGGAACCGAGGTCGAGAAACCGAAGCTGCGTCAGCTGGCCGATCTCCGGCCCGAGCTCAAACAAAAGGTTACAACTCAGGTTGAGGCGCTCGAGGGCGGGAAGCTCTAGAACCACGCTCGGAAAGGCCCTGAACCCACAGTCGTAGAACTGCAGTTCACGG
>JBLHKB010000611.1:0-4063 GCA_047619315.1 Polyangiales bacterium
GAGCGAGGGCGGCGCGGGCGGAGAAGGGAATCATCGTCCCGTCGACTTCGGCGGAGCCTTCGACGATATAAGACGCACCGCCAAGGGACTCGGCGGCGGCGAGTGGCAAGGGGACGCTCGTGGTCAAGAGCGACACGAACCCCAAGTCGTACATATACGAGCGCGCGCTGCCGCTGATCCCGGTGAGCACTCCAACGGACATCGGCGCGGGGTCGAGGGCGTCGATGACGACGGCGTCGCGCCACTCGGCGAGGGCGGACTCGCAGTTATCGCCGGCCTGAAATCCTGCGCAGAGCGTAAGCGGGCCAAAGGCGAGGTCGGCACGCTCGAGGGTAACGGGGACTCCGCGGCGCGCGAGGATCGCTCCTTCTGGGTCTGTCCCGGCGACGGAGAGCGCGATGGAGATGGGTTCAGCGCCGGTGTCGACACAGCGTCATGCTCTGAATGGGACGGCGTTTGACGGTGCGCTCTCGCCGCGTAGCGGCTCGCGCCGTTTCACACCAGTCACCTAGCCGGTAGCGGTGAGCCCAGTACGTAGGTCCGAGCGCGGCGAGGCCCCGAACTTGCGCGAGTATTCACGGCTGAACTGATTGGGGCTCTCGTAGCCCACCTCGTAGGCGACATCCGACACGGCGTGTTGGCCGGCGACGAGCAGCCGACGGGCCTCAAGCAGGCGCAGGTCTTTCTGGAACTGGAGCGGTGTCGTCGCGGTGATCGCGCGGAAGTGCTTGTGCAGCGAGGACACGCTCATCCCGACCTCTCGGGCGAGATCCGGGACAGCGAGCGTCTCGCGGAAGCCGGCTCGGATTAGGGAGATGGCCCCGGAGACTTTGCTGGCGTGGCTGTCATGGCGAAGCAAGCTGCGCAGCATTCCCCCCTTGGGTGCCATGAGCAACCGATAGTGAATCTCCCGCCGCACCGCCGAGGCGAGGATGCGCGACTCGACCTCATCGTCCGCGAGCGCCAGATACCGCGCCATAGCGTCGACGAGACGGGGTCCGGCCGCGGTCGAGGCCATCGCATGCGGGCGGGAATCGCTGGCCCGGTTCGCAACGCCACCGGCTTCCTCGTACAGGCTGCGGAGCGTGCTGATGTCCAAGGAGAGGATGATGGCCAGGTACGGCTCACCAGGTCGCGCAGCGGTGATTCTCGCGACCACCGGAACGTCATGGCTCACAACCAAAGCATCCCCGCGTCCAAGATGGAAGGTCGCATCGCCGAGGAGAACCTCTTTTCCGCCTTGTAGGATCAGGCATATGACGGGTTGGTAGAGCGTTGGAGAGAGAGGCGTGGGGACCGAGCTGCTCAACACGAACACATCTCGCAGCGGTGGCGGCGTGTCGGGGTATTTGGAAGTCCGTAGGAGCCATTGTCGGGCTAGAGTGGAGAGATGCTCAAGGTCCATGTGCCAGTTCCTGTGATGTAGCCAGTGTACCCGACATCCATGCGTGGAGTATCTGTTCCTGCAATCGCAGAGATAATCGGGCATGTCTTGCGGAGGATTCGGCAGGACGCGGGCGACATGAGTCCATAGGTTGGTGACCGTACAAAGTTCGCCACCCAAAGAGGTCCCCATGAGCCCAACATCCACTCCATCCAAGCGAATCCTAGTCACCGGCGCCAGCGGTGCTGTCGGCCGCGCCACCTGCGACCTACTCGTTGCCCGAGGCCACAAGGTCGCAGGCACAATGCGCTCTCGTGGGGGCAAGAATGAAGAGGTCTCTCGTGCTCTAGAAGCTCAGGGCGTCGCGATCATTGAGATGGACGTCACCGACGACGCGAGCGTCGACGCTGGCGTGGCGGCCACACTCGAAGCGCTGGGCGGCCTCGACGTCGTCTTCAACAACGCCGGCATTGGCTCCTACGGCATCCAGGAACTGTTCAGCGCGGACGAGATGCACCGCGTCTTCGACGTGAACGTCTACGGCGTGCAGCGCGTGATGCGCGCGGTGTTGCCCCATCTGCGCGGGCAGGGCTCCGGTACCATCGTCTACACGTCAAGCCTGATTGGGCGGGTCGCGATTCCGTTCTACGCGACGTACTGCGCCTCCAAGTGGGCCCTGGAGGCCGTCGCCCAGTCCTACCGGGCAGAGCTGGCCCGCTTCGGGATCGACTCGGTCATCGTCGAGCCGGGTGCGCTGCCCACGGCGTTCCTGGAGGGCTTGCTCCAGCCCAGGGACCAGAGCGACGACTACGCGCCGGAGACGGCAGCGCTCGAGCCCTCACTACGGGGAATGGTCGAGTGGCTCAAGACCAACCCGAAGCAGCGCCCCGAGATGGTCGCAGGCATCGTCGCCGACGCCATCGAGACACCGCCCGGAGACAAGCCGTTCCGCGTCATCGCCGATCACTCCGGGATGGGCGACGCCATCACTGGCTACAACGACCTCCTGGGACAGGTGACGCGCGGCATCTACGCGGCGAACGGCATGGACGGCATGTTGAACCTGAATGCGGGCCCCACCTGATGGCCGACGTTGAGGGAGGCACTCCCATGAACAAGACGCTCTTCATCACCGGTGCCTCGAGTGGCATCGGCCGGGCCACCGCCCACTTCTTCCACGACCGCGGCTGGAACGTGGTGGCGACGATGCGGTCCCCGGACAACGCCGCCGAGCTCGCCGGGATGGACCGGGTGCTCGTCGCCCATCTCGATGTGCTCGACCACGAATCGATCTCTAGCGCACGGGACGCCGCGCTCAAGCGATTCGGGAGCGTCGATGTGCTCTTGAACAACGCGGGGTACGGCGCATACGGGCCCCTCGAGGCGTTCTCGATGGAGCGTATTGAGCGACAGTTCGGCACGAACGTCATCGGGCTGCTGGCGGTGACCAAGGCCTTCCTGCCGCACTTCCGAACGAACCGACAAGGCGTCATCGTGAACATCTCGTCGATCGGTGGTCAGATGACCTTCCCGCTCGGCACGCTCTACCACGGCACCAAGTTCGCAGTTGAAGGGCTATCCGAGTCGCTCCACTACGAGCTCGAGCCCTTCGGCGTGCGGGTCAAGATCGTCGAGCCCGGCATGATCAAGACGGACTTCGGCGGTCGGTCGTTCGACTTCTGCAACGACGAGTCGCTGGCCGAGTACCAGGGCACAATTCAGCAGCTGTTCGCGTACTGGGGCAATTCTCCGTCCAGCCCTTCTGAGCCGACCGTGGTTGCCGACGTGATATGGACGGCCGCCCATGATGACACCGGCACACTGAGGTTCCGCGCGGGAGCCGACGCCGAGATGCTTCTGGACAGCCGGAAGGCCCAAGACGACCAGACGTTCATCGGGGGGTTGAAGTCGCAGCTCGGATTCGTGCCGGAGTGATGGTGTCTGCGCAACAGTCTGGCGCACCCGCAGCCGTATACGTGAAGTGGATGCAGATCCTCGTGTGTGCCCAGCGGACGCAAGGGTGCACTGGCCGTCCTCAAGCGGCGGCGAAGTCGAGCTCAAGCTGTCGCAACGGCGGCGGCGGTCGCGCACGCGGGACGGCGCCAAGGATGGCCTAAATTTCGCTCGCCTCGGTAGCGATGGACTTCAGGCGCATCGCGCCTTGGCACTCCGGACACATCATGACGTCGATGGCGAAGACGCGGCGTAGCAGGAACGCCCACGGATGACGTGAGGGCGGCGACGGTGGCGATAGCGGAGGCGCGGGCTCAAACAAGAGCTGCTGCGCGTCGTCCGTCGGTGAACATTCGTCCTTCGTCGACCCGGGACGACCTCGGCGCGGTCCCGCGAATGACCGGCGAGTACGGTGCCGTTGAACAACAAGTGGTAACGCAGCATGTGAAAGCGCGGCGGGGGGATGAGTGCACAGAGGCGACTGATGAAGTCGAGTGGGTCGAGCAACACGGTGCCGTCTTTCCACGCGCTCTTGAATCGAATGCGAACGCGGCCGTCCGGGTGCGTCTCCAGCCGATCAAGGGAGAGCGGAGGTCGGGCGATGTAGCGGCACAGGCGCTCGAGACGCAAGCAGCGCGCGACCGTCCACCGCGACGGCGGCGTGGATGTTGACGCCACGGGCTTCGGCAAGTGCGCCCGGACCGGCGCTCTGCACGAGGCGAAGTG
>JBLHKB010000612.1:0-4049 GCA_047619315.1 Polyangiales bacterium
AGCGGACGGACCGGTGTGCTCTACGGCGGTGGCGGTCTTCGCTTTGGGTTTCGCCATCGAATCACGCTGCGGGTCGACGTTCGCTCCTACGCGTTCTTTCAGGCAGACACTTACGTGTCTGGAGAGGAGTACAGCGGTGGACTCTCTGTTTTCTTCTGATGTCCTTCGGTCACTGCGCAAAACCTTTGCGCTGGTGTGTCTCATGGCTTGTGCAGCGAGCTCTGGCTGCGTCACCGTTCGCCCAGAGGACAAAGAATTCTTGGCTCACCCTGCGATGACGTTCGGTTCGCGCGGGGAATCCGATGGACAAGAATCTCATGTCTTGGGAAATCGAGAAGGCAGCTCTGGCGGAAGCGCCATCCAAGGCGGAGGCTGTGGATGCAACTAGCATCCCGGCTGAGCGTCGTTGCCGCCCTCACATTTGTTTCTTTCGGCGCGACGACGACCTCCGCGCAGGTCGTCGTCAACAGCACGACGACCTTCTATCGCGAGTCGGGTGGCGACCTGAATCAGACGACCATCAACCCAGCGGTCAATATTCGCGGCACCATCCGCGACCGCGTGACGATTCGCGCGGGCTGGGAAGCGGATATCGTATCCGGCGCATCGGTTGCGGTGGTGGACGCTCCGGCACCGGAAGTGGATGCCATCAGCAGCGCCACTCAATGGAACGACCTTCGAAACGTCGTGAGCGGCGGGATTGGGGTCAAAAGCGACTACGCCACTCTCGACGCGACGTATCGCTATGGCACCGAAAGTGACTATCGCTCGCATAGCTTTACGCTGACCGCCACCACGGAGCTTTTCGAGCGAAACACCACATTGTCACTCAGCTACGGACGAGGCTTTGACCAAGTTTGTAACCTCGCTCAACCGCGCGCTCAAGAAGCGGTCGACCGTGCACGTCTCCCCGGTTCAGACGGGTGCTTTGACAGTGAAGAGCGAGAGAGTCTCAGCCTCAACCTCCAGACGTTTCAAGGGTCTTGGACGCAAGCATGGGCGCCGACTTTCGCGACTCAGTTCTCGCTGCAGGCGCAGGTACTGGACGGCTACCAAGGGAACCCCTACCGGGCAGTTTGGCTTGGACGTACCGCCGCGCAGGAAAACCATCCGAACTCGCGCGCACGATATACTGCATCCCTTGGGATGCGACTCTGGATCACGCCGTTTCGCGGGGCCCTTCAGGTCGAAGGTCGCGTGTACCGTGACACCTGGGATGTTTCCTCCGTGACGGCGGAACTTGGCTACGAACAGAACCTCGTCGAGGGCATGCGGCTCCGGGCACGAGCGCGCTACTACAACCAGACCGGCGCAGCCTTCTTCTCGAATGACTACGCCCGCGCTCCACAAGGTCAGTACTTCACCGGCGACCGCGAGCTCTCGCCTATGTCGAGCTGGCTCTTCGGTGGCCGTTTCGAGTTTGAGGTTCCTGCCGGCGAGGATGGGCGCGTCGGAATCTTCGGCCGTTTTGCCGTGGTCCTCAAGTTTGACTGGATGAAGTTCAATTTTCGAGAGTTCACCTATGGCCGTGTCGCGGTGCCCAACGATCGCGCGATTATGACCACCCTGGGGCTCGAAGCCGGCTTCTAGGGCACTTCAAGCACGGCGCCCGGGAGGGTGAAACGCTGGCACGATGTGGACGGGAGTGATAATCGAAAGCCGTGACACCTGCAGATCTCGATGCGACTAGCGCGATGGCCCTCGGTGCGGTCCAAGGACTAACCGAGTTTCTGCCCGTCTCGAGTTCTGGGCATGTCGCGATTGGCGCCCTTCTATTCGGATTGGAAGAAGCGGGGCCGTCCCTCAGCATTGTTCTTCACCTCGGGACTCTCGTCGCAACACTGCTGCTCTTTCGGAAGGATGTTGCAGGGCTCTTTGTGGCGACGGGTCGAGCTGTCGCGAAGCCAAGCTCGCTCAGAGACAGCGAGGACGGTCGAACCTTGGCGCGAATTTTCATCGCGTCGATTCCCACCGCCGTCATTGGTCTCCTGGTGAAAGACCACGTCGAGGAGTGGTCGCGCTTCCCTTGGATCGTGGGCGCGTGCCTCCTGGTTTCTGCTGTGCTGGTGATCACCACGCGACGAAGCGGCGTGGATGGTGACGCAAAGAAAGAAATTTCCCTCAGCGCCGCGCTCATCGTGGGTGTGGTTCAGGGCATCGCCGTCTTGCCGGGCATCAGCCGAAGCGGCGCGACCATCGCTGCGGCCATGATGTTGGGCATGGCGGGCGCCAGCGCGTTTCGTTTCTCGTTCCTGCTTTCTCTTCCTGCCGTCGCCGGTGCGGCGCTCTTGCTCCTGCTGAAGGACAACGCGTTCGCCTCCGTGCCACCCGTTCTGTGGCTCGGCGGGTTCGTGGCACTCGTCGTTGGTCTCTTCTCTCTCGTATTACTGCGCCGAGTCGTGAACGAAGGTCGGTTTTGGGCTTTCTCCCTTTACCTAGTGCCGGTTGGGATTGGACTCATTGTCTACGACCTTTGGGCTGGAGCATCCTGATGAGTGTTTATGCTGTGATTATGGCCGGCGGTTCCGGCACGCGTTTTTGGCCCGCTTCCCGCCGCCATCGGCCGAAGCAGCTCTTGCCCCTCGGTCCAGACGACCGCACGCTCCTTCGCGCCACCATCGACCGCATCCGTGACATCGTTCCGCCGGAGCGCGTCCTCATTGTGACGAGTACGCTGCTGGCCGAGGCGATCGCAACGGAACTGCCAGAGCTACCTCGAGAAAATATCCTGGAGGAGCCCGTGGGCCGCAACACGGCGCCATGCGTGGCTTGGGCTGCTGCGCACATCCGTCGGCGAGACCCCGACGGTTCGATGATGGTCCTCCCCGCGGACCATCACATCGGAGATGAAGACGGCTACCGGGAGGTGCTTCGAAATGCCCTTCGCGCTTGTGAAGACGGCGCCCTTGTCACGGTGGGCCTAACGCCCACGCGACCCGAGACTGGCTACGGCTATTTGGAGCTGGGGAAGTCCGTCGACGAAGGGGTCTTCGCCGCCCGGCGTTTCGTCGAGAAGCCTGACCGACAGCGCGCCGAGCAGTTCGTCAGCGCAGGGAACTTCCTTTGGAATAGTGGAATGTTCTTTTTCAAGGTGAAGTCGATCCTTGCTGCGATCGGTGAGCACTTACCTGGACTGGCCTCGGGGATCGATACGCTCGACGACGCCGCGGAGCGTGGCGAAGAGGCGAAGGCCGTGGCCGCAACCTATGGACAGCTACCCTCCGTTTCCATCGACCACGGCATCATGGAAAAAGCCGCCGTGGTTCACGTCGTGCCGGGCTCTTTTGGCTGGTCGGACCTTGGAAGCTGGATGAGTGCTTGGGAACTCGCCGCCAAGGATGAGGACAGCAACGCTGTGCGAGGCGAAGCGGTCTTGGTCGATGCGCGGGGCAACATCGTGGACGTTCCCCCCGGTAAGGTCGTGGCCTTAGTTGGCGTTGAGGACTTGGTGATCGTCGACACCGAGGATGCGCTTCTCGTCATGCCGCGAGACCGGGCCCAAGATGTTCGAGCGGTTGTCGACGCGCTCAAAGCACGAAAAGACAAGCGGTTTTAGAGCCCATTTCAAGACGAGGGCGGTCGAGACAGTGCTAGAGTCGACTCGCGATGAACCCACATTCTTTTCGTCAGTACGACATCCGCGGCCACGCCGAGCGTGACCTCAATGGGGACTTTCCTCTCGAACTTGGCCGGGCGCTCGGGACCTTCTGGATGCGTGCCGGGCAACACAAGGTCGCGCTCGGGCGGGACTGTCGAGAGAGCTCTCCACGTCTTCATGGGGAACTTCTTCGTGGACTGATCGAGGCCGGCCTCGAAGTCCTCGACGTCGGCATTGGGCCAACGCCAACGATGTATTTCGCGGTCTTTCACGAAGAGCTCGACGGCGGCGTGATGATCACGGGGAGCCACAACGCGGGCCACGACAACGGTTTTAAGATGATGAAGGGCAAGGGTTCGCTCTACGGAGATGACATTCTGACGCTCCGAACGATGATCGAAAACCGCGACTACGACCTCCCTGGCGGCGGGTCTGTGCGTGAGAAGGACAT
>JBLHKB010000613.1:0-4042 GCA_047619315.1 Polyangiales bacterium
GCCATCCTCGGCGCACTCGGCGACGAAGACAACACCGTGCGAATGCGCGCGGCTCGTCTCGCCGGGGAGATGCGAATCGATGCGGCGGTGCCCGTCCTGGTGGCGCTGGTTCAAGGCGACGCCAACACCCTTGTTCGCCAGGCAGCCGCCTGGGGTCTCGGCCGTATCAATGGCGAAGATGCTCGAGCGGCTTTGCGCCAAGCGCAAGGGAGCGAGACGGAGTCTCAGGTCCTCGATGCTATCGAGGTCGCGCTTCGGATGCGTCGACGATAGTCGACACGCGACCATTTGGGGGAAGGGGGAAGCTGGTTTCGGCTTCCCTTTTTCCTTTTAACAGTCGTTCTGAAGGTGCACGCACATCAACCTCTAGTGTATGCAAGCGCAGTAGGTGTCAGATGATCACCCAGTGCAAATCTGCGCCAGTACAGAACTTTTTGCGTAGTGTAGTCACCGCGATCTCTTGGGTTGTGAGCCGAAAATACTGTTCACAGTGTTCGGCGCGAAACTTGTATGCAGATGATTATAACTTCTCCCGCGGCGCGCTTTGCGCACGATGTACTCTGCAGATAGTCATATGTCTCAATACTCCTTCTCCAATCCCATCCCGACGTTCCTCACCCTGCTCATCGCTTTGAGTGCGTGCGGAGATGACGCACCGCCCGCGCCCACTTTCGATGGGGGCCCTCGTGTGGATGCGGGTCAGCCAGAAGAAGACGCCGGCGACGGTGATAGCGGAATTGACACGGATGCTGGCGAGAATGACGCCGGCGCGGACGCAGGACCTCAAGAGGTTCCATGTGAGGCTCAGGTCTTCGAGCTCATCACAGACCCCATGGCCAGAAACCGCCCTGTGTCCGTCGCTTCCACCGGACGTGGTTTTGTTTTCGCGTGGGGCGACACCGTCGACGTCCGTGAGCAAGCGCGAACCGCCGAAGTTGCGGACGGGGCGACCATGCCCATCGTCCGCTCTTTGACAAGCGACGACAGTTCCGCGCGGGCCGTGAGCATCTCCCAGGGCTACGCAATTTGGCTGGATGACGGCGGAAATGGCGAGAACACCATCGTGCGCGGGGTAGACACAGAGGCCTCCGAGGCGCCGCTCCGCACATTCTCCGCTCCAACGGGTCAGCACTCGAGTCCACGGCTGTTCAAGAATGGCGATGGTTGGGTGGCGACCTGGGTCCGGGAGGTCGGCGAGGGCGAGTGGCAGATTGCGTCGCGTACTTTCGACGGGGACAGCGAGTCCGACATCGTCACTTACAGCTGGACGCTCCCGACTCCTGAAGTCGCCGTCGACTTCGCGGATGAGCGCTTCTACTTCGCGTGGAGTTCCGAAGGTGATGTGCGACTTGCCGTTGTCGGTGCCGAGGGCGCGGTATTGTCCGATGCCTCCGTCGTCAACAGCCAGGGCAACGCCTCCGAAGAGGTGTCCGTCGCCTTTGGCGGTGACTTTGGCGTCGTCGCTTTCGGTGTACTCATCGAAGACGTTCGCCAAGAGATTCGCGTTCGCTTGATGGACTCCTTTGGTGAAGCGGTGCGGCCAGAGCAGATTGTCTCTCGGGCCCCGCTTCGTGGCCGCAACCCAATGGCCACGTCGTACGCCGGCGGCTACGCGTTGGCGTACCGCGCCTCGAACCCCGCCCGCGAAGACCATCTCCGCGTCGCGTTTATTCATGGCAGTGATGGTGTCGTCGTCGCCGAATACGACCTTGGTGTCGCCGATTTTGAGGGTGGCCTCAGCGGTATCGCCGTCGATGACGAAGGAGGCCTTGGCATTGGCTGGGCCAACGTTGAGGGCGAAGGGTCGCCTTCAACGGTCGTTCGTGGAGCTCGGCTTTCTTGCGGCGCGGCCTGGCTGCGTTGTGGAGTGATGCCGTGAGAGTGACCTCGCTCGCATTGCTGCTGGGGATTCTGGTGGCATGCGGCGATGACGCTCCGCCACCTCCAACACCATTTGATGCCGGTCCTCGAGACACTTCGGCTGCGGACGATACGGCTCCAGAAGAGGATGGTGGCACGGACGCTGGCGTCGTTGGCGATGTGGAGACATCGGACGCGGGTCCTCAGGACGCCGGGGAAGATGCTCCTGCTTTCGACGCCAACTTCCCGGATTCAGGGCCCCCACCCCCAGTGATGGTCTGCGAACCAGGCACGCCGATGCCCATGTGTCGCGCCAACTGTCGCGACGAGGGCTTTGTCTGCGTCGACGCCTTCTGCGGGGGCAGGGAATGCGCGCCCGGTACGCCATGCACTCAAGATGTGCACTGCGGAAGCGGCAACTGCGTCCAGCTCGAAGGCGCTGGGCCGGAGGACAGCGGGCTCTGTGAATCTTCTGCGGGTGCATGCGCAGCCATCAACGACTGTGCTTACGGATTTCGCTGCGAAGAAGGCGGATGCGTCGACCGGCGGATTCCGTGTGGGTTCCACGAGAACGCATGCCCCCGCGGTCACACCTGCACCTTCGCACCCGTTGAAGGCGCGCTCTTCTGCGTTCCTTCTCATCTGCCGTGCGATAGCGCTGGGCAGTGCGAGGCCGGAGCCTCTTGCGTGGATGTTGATGGTGACTCCGAGACGGAGTGCCTACTGGTCGGTACGTGTTCCAGCAACTCTGACTGCGGTGAAGGACTTTCCTGCGGCGTCGACCCAGGGACGTCCCAGGCTACCTGCGAAGTTGATGGACCGTGTCGCTCAGGGGAGTGCCCAGCGGGGCGTACTTGCTTGGACACGGGCACGGGCACGGCTCGCTGTGTGACGACTGGAGGTTCCTGCACGCAGGATAGCGAATGTGAGCCGCAAGCGATTTGCGGAGCCATTGAGCCCGATGACCCGCTTCGCTGCCTGACGTTTGATGAGGATGCGGATTGACTCGCTTTGCTTCAGCCTTGATGCTCCTTGCGGGTCTCACGCAATGCCAGACCCCTGAGCTCGACCTCGCTACGGAAGCGAGCGGCGAATGTGCGGCTCGGGATCCCGGTTGTGCGTGCGAAGCAGAAGGCCAGGCGATCCCTTGTTACGGCGAAGCCACCTACGAAGGCGCGGATCTCGTCTGCGCCATCGGAACGCAGGTGTGCCAGGCCGGTACGTGGAGCGAATGCGGTAGCATCGAGGAAACTCGAATTCATCTGGCCAACGCCCTCATCGCCCCGCCAACGCAGTGCAACCCTTGCCACCCGGCCTGCTACATCGCGACTGACGACAGCATTGAGTCGAGTGAACTGACGCCGCAGAACAGCGATAGCGTGGAGTACGACCCGGTGACTGGGGGCGTGGTCTCTGAAGACGTCATCGTTGAAGACGAGACGACTATCGGCGTTGGTGGTGATGAGCCCTTCGACACGAGGACGAACCCAAACGATGGGGTCGAACTAGACAGCGATGGGGCGATCATTATCGGTAACACCGGAACGATCAACGACAGCATCTGGATCGCGAACACCGGTGAAGGCACCGTGTCGCGCTTTGACATCGCGACCTTCGAAGAGACCGGGCGCTTTTGGGTTGGGCCTCATGGCAGTGGAAACGACCCGTCGCGTACCTCGATCAACACCGCCGGTGACGCATTCATCGCTGGACGACGCGGGCAGTTCCTGACGAAGATCTCTGGACTCGGCGAGTCGTGCCCCGACAGCAATGGGGATGGCGTCATCACCACGAGCACCAACGGCACCGCTCTTCGATGGGGGAGAGACGATTGTGTGTTGTGGTCGACGAGCCTCCGAGGCGTGATGCCCAGCGGAATGATCCGAGCCGTGGCGGCGCAGGATGTCGTCGATCCAATCAGCGGAGACGTCACCGAGCGCGTCTGGGTTGGCGGTTACAACGACCGTCGCATCTCTGTCCTCGACGGCGCGACGGGTGGCATCCTCATGACCACCAACGTTCAATATGGCCCCTATGGGATGGCCTTTGACGGTAGCCAGCAACTGTGGATATCGACGATTAGCCACAGGCGGCTTGTTCGAGTGGATACGAGACGATGCAATGAGTTTGGGTGCCCATGGGCCGGGACCTGCATCGAGTCGTCACCCACGAGCAGCAACTG
>JBLHKB010000614.1:0-4032 GCA_047619315.1 Polyangiales bacterium
CACGTCGCCAATGCCGAGGCGCTCTGCGCGCTCTTCGGCGCCTTCTTGGGAGGGACGCGGCGCGGCCTCTTCCACCGTGGGCATGCGGTTTTCACGGCGCCGGCCGGGGATGGTCAAACGCTGCCCGGGACGAATGTTGTCGTTGCGCAGGTGGTTCTGAGAGCGGAGCGCTTCAATGCTGACACGATACCGGCGTGCGATGGCGGAGAGGCTGTCACCCTGGCGAACCAAGTGCTGCCCTGCGCGGCGTGCGGAGGCCGCGGTCCCGCCGGTGGGGATGGTGATGCGTTCGCCGGAGCGAAGGCGGTCGCTGCGTAGCCGATTGGCTCGGCGGAGGGCGGGTACGTTGGTGCGAAAGCGCCGGGCGATGCGGACCAAGGTGTCCCCGCTGCGGACGACGTAGGTACGATCGGCGTGCGCCCCGGAGGGCACCACCATCACGCAGGCCATCACGATAGCCCCCACGGCGATCGACACACGCATGCCCACAAAGTGAGGGACATCCCTCGATCGTGCAACAGAAGCGTCGGCGAAGATCCTTTAGAGCGATTTCGACAGGTATTTAGGCCCTAGGGGGCGAGTGCGGGGTCGACTTTGGGGGCAGCGGGACTATGTTCGCTGTTATGGCTGACTCAAACCACGGTCCCCAGGACCCCCTGGCGATGCTCGTTCCCCGCGTCGTCGAGAGCACTCACCGCGGTGACCGCGAGTGGGACATCTACAGCCGGCTCCTCAAAGACCGCATCGTTTTCTTGGGTCAGACCGTGCGCGACGAGATGGCGAACACCATCACGGCGCAGCTGCTCTTTCTCGAGGCGGAAGACCCCGACAAAGAAATCACCATCTACATCAACAGCCCCGGCGGCTCGGTGACGGCTGGCCTCGCGATCTACGACACGATGCAATACATCCGATGCCCTGTGGCGACGGTGGTGCTTGGTCAGGCCGCTTCGATGGGCGCATTTCTCCTCTGTGCCGGAGAGCCCGGAATGCGTCGTGCGCTGCCAAACGCCCGCGTCATGATCCACCAGCCCCTCGGCGGCTTCAGCGGTCAGGCGAGCGACATCGAGATTCACGCGCGCGAGATCCTCGAGATCAAACGCCGCCTCAACGAGATCATGGCGGAGAACACCGGGAAGACCTTCGACCAGCTTCAGAAGGACACGGAGCGCGACAACTTCATGACCGCGCAGGAAGCCATGGAATACGGTCTCGTGGACGAGGTCATCACACCTCGCCGAGGCTACGGAACCGATAAGTGAAACGCATCACGCTGGTCCGGCACGGCCAGTCCGAAGCGAACCTTAGCGGGCGCTGGCAGGGTCACGGCGACTCGCCACTCAGCACACTCGGGTTCGAACAAGCGACAAAACTGGGCGAGCGGTTTCTCGCCGCGGGCTGGTCCTTCGACCGAGTGCTCTCCTCCGATCTTTCGCGCGCAGCCTCGACGGCGGCGGCGAGCGCGGAGCGACTTGGGCTGCCTGTCGCGCACGACGCACAGTGTCGAGAGATCGATGTCGGCGTGTGGGAAGGGCTGACTCGCCCCGAAGTGAAAGCGCGTTTCGCCGATGAGGTCGCAGCGCTAACCCGCGGCGAGAACATCACCATTGGCGGCGGCGAGTCGTGGACAGACTTAGCCCGTCGCGCCGAAGGGGCCGTCACGAAGTTTCGTACGACGCTCAGCGACGGTGAACACGGCGTCCTCTTCGCCCACGGCGGGTTCATCGCGTCGGTCATCGCTCGGCTCTGCGCGGTATCGCGGCAGCATCCCGCTCGCCTTGGTCACATGAGCAATACGTCCGTGAGCACGCTCGCCTTTGACGGTGAGCGGGTCGTCCTCGAGCGCTTCAACGACACCGCGCACCTTGGCATGCTTGGTCCTTGGGCGAGTGAGCAGCTTGTGAAGGGTGCCACGGCGGTGGCGCTCGCAGAGGGAGAGCACCCTTGGTATGAAGCCGAAGAGACGGCGCCCCTCGAGGGACGTCCGCTGGGGCCTCTGCTTCACGCGCTTCATCGGCGTCGTCCAGGAACGCGCATTCGCGTGGACGTTCCGGCGGAAGCTCATCGGCCTTTTCTGGAAGAGGTCATCGCGTCTCAGAACGTGCTTGGGCCCAACCAAGGTTTGGCGCACGTGATCGTTCAAGGGGACGCCAAAACCCTCGCCGACTTCAACGTCGGCGATACCCGCTCCTAAAGACCGCTCACGAGGGCTCGATGCGTGACGTATTGTGCGGCGCGCCGACCAAGCGCTGCAGCAGCTTTTGAAACGCGCCCACGCTGAGGTTGATGTGCTCGACGACGCGGCCGTAGAGCGTGGCTGTGGGCACGTTGCGCTCGCCGAACTCTTTCTGTGCTTCGTAGAGCTGCCACAGGATGATGCGCTCGGCGCGCGTGAGACCGTCCCGTGCGTCGGGGAGCAAGTCGGACTCGGTGAGGCGCCAGTCGGTCATGATTCGGAGGGTGCAAGGACGGTGTGACATACGGCTACTTCGAGGGCGCGAGCCTGAAGTTGCGGGAGTCAAAGCAGTGGTGGGAGTTCACGGAGGGTCCGCGCGTTGCCGCCTGCAGGATAGGCGTAGCTTGCGTAGGAATCGTAACCCCAGACCGTCATGCCGAAGTTGCCTTCGCTTTCGGCGGAGCGCTGGCCGTTGAGGCCGGTTCCGATGCTGTCTAAGGTGGTGCGGAGGTCTTCGGAGCACCCTGCGCCGACTGGGCCGGCGTCTGGAAAGGGCACGTCCGTCGTTGGCCCGCTGTCCACTTCCATCGTGTCCGTCGAACCTCCGTCGGAGGCGTCGACGCACGCCCCGTTAACGCACAGCCCAGACGCGCACTGTGAGTCTTGAGTGCACCTCCGCGGCGTCGTCATCGCCGCAGTCAACGGGGAGGACGAGAACGAAGAGAGCGGCAAGGAAGCGAACGCTAGAGCGTCATGGCACCGATTATGGGAGGACACGCCGCTCTTCCATCAGCCTTGCGTCGGTGCCGCCGTCTAGAAGGAGAAGCGGGCGTCGCAGCCGTTGAGGCCGCAGCTCACTTGGGGGGAGTCGTCTGTGGAATCATCGTCGCCCACAAGAAAGAGGATGATTCCGGTGACGAGGGAAGCGCCGGCGACGCCGATCAGTATGTCGGTGCTGATGGCGGTACGTCGAAGGGCGGCTACCTCGTCAGCATGAACATCACGGCATTCGCGATTGGGACAGACCTCGTCGAGTTCGCTTCGGCGTCCCAGCGTGATCACGCCTGTTGCGATGGCCGCGATGGCGGCGGCCCCGCCGAGGGAGACGAGCGCGATGGCCGGCGTGTTGGCGGGCGAACTGGCCGCCGGAAGGGGTTGCTCCACTGGCATCGAGTCTGGCATCGAGTCTGGCGAGTTTTCTTCGTCTACGGGGCCGCCGGCGCCGCTCGCCACCTCTCGTTCGAGGACCGCGATGCGGGCCTCTGTGTATTCCCGGTTGCCCGCTTCGGGGAGCGCCGCGAGGTAGCGCTGGTAGTAACGAATCGCCGCGTCGCGATGTCCGTGTCGGTCGTGGGCGGTGCCGATATTGTAGAGCAGCTCCGCCCGCGCGGAGAGCTCGTAGGCTTCGCTGAACCGATCCAGGGCTTCGCCGAAACGACCGCGGGAGAATGCCTCGGCGCCCTCGTCGTAGGCTGCGCGCGCGCGGTCCAGGTGTGCGCGCTCCGTGTCTTGCGCGTCCGATGTGGAGGACTGTGAGCTGCTCTGCACCTCTGTCTGGGCGCCGACGAGCGTACTCACCAACATCCAGGCAACCCCCGCAGAGCAGTTCACAATTCTCCGAATCATCGTCATCTTCACAGCCCCACCACGCGCGCGGGAACGGCGCGAATGATCGGCTCGCCGGTTCCGCAGGCTCCCTGCCAACATCCACCCCAACATGTCGCGTCGCCACTTTCCCGGACGGCGCAAGTGTTCACGGAGGAAACACCGGTTCCCCCGCCCCCTTCGCCAAGTCTTATGGCGTCCGTGATGCCGAGGGCCTCCACCGGAGTGTGAGAGCTGACGTTCGTACCATC
>JBLHKB010000615.1:0-4025 GCA_047619315.1 Polyangiales bacterium
GAAAGATCCGCACGTCGCGGCGACACGGGCTTTCGAGTTTTCGGCACGCAGTGCTCCCATTGACGCTGAGTGTCTCCTCCGAGCACGAGCATGGAGCCGTGGGTGAGCGTCAGGTCAAAACGCTGCGAATGATCGTCTCTTCGCCGCATTCGGAATTTTCGCGGAGCGCCGAGACTAAGACTCGCGATGAGAGGCTTTGGGCCGAGCTCCCGTTCGTCGTCCGCGTGCCAGCTCACGCTGTCGTTCCCATCGCGGTAGAGGTTTGCGAGGGCCGTGTTGAACCAAGTGCCGGTTCGAGTTTCGAGCTTCTCGCGGGTGACGTCGAGGGACGCTGGAAAGCGTTCCGCCCGCATGGTGATGCCAGACCACGAGTAGCTCTGGCCTTCGTCGGCGAACCAGCGGTGCAGCCTTGGAATCGGGACCTGGCGGCCGAACATCGTTAGGTCGTCTTGGCGCCAGCCGTCCTGCCCACTCAGCTCTTCGAAGAGCGCGTCCGCCTCCTCGCCCTCGATGAACCCTTCGATCCACGTGAGCTCTGCGCCGGGAAGGCGGATCTTCTTTTCGCGCGTTGAGAGGAAGAGCGAGCGTTGCTCCATGGAGCGAGCCTAGGACACTCGCGAGTCGCGCACTAGAGCGCCTTCGCCGGAGACCGCCTCGGGGCCGACATAGTGAGCGCTGGGGCGGATAATCTTATTGTTGTTGGCCTGTTCAAGAATGTGCGCGCCCCACCCAACGACGCGGCTCGCGGTGAACGTCGGAGTGAACATCGACTGAGGAATACCCGCCATATGCAGGACGATGGCGGCGTAGTACTCGACGTTTGTGACGAGAGTGGCGTCGGGCTTTCTCTCTTTGAGGAAAGCGAGCATACGGGCCTCAACGTCCGTGGCGCGCTTCACCAGCGGGCCTCCAAGTCCAAGCGCGACTTCGCGCAGCAGCGAGGAGCGCGGGTCATCGGCGCGGTAGACGGCGTGGCCAAAGCCCATGATCTTGTCGCCGCGTTTCATCGCGGCGGACGCCCACGCTTCGGTGTTCTCTTCGTCGCCAATGGCGTCCAGCATGTCGAGGACGCGACTGGGGGCGCCGCCGTGAAGGGGGCCGCTCAGGGCTGCGACGGCTGCGGCGAAGGCGCCTCCCACGCTCGCGCCCGTGCTCGTGACGACGCGGCTTGTAAACGTCGATGCGTTGAACCCGTGGTCCATGGTGAGGATGAGATAGCGTTCCACCGCCGACGCGAGCTCCGTGGACGCTGCGCCGGTGACGAGCCGCAAGTAGTCGTGCGCGTGCGGCGCCTCGGGGTCCGCCCGCAGAGGCGTCGCGCCGGTGCGGAAGCGGTGAAGTTGGGCGAGGAGCACGGGGGCTGCGCCGACCAAGTGGACGACGAGCGCGCGTCGCTCAAGCGGCGTCAGGTCGATGCTCGGGCGCGAGCCTCCGACGAGGGGCAGGAGCGTTCCAAGTCCACTCAGCGGCGAGCTTCGCTTGGCGATGGCGGCGACGAGGGGAGTGAGCTCGTCATCGCAGACTCGGGCGGCGCCGAGAGCACGCTTCAGCTCGACGCTGGAACCGAGCAGCAAGCCTGCCACCTCCTCAAAGGAGGAGCTTCGAGCGAGCTCGACGGCGTTCTGGCCGCGATAATGAAAGTAGCCTTCTTGGCCACGAACTCCTCCGACTTGGGTTTCGGCGACGATGACGCCCTTCAAGCCGGGAGGAGCAACAATTGGCCGTTTTTGAGCGTTTTTTACTGTTTTCATGCTCATATATTGAGGCGGCCCGGACGTGTTGACAATGTTGACTGCATACATGTTGATCGAGTCAATGTGAATGCTAGGCTTTCCTCATGCCTCGCGCACGCCGGACTCCTACGCCCACCCGCGCTCGGCCTGAGCTTCAAGGGCGCGATCCCATGACGCCGCGGCGCCTGACCAGCACAGAAGCGGCTGCGCGATTAGGGGTCAAAGTCCAGACGCTCTATGCGTATGTGAGTCGTGGCCTCATCGGCCGGGAGACCGCCGCGGACGGGCGTTCGAGTCTCTTCGATACGGAAGAGGTCGACGAGTTCATGACGGGTCGTGCGCGCAGCGATGAGCCGTCGCCACAGACGACGATCAACTCGTCCATCACGCGCGTCGACGACTCAGGGCTTTGGGTGCGAGGTCGCGAGCTCGTGTCGATGAGCGGCGAAGCGTATGAAGATGTGGTGGATCTTCTGTGGGAGTCCGGGGACGGCGAGCCCTGGAACGTCTCCAAATCGCTTCTGGATGGCATCGCCGATCTACAAAGTGAGATGCCCTCTGCGGCCCAAGGGTTGGACCGCCTTCGGGCCACCGTCGCTTTTGCGTCGGCGAGTGATCCGATGCGCCATGACTTGTCCGGGCGTTCGGTTCGTGCCGCGGGACGGCAGCTGCTCACGCTCATGGTGGATGGCTTGCGCGATGCGAAGTGCGGTTCATCTCAAGGAGAACTCCTCGCCGATCGACTCTGGGTGGCCCTCGCCGATCGACCGGGTGAACCCATCGAGCGTGACGCGCTCAACGCGGCGATGGTGCTCCTCGTCGACCATGGCTTAGCCGCGAGCAACTTCGCCGCGCGCCTCGCTGGGTCCGTGCGTGCAGACCCGTATTCTGTGGTGTGTGCGGGGCTGGGTGTGGTCGGCGGCGCGCTCCACGGCGCCGCGAGTTCCGGGGTGCACGAGATGCTCGAGAGCGCCGCCGGTAGCCGAGGTGCGGCGCACGCGGTGGGGGCGGCTCGGCGACGCCTGGGAAGGCTCCCGGGGTTCGGCCACAAAGTGTACGAACGCCGCGACCCGCGCTGCGACGAGCTGATGATTTGGGTTTCCCGCGCGTGGCACGACGATCCGCGACTGCGTGTGGTGTCCGAGGTTCATGACGTGATCCGATCCCGCACGGACGCGGTGCCCAACATCGACTTGGCTCTTGGCGCGCTGACGTTTCTTGGGGGAATGCCCGCGTCCGCCGGTGAGGTCATCTTTGCGATCTCGCGCACGGCGGGTTGGATCGCTCATGCGGCGGAAGAATATGCCGAAGAGCCGCACCGCTTTCGCGTTCGTGCACGATACGTGGGCGCCGAGCCTCCTACCTGAGCGTCTCCTCGTCTGGTGGGGCGATCAGCCGAAGAGCGAAACCCCCGGGCTTGTTCTGGCGGCGACTTTGCAGGGAGTGCACTCCGGTTTCGCGACGTGCTAACTAGTGGCATGCGCACGTGTTTCCTCTTGAGTGTTCTTTGCGTCGTTGCCTGTGCCGAGTCTGCTCTCGAGCCGCCTGACGCCAGCGGGATGGACGGCGGCGCGGTGGATGCCACCGCGGACGCGCTGAGCGATGCCAGCGGTGACGACGCCGGACCTGCCCCCGAGGGCGTGTTTGTTCGGGTGTACACGGACGAAGGCGCCGATGACCGAACCCGCCGCCGCAATGGGTTCGATGCCGATGACACGCCGCGCGCCGGTCACAGCGTCCGCGCCATCGGTGCCGAGAGCACTACGGAAGCGGTCACCGGCGATGACGGCATCGCGCGCTTCGACGAGCTTGGGACAGGAACCTACCTCTTCGACATCGGAGAGCCGTCGGCGACAACGCACAATGTCGCGCCTCAGCTGGTGGCGGCGATCGACCGCGGCTCGCTTCGAATGGTGACCTTCGGCGACAGCCTCCCCGTCTTTGGTGGCACCCCTCGTTTCGACGCGGTCCTCGCTTCGCGCTTGAACATGATCACGGATGTCGAGAGCGTCAACATTGCGGTCTCGGGAAGCACAACGCGCGGGTGGGGCGTGGGCGACACCTACTACGGAAGGCTGCAGAGTGAGATCGAAGGCACGGACCTCTTCGTCGTGTCGCTCGGCGGGAACGACTTCCTCGACTACGTGCGAAACCTCTTCGCTACAGGCGGAATGCAGGGGCTCCTGGATGCGCTGAACGGTGAGGCGCGGGAAGAAGCTTTGGCTATCCTTGAGCGCGTCTTGGCCATCGTGGACTCCGTTCGCGCCGTCAACGCCGACGCGGACTTCGTGT
>JBLHKB010000616.1:0-4023 GCA_047619315.1 Polyangiales bacterium
CTATCTCATCTTTCGAGGTTGGTCTACGAGTCCAGAATATCTCCCGTTTCGTGCGCGCGCCGACTACTACCTAGCCCGCGTCGTCCGGTTGCCGGTGTCTGCGGATCAGAGTTTTCGGTGCGCACGAAGCGCACCCGGCAGCGAGCGTACTTGGGAAGCGGACATTTCGGAGGGCGAGTGATGTTGAAGCAGAGCGTATGGTTTCTTGGTCTCATCTTCGCCGCGAGCTGCGGTGGGGATCCTTCGTTTGTCCTCGATCGGCACAATGACCCAACCACAGAGTCGGAAGGGGTACGTCGCGTTCGCGCACGCCAAAATTTGGTCTACGTGTTGCCAAGCACGGTATTCGAGGGCCAGGCGCGCAGGCTACATGATGGCCATCGCATAGCCGCATGACGACGATGGCCACCGCGAAGATGATTCCCCGCGATGGCCATGGTTGCGCTCACGTCAGTGATGTTTAGTCGTCTTCGAGGAGCCCTCGGACGACGTCGCGATCGACCGCTTTGAGCTTCCGTCTGGCTGCTGATTTGAGCGCGAGTGTGGCGAGGCGGTCGACGTCTCGCAAGCGACCGGAGGTGGCTTCGTGAATCATGGTGAGTGCATCGCTGGCGAAGATGGTGGGCGCGGCGCCGGCTTGTTCGAGTCGGTGACAGATGTACTCGACGGTGTCTTCGTCGGATGCGTCTTCGATGCGGATGCGGCAGTGGATGCGTGACCACAAGGAGCGGTTCCGCGCCAGCTTGAGTCGGTCCGAGAGTTCGGGGAGTCCGACGAGGACGAGCGAGAGCAGCGGCTTCGCGTCCCAGTGGTAGTTCGACAGCACGTGCAGATGATCGAGCACTTCTTGTCGAAGGAGATGTGACTCGTCGAGCAAGAAGACGGGATGGACGCGCTCGCGGCCAAGCTCTTCGACGTGCGAGCTGATGGCGTAGAAGACGCCGGCAGCCGTGGCTTTCGATTCGAGGCCCATCGCGAGGCAAAGTTGACGGTAGAAGTCGCGTTTGCCGAGCGTCGCGTTGTGGCAGTAGGTAAGCTTGTAGCCGGCTTCGGGAAGTCGCCGTCGTAGTGCGCGCAGCGCGCACGTTTTGCCGACGCCGGGCTCGCCGACGAGAAGAACGTGTTGTCGTTCGTCGATAGCGTCCACAAGTTCGTCGATGAGCGTGACCTTGCTGGTGGGCAGCCAGAGGTCGTCATCGGCGAGGTCTTTGCTGAAGGGCGAGACGCTGAGTTTGAAGTGACGGAGCCACTGCGGAGCGGTCATCGCGCACCAGCTTTCGGCGCGCGGCCCATGGCTTTGTCGAGAAGTGCATCCGCAGGCCGGAAAGGCACCGCGTCAATGCCGCGCGGCGGTTTGTGTGTGCGTCGTTTGGCTTTTCCGTTTGCCGTGGGATTTACGGGCGCGAGCTGTAGCCGCTTCTCCTCGTGAAGGACCCAAGGCGCCTCCCGCGCATCAAGAAACGAGCGGCCGATGCTCACGATTTTGCCGGCGAGGTAGCCTTGCGACAGCTCCCAATCGACGCCGCCGATCGCGATGGTGCCATCGCCGCGGACGCGGCGCCTAGCGTGCACGACGAGCGAATCACGAAGCGTCTCCTCGGTCACATGGACAGGCTCACGCTCGCCGTACACTTCGGCCGGAGCGCGCCCCATCAAGCCGCCGTGCGGCGCGCGGTGGTAGTGCTCGTCGACAAAAGCCAAGAGCCGCGCTTGCACGTCGTGGAGCGACTGCATCTCGCCCATGAGGTCGAGGCACCCTTCCCGAAGTGTCCGCCAGAAGCGCTCCATCTTTCCGCGCGCTTGAGGATCGTAGGGCGCCGCGTGCAGCAGCTTGATGTCAAGACGGCCGCACGCCGTCTTGAGCGCGTCACCTCGATACGTCGAGCCGTTGTCGAGGTACAGGACTTCGGGTTTCCCGTCGAGACGCACCGCTTCGACGAGCAGCGAGAGCATCTCGACTTCGCGCTCGTTGTTGCACGCGCGGATGGCCACGATGGTGCGCGATGCGTCGTCGAGGATGGCGTGGATGCGGAGCCGGACGGCGCGGCCGGCGACGCTCAAGTTCGCGCCATGGCAGACGTCCGCGTGCCAGAGCTGACCGGGGCGTTCGACGGCCCATCGTTGCCGCTCGCGGCTGCCTTTACCCATCATGCGAAGCGTGCGTCGGTCGAGTCCAGCTTGCGCATACAGACGCCGAAGCGTCGCTGCACTCACAGCGTCCTTTTGCAGGCGTCCGTCGGCGACAAGCGTGCGCAAGATGAGCGGCACCGAAGCGCCCGGGTAGTCCTGCCGAATGTCGCAGAGCAGCTCGCGCTGCTTGTCCGTCAGCGTCTGTGCGAAGCCGCGATCGCTGCGCGGCTTTGGCCGCAGGGCTTCGACGCCGCCGCTGCGATGTGCGTAGTACCAGCGTTCCAGCGTGCTGATTCCGTAACTGCGCGTGATGGGTGACCCCGGCGGGCGAAAGCGCTTTTCGCTCAGCGCGCGCAGCTCATCGGCAAGATCCCCGCGGCTCATTTCGCGGCAGCCCAACGAGCCAATGACGGAGGCCCGGAACAGAGCCACCGCCTCGTTGTGGTCTTTCAGTTTCAATGTGTCGTTCATGTCGTGATCCCTTCGTACGCTCGGTCATCGAGCACGCGGGCACGGTGCATTTTGCGCTCGGGGTTGAGCAGGGACCTTGGTGGGTGGGGACTTGTTCACGCTTTCAGCGGAGCGTGCGCCCACTACGCAACGTGTGCGGCGCCCATGAAGACGCGCGTCTCGTCGCAGTCGCTCGGGGGTCCTCGGCTCATCAAGATCGTGCTCACTCGTTTCGCGATCTGGCGCCGGGTCCATTCCACCATCAGACGAATGCTCGGCCAGAGTTCGCCAGCGCTCGCGGCGAGCGCCCACCGGCGGAGCGCGTTCCATCGCGCCTGCGCCGTCGCGCCAACGACCTGCCACGGGCTCACTTGCCGTCGCACCATGGCGTCGGACTGGCCACGGGACCAGAGCGCGAGCGCGAGCCCAATCGCCATCGCCGTGAACAGCCGGCGCGTCAGCACGCCTGAGGGACCGACGGTTATCGTGGCGCCGCAATGTTGGCAATGGTAGCGACGAATCTGGATCTCGGTCTCCTGCGGAGGAACTCCAACAACTATCGGGCCTCGCAGTTGTCGGGTCCGAGTTCCGTGCCCGTGCAGACCCAGAGTTCGGCCTGGCTCTCGCGCCGCGTGGTCGCAGCGGGGACATTTCGCCGGTCGTACCCGGTCCACCGACGGACACTTCTCCATCCACTTCTTGACGGCAATCGTGCTTCGTAGGATGCCACTCAGGCTCTGTTTCATCTTGTCGGTGGGCGGAGCACGGCGGGAAAGCGTTGCAGCGCTGACCCGTCACCTTAATTCTGGCCGGCACCTCGCCGAGCTTCGCTTGCTGAACAGGTCTACATCGCGGGCGCTGAGCGACGCAGTTCTTCATCAATGAGGGGTTACGTTCGCAAAGCCCTCATGCAGCGTGCGCGAGATCTGCCGCCTGGCCCTCAGACACCACGCTCGTTAACAATCTAGACGGTTCTAGGGCTGCATTCGCGTGGCACGTTGAACGCTGGGTCGACGTCAGCGGCAACTACGTGCAGTACGTATATGAGGACGAGACGCACGCAGACCAGTCGTATGAGCATCGTCTCGTCCAGATACGTTATACCGGCAACGATTCGTCCGCAGGCGCGCTCCTCCCGCAGCGAACGGTAGACTTTGAATATGAACCGAGGCAGCGCGACGAAGTCAGCTTCTTTGCCGGCGTAGGTTGGCGACTCGAACAACGCGTTTCGAAGATCACGATGATGGTGTACGGAGACATCGTTCGTGAGTACCGATTGGAATACGATGATGCTGCAGCCCAGGGGGGGGATCGCTTGCAGTCGGTGCTCGAATGTGATCGTTTCAAAGTTTGCCGGGAGCCCACTACGTTTGAGTGGAACGGGACGAGCGTTGGGGATCCAGACCTTGTGGACGCCTTCGAGCTGCCACATCAGTGGGACTC
>JBLHKB010000617.1:0-4015 GCA_047619315.1 Polyangiales bacterium
GGCGCTGTTGGTGTGGAGAGTGGCGAAGACAAGGTGACCCGTCTCGGAGATTGTCATCGCCGCCTCAATGGTCTCCAGGTCGCGCATTTCGCCAACCAGCACGATGTCCGGGTCCTGGCGAAGCGCGTATTTGAGCGCACCTTTGAATGACTCGGTGTCCGCGCCGATCTCGCGCTGATTCACAATGCACAACTTGTTGTCGTGAAGGTACTCGATGGGGTCTTCGACGGTGACGATGTGGTCGCGTCGCTCGGAGTTTATCTTGTCGATGATGGCGGCGAGCGTTGTGGACTTACCGCTGCCTGTCGGGCCAGTGACGAGCACTAGCCCGCGCGGTAGATCCGCAATGTCGCCGACGACACTTGGCAAGCCGAGGTCGCCAAGGCTCCGAATGTTGAAGGGGATGGCACGAAATGCTCCGGCGACAGCTCCACGCTGCATGAACACGTTCGCGCGAAAACGCGAGAGGCCCTTCATCCCAAACGAGAAGTCGAGTTCATTGTGGCGTTCGAACTTGACCTTCTGTTCCTCAGTCATGACCTCATAGCAAAGCTGTTTGGTCGCGATGGGGCTAAGTTTGTCCGTTCTTAGCGGAGCAAGACTGCCATCGATGCGAAGCTGCGGCGGAGTATTCGTCGTGATGTGGAGATCCGACGCTCCTCGTTGAATCATGACTTGGAGCAGCTGGCGCAAGCTGATGCGAGGACGCTCATCGGGGTGCATGACGCGTAGTGTACCAGAGAGCGCCGAGGTTTGTCGTTCGTTGGTCTCGCCTTGTTTGGGTTGAAAGGCGCTGACTGTCTCCTCGATTGTGCGCCTTGCCGGCTACAACCAGCCCGCGCACCCGACATTTCAACCTGCGAGCCGTCTAGACTTCGACGCGGTTAAATAGCCCACGCCGCATCCATGACTTTCGCCGGTCCGAGCGAGTAATGATCTCCGCTGCGGCCCCTGCTGCCAGGAACTCGCCCTCTTCTCCAAGACCCGGGCTCACTTGGCGGTTGCAGAGCAGCAGGTTCCGAACCGGTGTACGAACGGGGAGGGCGTTCACCCCCAGGCTTCCCATCACAGGAAAGCCATGCACTCGTTGCATCGTGGACGGCCCCCGAGTCCACGGCGCGTCGGACGCAATGGTCTTACGCTCGGCGAAGTGTTGCAGGTCGCGACCGTCGTGAGGTGAATCGACTGCAATGATCTGGTCACCAAAGAAGGGCGCTAGCTCGGTGACGGCACCCAGGATGCGTTCACGAACGCCATCGAGATAGCGGTCGATCTCTTCGACGCCACGGCGTGGTAGCAGCGCCTCGACGCAGAGCTTGCGAACACCGGTCCCGTCCGGTGGAGATGCCTCGAGGCGCAGCAGGTTCTCCCCGTGCGTAGCGCCCCCCGAATCGAAGATCGAGAAGCTGTCGCGACCCATGCCGACGGGGAATGCATCATCTTTGGCGACGATGTTGAGGGTGTAACGAAGATGCCTTGGACGAGGCTCCCCAAAACGCTCGAAGAGTTCGGCAAACATCGTT
This sequence comes from Polyangiales bacterium, assembly GCA_047619315.1. Lineage (GTDB taxonomy): Bacteria > Myxococcota_A > Polyangia > Polyangiales > Houyiibacteriaceae > JBCCRV01. Next base: position 1,524 of record JBLHKB010000617.1, read on the forward strand.
CGGTCTGGAAGCATCGACTCGACCGCGGCGATGTCTACACCGCCGATGACGAACCCAGCTCCGATCTCTTCGGCCGTGTCTGCGAGGACCACGCCGGTGGCGACATTTCGCTTCGTGATGATCGAGTCAGCACGCTCGTCCATTCGCACATCCCCAGAGTTCGTCCGAATGCGCTCGAGCAGCGCGTCGTGAAGCCAGCTGTAGCCACCTTCGAGTTTCGCGCTGCCCTGCCACCAAGACTGGTAGAGTCGAAGTCGAGCGAGGGGAGACAGCTCTGCAGCATCCATGTGTGTCGCGAACGCCGCAGGCGCCTGGATGAGTCGACGAATCGGGTGTGATTCGGGGAACTCCGCGAAGGGGTCAAAGCCACCGCCTTCGCGGTCGAACACGCGGTGGGCCGTCGCGCGAGCAAACTCTCGTCGCTCTAAGAACGTTGACGGCGGCCAGATGAAGTCGCGGCCGAGGACTTCCTCGAGCTCCGTGCCGACGCGTTCCACGAGCTTGTGCAGGTCGACACCAGCGCGACGAACGGATGGGAACTCACGTGCGAACTCGCGGTCCAGAAGCGCCGGGTCGTTGACGGCGTCGACACGATGCTCGGGCATCGCGAGCTGGAAAGACGGGTCCATTTGACATGCGCGTCTTCGGAATAACTGCCCCATGGCGAGCTCGGCCAGCACGCGTCGGGCTATACTGCTGTGCGCCGAAAGAAAGGTGTGGGGCGCGCGCGGAAACGTAAAACCGCCGATTGAGTAGGTCGGAGGAAGAGCGCCTTGGCCGAGCACGAGAACACGAAACCCGCGCTTGGCGACAAGTGCCGCGCACAGAATGCCAGCGAGGTCCCCGCCGAGGACGACGACATCGTAATGGCGGTTTCTCATGGCAGACTCATCGGGCTCTCGATGCTCTCCGGCCACGAAGCGCTGGTCCATCGGACCGGGTCGAGTTCGAGTCTTCCTGTCGCGAGTGCGTCGATGGTGGCAGCGAGCAGTCTGTGTTCGCGCTTGCGAATACGCTCGTGGAGTTTGTCCGCGTCATCACCTTCGCAGACCGCCACGACGCCCTGGGCCAGGATCAGGCCTGTGTCGACTCCCGAGTCTACGAGGTGAACCGTGCAGCCACTTACGCGCACTCCGGCAGCAAGCGCTTGCTCAACGGCATGCATGCCCGGAAACGATGGCAGCAGGGAAGGGTGCACATTGAGGATGCGTTGCGGGAAGGCATCGACAAACGAGGGGCTCAGGACGCGCATGAACCCCGCGAGCACAACCCATTCAGATTTTTTGGCATGCACCGCGCCAAGGAGTTCCGCTTCCCAGGCGGCGCGGTCCTTCCGGCGGAAAGGTATGATCTGGGTTGCGATGTCTCGCGCTTTTGCGAGTTGAATGACCGGGGCGGATTCTTTGTCGCTGATCACGCAGACGATTTTGGCGTCGCATCGCCCGCGCTGAATCGCGTCGTGAAGAGCGACGAAATTCGACCCGCGGCCCGAGGCCAAGACCGTCAACTGAAGGGTCATGCGTACACGACGCGCACGTCATCCGTCGCTGCCTCGATGGTTCCGATGACACTTGGGGATTCGCCGGCGTCGTTGAGGGTTTTCAAGATCTCTTGTTGGACATCGGATGAGACGACGAAAATGAAGCCAACGCCCATGTTGAACGTTCGTCGCATCTCGGATTGTTCAATGTCCCCGGCGCTGGCAATTCGTTCGAAGATGGAAGGTGCCGTCCAACTTGATTCATCAATGTGTGCGCACATGCCTTCAGGCAGTACGCGGGGAAGGTTGTCGACGAGCCCGCCGCCTGTGACGTGGCACATCGCCCGCACGTGTCCCGTGGCGACCGCTGCTTGGGACGCTCTCGCATAGATGCGGGTGGGCGTCAGCAGCTCAAGAGCGAGCTCTGTTCCTCCCGATTCGAGCTGGCTTTTGAGCGCTGCTCGAGCGAGGGAAAAGCCGTTGGAGTGTAGTCCGCTCGATGGAAGCGCGATGATCGTGTCCCCGGCACCGACTTTGGTCCCGTCGATCATTTTGGCGCGCTCAACGACCCCAACGGCAAAGCCCGCCAAGTCGTACTCCCCCTTTTTGTAGAAGCCCGGGAGCTCCGCCGTCTCGCCGCCAAGCAAAGCACAACCGGCTTCTTTGCATCCGTTGGCGATGCCACGGACAACCTCCTCCGCGCGGTCTACATCGAGACTTCCCGTTCCGAAGTAATCGAGAAAGAAGAGCGGGCGTGCGCCCACCGTCAAGATGTCGTTGACGCACATCGCCACGAGGTCGATGCCGACAGTGCCATGTTGATCGAAGGCGAAGGCGAGCTTGAGTTTTGTCCCAACACCATCGGTGCCTGATACCAGGATTGGGTCCGTCAGCCCTTCTGGAACAGCACAGAGTCCAGCGAACCCGCCCACGGAGCCGAGAACTTCCGGAATACGAGTCGCTGCTGCCAGCGGCTTGATGCGCTCCACGAGGCGCTCTCCTGCGTCGATAT
>JBLHKB010000618.1:0-3997 GCA_047619315.1 Polyangiales bacterium
AGTGAATGCTTTGGGCCTCCGGGGCGTCTTTATGGTGAGCAAGCCTATGCAACATTCGAAGTTTCGATACGCGCTGATCGCGCTTCTCATCGGCGTCTTTACCAGCGCCCCAGCCGATGCTCAGCCCGACCCAAATCGAGGTATCACGACCCACACCGTGCCGGCACAAGGCACTAGCGTGCGTTTTGGTGTCGCCAATGTCGTGCTGGACTACCCGATGCAGCAGGTCGTGGACCTGCTCCACGACTACGGACGCTTTCAGGATTATCTGCCGCATTTTCAAACTTCTCGCGTTTTGTCTCAGCGAGGAAACCGCGCGCTGATGTACGTGGAGGTGACGGCAGCCCGCGACACCATCACGCTCTGGGCGCAAACGCGTGTTTCGAGCAGTGATGAGAACGGGACGCGCGTCATCGAGGCACGGATGACCGAGGGGAACCTCGACCACTTTGTGGTCCGATGGGAGATTGCGTCCATCGACGCGACGCACACTCGCGTCAATTTTCGGCTCCTGGCGGATCCTCAGGTTCCTCTGCCTGCGTCGATCATGACCACGGAGAACGAGCGGTTTTCAGGTCGTGTCCTCAACGCGGTTCGTCGTCGCCTCGAGGCGCAGTAGAACTACTCCTCGATACGCTCAAACCGGAGTCGCGGGTGCTCTTCGTCGAGTCCGCTGACGTGAGCGCTGAACTGGGATGCGCGGTGAAGCCGAAGGGAGCCGATGTGGGCTGCTCCACGGACTGTGCCTTGGATGACCGCGTCGCTTCCTTCGACGCGGCAGGACAACGCTTCGAAGGCGATCTCGACTCCAGCTCTTGGTGGAACGCGTAGCGCTCACGCCTCGATGAGAACGCTCTGGGCGCCGCCTCCCGGAGCAGGTTCGACATGGACGTCTTCTGCGATGACGCGAAGGTCTTCTTCGCCGCTCAGCGCGACCTCAAGTTCAACGATCTCGACCTGCTCAAAATGCGCGGCCCGGTTCATGTCGAAGAGTCGAAGCATCCGGACGACGGCGCGACCTGCACGCGAGCCGCCCACTAGGTCCTCTCCTTCTGTGTCCACGGTGACGGGGTCGCGACGGAGGTGGATACGCGCGGAGGGAACGACCACTCGGCGGGCGCGCAGAAGTTCAAGTTCTACGCGGAGCGGCGCTTCAATGACCAACCGTTCGATGGCCCGCTGCCTCGACGTGCAGGTGAAAGGAGCGACACGCGCGAATGTGAGATCACCTTCGACCTCGACGTCAAGGTCGTCACACGTGTAGCCGAGGCCTTCAAGTCTCGCCTCGAGTCGGTTGGCGGCGATGGACCCGCGGGCGAGCCAAAGTACGCCAACCACGAGTGCCAAAAGCGCAGGAACGATGAGGAAGCGTTTCATTACCGACTCCCACAGGGGAAGGGTGGCTCTTATTCCCGGAGAGAATCGTATAGCGGGTTCGTGACATCGCTATGACGCGATGCTTCACAGCAGACGATCGAGGTGACCAAACCATGACGTGACACTCACTGGCTGCAGCCGCACGATCTCGGGTGTGGTCACCGCCAACGGAAGTTCTGAGGATTCGCCCGCTGATTTGAGTGAGGACGCCGAGCGTCCAAGCCTCCGCGGTGCTCTTCACGCATGGGCCGTGTTGCCCTTCGTCGTCGCCGGCGTCTTTTTGATCATCGCGACGGGCGCTGAAGAGCGCTGGCCGATCATTGCGTACTTATTTAGCGTCGTGGGGTGTCTTGGAACGAGCGCCCTCTACCACCGCGTCCAGTGGCGGCCCGACTGGTACGCACGGATGCGACGCCTTGATCACGCCATGATCTTCGTGCTCATCGTGGGCACCTGGACCCCTTTGTGTCTCGTGGCTTGCCGAGGTCGCGATATTGGGACCCTGTTCATCACTCTTTGTGTGATGGCCGGAGCTGGGGTCGCGATCACCCTTTTTTGGACCGGCGCGCCAAAGTGGCTTCGGGCCGTTCTCTACCTGGCCGTCGGCTGGACGGGCGCCCTGGCCGTTCCCCATGTCTACGCCACGATGGGCAGCCTCGGCGTTGGGCTTCTCGCCCTCGGCGGACTTCTCTACTCCGTCGGCGCCTTGGCCTATGCCCTCCAGTGGCCAAACCCAGCGCCGCGGGTTTTTGGCTATCACGAGATCTTTCACGCCTTCGTGATTTTGGCTGCTGCGGCACATTTTGCGTTGGTCGCTACCGCCGTCGCCTAAGTGCAAGTTTCGTACACCTGCTCCTGTCGCGATTTTACCTGAAAATTTGGGCTTACCCAGCCTTCGCTCGCGCCGGCGCCGCCTCGCGACGTCAGACCCCATAAACACCAGGCTTTCCTCGGTTGACTGGCCCAAGGCCCATGCTATCCAGCGCCGGAAAGGGCCCTGCGATGGGTCCTCTAAACCAAGACGACACCTTTTTGACTTCCATTCTCCGTGGACAAAGAGGTTCTTTTCGACCCGTCCTTTCGAGGCCACGATGCAACTCCTCAGTCTTCTCTACGGCTCCGTTGTCCCCGGGACAGTTTTTCTGTCCGGCAGCCTCATCGATCTCGATGGCACCGTCTTCATCCAGCTTGGACTTTTTGTCGTCGCCTTCTTCATTCTGAAGGCCCTCGTCTTTAAGCCCATCATCGCGCTCATCGAGGCACGTGAAGAGGCCATCGAAGGCGCCATCGCGGAAGCCAAGGCCATGACCGTCGAGGCGAAATCCGCCGAAGAAGAGTTCGAGGTGGAGATGAAGCGCGTTCGCCGACTGGCCGCCGTCGAGCGAGACAAGCTCCGCGCCGAAGGCAAGAAGCTCGAAACGACGGTCCTCGACAAGGTTCGCGAAGAGACCGCCGGTCAGCTTAGCGCCGCCGAAGAAACGCTCGTCAAAGAGGCGAAGAAAGCGCGCGCCGCCATGCAGGCTCATACCCCAGTTCTGGCGAAGCAGATCGCTTCGAAGCTTTTGCAAAGGGATGTGGTCTGATGCGCACGCATACACGCACGCACGCACCGATTCACCTACTCAGCCTGCTGACGTACTTTGCCTTCGCTGCCGCTCCTGCCTTCGCACAGGATCACGAGCTGCCGGCTGGGCACGAAGGCGAAACGGCTGAAGAGCACGCGGAGCATGCTCATGACGAGCACGGCGATGAGCTACCTGCTGGGCACGAAGGCGAGACCGCCGAAGAGCACGCAGCGCATTCCCACGACCAGCATGACGACGAGCACGCGCACGGCCATGACGATCACGCCCATGAAGACGATGGGGCTCATCACATCACCTTAGACCAGCCTTTCCGCGACTCTGGTTTCCTCATTACCTGCGTGACCTTCCTGTGTCTCGTGGTGCTCTTGGTGTTCGGCTACAAGAAGGCTGGAGCTCCCGCGCTGCAGAACCGTCGCCGCGAGATCGAAGAGGCTCTTGCCGACGCGCAGGAGAAGAAGGCGGAAGCTGAAGCGCTTCGCAAAGAGTACCGTGAGCGCCTCGACAAGATGGAAGAGGAGCTCGCTCGCATTCGCCAGGAGATGATCCAGACCGGCGAAGCGGAACGAGACCGTATTGTTTCGGAGGCGGAGTCGAAGGCCGCCACGATGCGCAAGGATGTGGAGTTCCAGATCTCGCAGAAGATGAAGCAGCTTCGCGATGAGCTCACCACGGAGACCGCTCTCGCCGCCATCACGGCCGCCGAAGCGCTCATTAGCTCCGAGGCTGTGCCGAGTGATCAAAGCCGTCTTGCTGACGACTACCTAAAGAACATTGCGGAGGCCGCCGCCGCTGACCACGCGCAGACCCAAGGGAGCCGAGCATGAAGACATCTCCTGCATCTCGTCGCTACGCCAAAGCGATCCTGGAGCTCGCGCTCGAATCGAAGCAAGTGCCAAAGATTCAAAAGGACCTTCAAGAGGTCGCTGAGGCTTGGGAGACGTCCGAAGAGCTTCGCAGTATCTTCGAGAATCCAGCGATCAACTCGACGATGGAGCGGAAGGTCGTGGAAGGTCTTGCTCAGCGCATGATGCTCT
>JBLHKB010000619.1:0-3984 GCA_047619315.1 Polyangiales bacterium
CAAAGGCACGCACGTTCTGCGCGAGGTCCGCTACTTGGATTTGGCCCAAGTGTTGAAGGATGTGCACTGGGTCGGAGTTCGTCGCTGACGCGATCATGCGCGCGGACTCCGCGGCATGCTCTCGTATTTCGCGAACGCCTTCGAACCAGCCGTGGAGCCACCGTTTGAGCATCTCACGCGCCTCCTCCCCTTCGAAGAGCGACCCTGGTGCGATGATGACCCACGGGACAAGAGTTGACGCGTCAGCGCTCGTCGCGATGAGCCGGCCGCTGCCCAAATCGTTGTTTGTGCTCCCACTTCGGTCGTGCGCACGAAAGCCAGAACCGCATCGCTCCTGGATGTTCACATCAGGAACCGAAGTGCCGGAGAGTTCGAGGAGGTAGAGCGCGAAGAAGGACTCGGGGGTCCCCAGGTCTGCGCAGAGACCGACCGCCGCCGAGCGTCGGCTACGCCGACTTTGCATCAGGCTGTCCCTCGCAGGTCCGTAAAGAGCATCCCTTCCTTGAGACCAGCCAGCCACGGCAATGATCCGTGGGTCAAGGGCGCGAAGTCGTTCATAGCTGGCGACAAAGGAAGGGAGCGGCAACACGAGAAGATGCGCGCCGTCGTCTGCATCGCCGCCCAGTGAAAGCGCGCGTTCAGCAGCGCTCACCTCGGCGACTTTGCGTAGACGAACGTCCAGCAATCCTTCGGCGAACTCGCTCTCGTCCGTGGAGTTGAGCCCACCGCCCGCCACGATTCCCGGCGCGATGGATTCGGCGCCGAGGCCGACCACGCGCAGGATGACCGGCTCTGCAACAGCCTCGGTTTGCGCCTCGTCAGTCGGCGCAGATTCTGGCGTATCGTCGATTCTTTCGTCGTTCCCCGCAACGCTCCCTTCGGTCGTGTCGTCCTCCGTCGTCGCTTCAACCGCGTGCTCAGTGAGGTCCGGAAGACGTCCGTCAAAGCGCTGATATGCGAAGAACCCAAGTGTGCCAAACAGGCCTACGAGCGTTATAAAGACGAGCCATTGTCGCTTATTCATCTTACCAAGTCCCCGTTCCGTCGATGGGCCCGCCGCCCGCACTTCTTCGGTCGGGGTACTCCTGCTCTAGTTGTTCCTTCAGAACGTTGATGGGGATCGCGAGGTTGAGATTTTGCGCGAAGCCCATGCCCACGACCAAGGTGGTGACGCCAATCACCTCGCCTCTTCGGTTGAACACCGGGCCACCGGAGTTGCCTGGCGAAACGGGGGCGGACATCTGAATCATCGGTCGCCCTTGGTGGACGCGCCGAGCCGAGACGAGGCCGTCCGTGAGCGTGTGTTCCAAGCCCAGGGGATTTCCAATGGAGATGACGTGCTCGCCGACCTGGATGGCGTCGGAGTTGCTGAGAAGCACCGGGTGAAGCCGCGCTGTGGTCGTCACGCGAAGCAGAGCGAGGTCCAGATCTTCATTCTCCATCAGTACCTCGACTTCGCTCGCCCAAGTGCCGTCGACGAACTTCACGCCGACGCGTGGTGCCTCACGGATGACGTGCTGGTTGGTGGCGATGGTTCCGTCATGGTCGATGACGAAACCGGTTCCTCCGCCCTGGCCCGTGGAGATCGTGACCACGGACGGCGACCAACGTGAGAAGAGTTCCGAGGGAGGGAGGTCTTCGTCGGCGGGTTCCGGTGGGGGCTCCGCGTCAACGGCGGAATCTTCTTCGACGTTCGCGTCTTCTGCTTCGGGTGCGTCGACGCCGGCGTCGACGATCTCAGACTCTGTCGGGTTGAGTATGCTCTCTTCCTCGCCCTCCGCTTGAGGACCCGCGAGAGCAGAGGTCCAGGCGCCAAGTTGCGAGTGACCACGGGATGCGAGCTGCTCGCCTTCCACGTTGAGCAGCGGGCTGACGAGTGGATGCAGCGGGCCAATGGCAAGCGCCGCAGAGGCGAGCCACATCACCGCGGCGACATCCGTTGGAATGCCTCGCCCAGCTTCGGGCTCTTTGGGCAAGAGCTTCGCCGCGACAACGATGGGGGTGATGAACACCAACGCGAGGGCGCCGCCGAACTGAACCCAGCCGTTGTCCGTGAACATCGATAGCGCCGCCATCATCACGAGGACGCTGAGCGGGAGTCCGAGGACCACGGCGAAGAACTTCAGAACCCGATAGAGAACGACCATGACAACTTCCTTGGCGGCTCTTCATTCGCGCGCGAGACACGCGCGAAGAGGCCGTCAGTACACAGTGGGGATGGTCCTCACTCGTACTAGCGGGATCACACGGTCCGGAATCCCGACATCGGAGTTCCCAAGAACAAGGACCTGTTTGTCAGTCCGAATTGACCTTGCGCTGCACCCTTTCAATGATATTGACAATCATTATCATTAACGGAGTAGCCTCGATGATGCGTATTTGTTTGGTTTGTTTGGTTTTGGCCCTTGGATGTGGTGACGATGACGTGCCTGGAACCGATGGCGGCCATGGAATGGACGCGGGCCCCGATGTGGCTGAAACCGGTTACGACTTTGAGAGCCAGTTCGAACTGGGCGCGAGCAGCGTCTCCTACTCGGGCCAAATCTTCCGCCACGTTCTCATCGAGGATCTCAATGCGTTTGTGTCCGGCCTCGCCGACGCCATCGACTCAGGCGCTGCGGGTCTCGACACCGCCGCTGGGATCCGAGCCTCCCTCGACTTCTACGTTCGCTTCGACGACGCCGGCACAGCAGAAACGATTCGCCTCACGACGACTCCCGCGGCGTTGCAGACGACGTACGAAGACCTCTCCAGCGCTAAGGACCTCGTCGGCAAGCTCGCGGGCCAAGACGGCCGCGACCACCGCGACTTCACCACGGAGTTTGTCGGCTGGGACAGCGCACTTGGCGAAAGCACGCCTACCTCGCCCATCGAATACCTCGACGCGCTCCTCGACGAAATCGCGCGGCTTGGCGAACTGCGTGCGAACGGCGAAGCACCCGTCGGCCCGACCTCCAGCAGCTCCTCCAGAAGTTCCTCCTCAGCGCCGTCGCGTTCTCCCAGGGCGCAGATGACTACCTCGACGAAGGCCTCGACTCGGCGAACACTCAGACCGACGGCGAGCCCTATTCGGACCTCGAGCACGCGTGGGACGAAGGCTTCGGCTACTACGGCGCTGCGCAGGACTTCATGCTCTTCACCACCGACGAAATCGCGAGCGCCGGCGGACGTGACGACTGGCAGGGAGCCCACGACTCCAACGGCGATGGGTCCATCGACCTCACCTCAGAGCGCTTCTTCGGGGCCTCCCTCAACGCTGCCAAGCGTGACCGCGGCTCGATGAGCATGACCACTATGGGTAGTCGGGCTTTCCTCGCTTTCCACGAAGGCCGCGGCATCATCGCTTCCGGCGACACCAGCCCAGAAGCCACTGCGCGCCTCGGGGCGATGCGCGACGCCGCCATTCTCGCGTGGGAAGAGTCCATCGCCGCCACCGGTATTCACTACATCAACGACACCATCGCTGACATGGAGAACATCGGCGGCGAGGACTACTCCTTCGCCGACCACGCCAAGCACTGGAGCGAGCTCAAGGGTTTCATGTTCGCGCCTCAGTTCAACCCGCGCTCACCCCTCAGCGCTGTTGATTTTGCGATGGTGCACACGCTCATTCAAGACCGCCCCGTGCTTGTCGAAGGTGATACCGCAGCCGCCATCGCGGACTTCGAAACGGCCCGCGGACTCCTCGCTGCCGCCTACGGTTTCGAGAGCACCGACGTCGAAAACTGGTAAACGAAAGTAGCTATGACCATGCCCCGCTTCCTCTATGCGTCCCTCTCCAGTTTCTTGGCTCTCAGCGCGTGTGGTGACGATTCGCCGATGGTGCAGGTCGACCCCAACCGGCAGCAGTTCGTCGTCGACTTCGCCGATCAAACACTGATGCCAACGCTCGAGACCTTTGAGGTTTCCGCTGGAGCGCTCGTGGAAGCGACAAACGCGTACGCTGCGAGCCAAAGCGACGACACGCGCTCAGCCGCTCAAGAC
>JBLHKB010000620.1:0-3976 GCA_047619315.1 Polyangiales bacterium
CTTCGCCATCGACATCATGACTTGCCCTCACTGCCAGGGCGCGATGCGCGTGAAGTCCATCGCCACCGAGGCGAGCGAAATTCAGGCGGTCCTTGGCACCGTCCCGCGTGCGCGACCGCCGCCGCCGCGGCGCCTGCTTGAGCTCGATTTCGCCGCCGCTTGAGGACGGCCAGTGCACCCTTGCGTCTGCTGGAGTTGGATGGAGCCGCTTGAAGCACAAATCAGGCGCCGATTCTTCACTTTGGACGTAGGACTGAAGCTCTTGAAGAGGAATTTGAGGCATGGGGAGGGTTTGAGGACAGCGTCATGTTTGTCGAAAGAGCAGAATTGGCCCTTGGGATGTACATCGCTACTGTGTTTGCAACCGATCGATGAAAAAGTTCGCAGCTAGAGCGCTTGAGCCCAGCTTATGCCTCGGCGCTTGAGAGCAACGATGTACACCTCTTCATCGAAGGGTTTCCCATCACGAATGATCGCGTGAAGGACACGCGAGAACGAGCGGACGATCCGGCGGAACGCATCGGCCGCACGTTTCCCTCGAGCCCGTAGATCATCGTATTGAGCGCGAGCGAATCGGTAGTGTTTGACGAGCTGCATTCCCAAGATGTGGGCGGACTTCTTGAGCGTCGACGAACACGCGCGCCGCATGGCGACGGACGGGCTCGCGTCGCCGAGCTGCCCAGAGCGTCTAATGACTGGAGCTGCGCCAAGTAAGACCGCGATGCCGTCACGTCCGCTGCCAGCGCCGTCCTCGGCTGCGATCGTGAGCGCTGCGAGCGTGTATGGTCCCACGCCCTTCATGTCTCCCACCAGCGGCCGTAGTGGGCTCTTCTCGGCAGCTTCCGCCAGTGCTTCGTTCGCCGCGCGCTTTCGTAAGAGCGCGTGGCGAAGTGAACCAACTTCGGCACGGAGAAGCCGAGCGACACCCGGTTCTTCCTTGGTCAAGATCGCGCCCCAGTCTTCGCGAGCCGTTTCCAGGAGATGTGCCGTTCGGGAGGATTGCGTGAGTGCGGCGACTTCTTCGCGCGCCGTCTTGCCCAGCTTTTTGAAGCTCACAGCGGTCGGGCATAGCTCAATGATTCTAAGGGCATACTCGTTGCGCATGCACTTCTGCAGCGCGATGACGAGCGCCGGGTGGTACTGCTTGAGAAGCGAGACCAAGCGTCCCTCGTGCTCCACCACTTTCTTCGTCGCGATCTCGACGTCCATCTGCAAGAGCGACGCATCGTGCGTGCGTCGAGGCGCATTCGCGTGTTCCCGATGGTGCTTGCTCTTCACCATCTCGAGTAGGTCCTTGGCCGCCCGCTTGTCGTCCCGCGCGCCACTCGAACGGAGGGACTCCGAGAAGCGCCGAGCCTTCTTGCCATCGAACACAAACACCTTCGCGCCCGCGTTCTTCCAGAGCCGCTGCCACAAGCGGTCGCCATCCTCGATGCCCACCGTGACCCGCTGTTTAGCAAACGGCTCCAAGAACTCGGCCATCGCGTCTGGATGCCGTTTCACGTTTGCTTTCCGGACTCGACCCTCCGAATCTTCGTAGGCCACCACACATTTTCCGGAGTCCCAATCTGCTCCAATCCACCTCATCGCCTCACTCCTTTGTGTTAAGGTCGCCTCGGCTGCGGGCGGGGCTGGACTATGAAAACCGTCTCTCCGTTGCTCTAACTTTGGGGAGCGGAACATCGCTAAGGCCCTCTGCTCGCAGCCATTTCCGAAGGTCGAAACTACATCCCGGTCCCTCGTGGGGAAGTCCTATCCAAACCGTACCTTCGGAACTGACGAGCAGCTGATCTTACCACCCGCCAGCGGCCACTACATAGTCATATGTCCTAGCCGCCCCGCGATGACCTCACCGCCGCCTCGCTATCCATCGTGGAGCACCTCGTCCGACGCGCCGAGCACCGTCCCAAAGAGGTCGAGCTTCTACGACAGGATCTCAAGCGTGAGCTTCTGCGCTTCGTCGCCCCGCGCCGCGAAGTTGATGACGAGCACATCCTTGGTCTGGCCATAGCGGTGAATGCGCCCAATGCGCTGCTCGATGCGCTGCGGGTTCCACGGCAAGTCGTAGTTGATGAGCGTACCCGCGAACTGAAGGTTGAGGCCCTTCGCCCCCGCCTCCGTGGAGATGAACACCTTGCTCCGAGTCCGAAACTCATGGACGAGGGCCAGCCGCACAGCGATATCCGCGCTGGGATGCGCCGTCTTCGGCAGGTTCGGAAGCTCCTCCTCGCGCCACCGCTCCACAGCCTCACGCGCCCGCGCACCATCGTTCGTCCCGCGAAAAAGCGTCACGTCCTGGTCCGTCAGCAGACCGCTTTCGCAGAGCACCTCCCGCAGGTAGTTCTGCGTCGTGATGGACTCCGTGAAGATCACCACCTTCCCGCTGCCCTCACCTGCCTCGCCCTGCTTCAGCACCGTGCGCACCGCTCGAACGAGGGCGTGGGCTTTGGCGTCCGAGGGCAAGCTCGTCGCGCGCGCGACAAACTCCCGCACGCGTTCCAGCTCCGCCGTGATCATCTCCGGCGAAGGCGCACGCGACTCCTCCGAGACCGCGTCGTCATCGATGTCCCGCTCCTCTTCCTCCAAGTCATCCAGGAGCGCAGCAGCCGTCTCCGTCTCGTCCTCGCTCGCGCCCTCCAGCATCTTCTCGAGACGCTCCGCCACCTTCGACAGACTCGCCGTCAGCGCCGGCACCGACGAAGCCATGCGGCGATGAAACCCGATGAGCAGAAGCTGCCGCTGGTTCCCGCGAAACGCGCAGATCACCGGGTCCAAGAGGTACTCTGTGACGTCGTCGTAGAGCCCGCGCGCCGACTCTTTGTTTAGACCGCGCCGTCGAGGATTGAAAAGGAGCGGAGGCTTAGGGTTAGCCAGCTTTGTGACCGCAAGGCGAGAATTACTGCTCTCCTTTATCTTCATAAACGGGCATTGCCCCCTCAAGCTTGTCCCAAAAGGGTCGATGGTTCGGGCTCACAGTTCGTGACCAAAGGAAGACTGCATGAATCGTTCGCTGTTGATTGCTCTATGTTCTATCGTCGCCATCATAGGATGCGGCGACACCTCAGAGGAGGCCCCAGCGCAGGCAGCTTCGTCGCCTGCTGAGGCCCCAACCACTCCAGTCGCTGAGCCTGAGGCTCCGGCGATTCCCCTCGAGCCGGCCGCGGACGGAACCTACTCCTGCACCGAGGGCAACTACACGATCGCTGGCATCTACGCAGGACCTGCCGACGTCGCCGACTTGAATGGCCCGCTGATCACGGCGAGCGGCACCTGCCATTTGTCCGTCACCACGAGCACCGTCTTCGGCGATCCAGCGATCAAAGTCGAAGGCAGCGCTCAAGTCACCTCCAGCGCCGTGAGCTACAACGCCACGCCCGAAGGTGCCGCGGCTCCAATTCACCTTGAAGGTAGCGCTACCTTCACCATGACCGGTGGCTCATCGCACGCGCGTACAGACGACAGCCCATGCGCCTACATCGGTGAGGGCACCACCTTGACCGTCGAATCCGGTATGTGCTCATCTGGCACGCTCGCGAACGCAGGTGGCACCTTCACCGACAACGGGGGCAGCTACTGGCACCGCTGATCCGCCGAGCAAACGCGCGCCGATGGCTACGCGCCGCGACGTCCTGAAGACACGCTCCTACATGCGCTGGTGAGCGAGCACTGGCCGCGATTTCGCGAGCGCGCCGAAGCCCAGGGCGGTCTGCCGAAGTTCGTGGAGGAAGAGTTCGATGCGTATCTGCGTTGCGGGATTCTGGAGCACGGCCTCGTCCAGCTCGCGTGCCGCGGATGCGGTCATGAGATGGTGGTGGGCTTCTCCTGCAAGCGTCGCGGCTTTTGTCCGTCTTGCTTGGGCCGCCGCATGTCGGACATTGCCGCGCACCTTGTCGATTCGGCGGTGCCCGCGGTCCCGATCCGTCAATGGGTCTGCTCGCTCCCTTTGTTGATGACGCCGGCGACTTCGCTGCGCCCT
>JBLHKB010000621.1:0-3961 GCA_047619315.1 Polyangiales bacterium
CCCGGCACGTCCGGCGGACGCCGGGAGATCACGTCGCGCAGCGCGGCGGCGCGCGCGAGGGCGTGATCGCGAAAGCGGCCGTCTTGGTCGAGCTCTGCGCAGCGAACATACGCATCGCGCGCCTCGACTTCATGACCGCCCCACCGATCGTAGGCGAGGGCGAGATTGCACGCGGTCTTCGCCTGAGGCTGCAGTCGCAGGCTCTCTTCGAAGGACCTCGACGCCACTTCGTATTGGCTCTGACGAAGCGCTTCGACGGCTCGCTGAAACAACACCTCATGCGCTTCCGTGGATTCGACCTCTTGGGCGCAGAGCACCGAGGGCATTCCCACAAGGAGGGCGGCTACGAGCCAGCCACAGGCACGGTTCATTCGATGATTTCGCCGGTCCATGTGCCCATCGCCGCATTCATAGCAGGTGGCGGGGGTTCCATGGTGACCTGGATAACCGGGACGACGGGGATGACGGGGGTGACCGGGACGACCTGCGGCGTGGAAGGCTCCATGACGCTTTCAGCGCGCATCGAAGTACGAGGATCGCGTCTCGGAGGGCGGCTTGGAAGGGCAGCGGGGGCCTCTGGGACGACCGGTCGCTCAGGTTTGACTTCCCGGGGAAGCGCCCGCTCGGCCATCGGTTCTTGAGGGATGACTTCTTGGGGGACTTCTAAGGACGGCGCTTCAACCGCGGCTGGAGCTGTGGCTTGCCCCGGTTCAATGACCGCCGAGGGATCGTCGCCGTTGCCACCGAAATCGGTCCAGATCGCCCAGCCGCCGAGAACTGCGATGAGAACAGATGTCGCCAAAATCGCGAGGACAAGCTTGAACCGTGTGGGAGCGAGCCCCGGCGTAAAGACCTGACTTGTCGTCCTGGGATGGACGCCACTGCCGAAACCCGTCGTCGCCGTTCCGAGCTCGCGCGACGTGCAGTCGAGCTTCGCGGGGAGGGCGTCGAGGTCGATGGCGCGGAGCAGATCCCCCGCCTCGCTGGCAGACCTCACGCGCAGCTCCGGGTCCTTGTGAAGGAGCCTGTCGAGGGTTCGGCCAAGGGCCAGCGGCACGTCTCCGATCAACGCGGGCGGCGCGGTCAAGATGCGGT
The DNA here is from genome assembly GCA_047619315.1 of Polyangiales bacterium. Taxonomy (GTDB): domain Bacteria; phylum Myxococcota_A; class Polyangia; order Polyangiales; family Houyiibacteriaceae; genus JBCCRV01. The sequence continues at coordinate 1,096 of JBLHKB010000621.1, forward strand.
GCATGAGGGCAGGCGTCGACGGGGCTTCGAAGGGCAAAGAGCCCGTGAGCATCTCGTAAAAAACGACGCCGATGGCCCAGATATCTTGGGGGACAGAAGGGCGGGCGCCGGCGAACTGCTCCGGCGCGATATAAGGCATCGAGCCCAAGACCTGCTGCGACTGCGTGATGCGCGTAAAGAACGCGTCGTCGATGCTTGCGGCGAGGCCAAAGTCGAGAAGCTTGACGGGGATCGTGCCGCCCGGGAGTCCGATATTGGCCGGCTTTAGGTCGCGGTGGACGATGCCTTGAGCGTGGACGTCGACGAGCGCGTCGCAGAGACCGATGGCCATCTCCACGGCCTCGCGTGGTGCCAAGGCGGACTCGTCCAGGCGCTGTTGAAGCGAGAGTCCCGGAACGAGCTCCATGACGTAATAAGGGCCGACACCGTCGGCGACGCCAAAGTCGGAGATCTGGGCTACCCGCGGCGACGAGACCTTTCCGAGGGCGCGCGCTTCACGCTCAAACCGGCGGACCAGCTCTTCGTCCCAGCTCCCGACGCGGAGAACTTTCAGCGCGAAGCGGCGCTCCAGGGCGATGTGCTCCGCCTCGAAGACGAAGCCCATCCCACCACCACCGATCTCTTTGATGATGCGGTATCGATCACCCACAACGGAACCCACCGCCAAGGGGGGAGCCTGAGGGCGTGGAGTCTCGTGGGCTTCGGCCACGCGGCGACCTTAGCAGTCAGCTATGACTCCGCCCAGTCGTCGTATTTGAAATCTAGGCCTCGACGGTCTCAACGCAGAGGAGCTTGTCGTAGAGGACGCGTCCTAGGCTCGTCACCATCAGACGCTCCACCACGGATTCGATGCGCTGCCGGTCGGCCTCCGTGTCGTAGACGAAACCAATGCCCATCCCTGAATCGTCGGCCCCTCCGGGCTGAACCGTCCACTGGACTTTGCCGTTGAGTTCCAGCGCGCTGGCGAGCCCAGGGACCGAGAGTTTGAACAGAAAAGCTGTTCCGATCGCGAGCGGACGCTCCGTGCGAATGAAGGTGCCGCCCTTGGAAATGTTGCGGGTGTAGTCGGCGAAGAACGAATTCATGCGCTGATACTCGACTTTTAGCTCGATTGGAGCTCGTGGAGCGCCGCGACGAGGGGGTTCAGAGTCAGCCATGGGCGAGTATTCCCACATCTATGCATTTGGATCCAAATGCAAAGCGACCTGAGGTTGTCCTAGGGCCGATGTTCGAATACGGTCACACAAGGAATGTGGGGAGTCCCCCTCAGGGCAAGGTCCTCTACGGACCCTGGCTTGCAAGCGCCATGGACGAAGCAGAACTGCTCACAAAGGCTAGCGAGGGTGACCGAAGTGCTTTCGGGCACTTGGTGAAAATGCACCAAGGCCGGGTGAGCGCGTGCGCCACCAAAATGCTCACGAGTCCTAGTGAGGCCGAGGATGCCGCGCAGGAGACGTTTATCCGCGCTTGGAAGGCCTTGGCGCGTTTTGATGGGCGTTCGAAGCTGAGCACTTGGCTCTACCGAATTTGCGTAAACGTCTGCCTGAATCGTATCCGGAGCCAGAAAGGCAAGCGGCACGCAGACCTGGATGACCCGTCTTCGCCGGATATCGCGGCGGACTCGCAGAAGAGCGGAAACGACCCAGGTCACGCCTTGGAGTTGTCTGAGCTTCAGGCCCGCTTGCAGGCTTCGCTGGATCGACTCTCACCAAGCCTTCGTTCGGCGGTGGTGTTGGTGCTGATCGAGGGGATGCCCCATAAAGAAGCGGGCGATGTGTTGGGCGTACCAGAAGGAACCGTGGCTTGGCGTATCCACGAGGCGCGACGTCGTCTTCGCGGTGAGCTCAAGGATCTCGCGCGTCCTCGCCTGCGCTCGATGGGGACCGCCTCGTGACTAAAGATCTCGAGCAGCGCCTCCAAGAAGCCCTCGATGCCGGGAGCTTGTCCGACGAGCTTTTGCAGGAGGTCGCGGGCCAGCCTGAGCTCGAACCCATGATCGAGCTGGATGCCGCGCTGCGTTCGATGCCTCGCGCGGAATTCGACTTTAGTGAGGACGTGCTCGCGCGTTTGGATGAGGACTTCGACGAGATTCCAGGTCTCTTGGAGGCCCCGCAGTTTGACGATGATGAGTCCGACGCATCTCTTGAAACGGCGGCGGTCTCGTCGTCGTCGTCGTCGGCGTCATCGGCAGCGGCAGCGGCAGCGGCCGCGGCATCGGCATCGGCGGCGGCCAAGACCGCTCCATCCAGCAAACCGATTTCACTTGATGACGCTCGGCGGAAACGCTCGGCGGCTCCGTTTCTTCTGGCGGCTGCGGCGGTGTTCGGTCTCGTCGCGACGGGGACGCTGATGACGTTGAACTCATCGCCGGATCAGATGGAGAGCGCTTCGGTCGCTGCGCCGACGGCCACGGCTACGGAGATGCCTGAGAGCTACGCTGCCGCAGAGGAGATGGCGCCGGCACCGTCCGAGGGCCTGCCGGAAGAGGAACGCGAGCTGGCATTCGACGACGTTGCGGCGGACTACTTGGCCTTGAACGACCAGGATGGCCAGCTTGGGAGGGGGGGCTCGTCTGCGCCTGCGCCTGTGCCTCAGGCGGCGGCTGCGCGTCGGGCGGCCCCGACGGCGGCTTCGACGGAGGATTCGGCGGAGGCTCCGGAGGCTCGGACAGTGAGGATGGCCTCGCCAGGGGCTGTGGCGATCAACGCCGAGGCGACGGGGGAGCTGCGCTCCGACGAGGGGCTCAGCGCATCACAGCGTCGAACGGTCTCCCGCGTCGAGAGCTGTTTGCCCGACCATATACGCATCACGCGGGTTCGGGAGAGCACGGATGGCCGCCGAATCGTTGGCGTGGACACCTCCGAAG
>JBLHKB010000622.1:0-3952 GCA_047619315.1 Polyangiales bacterium
TGAGGCGCGTATAACGAATATCGTCGAAGCTCTCGGGCTCTCCGAGTCGATAGGTCGAGGAGCGGTGAATCGGCCCCACAAGCGCGTCGTCAGCCTGTCGACCCGCGTGGACCGCGATCGTTCGAAGTTGTTGACGAGGGTTGGTGTCGCTGGTGCTTTGGGTGTCTTTGATGTTGTTCTCCTGAGAAAGAGCGATGTTCGTCGCTGTCCGCAGCATGAGGGGTGTAAGCGACTTCGCAAGTTTCCTTTGGCGGTGCAGAAAGCCTAGAAAGTTGCATGGCGCTGCAGATAGCGGCATAGCGTGAGGCATCTGTCCCCTGACGCATCGCAAGAATCCCGCCCTACGACTCGGGGTTTTGCTGCCCTCGATTCTTCTCTTCGCTTGCGACGACTGGATGCCGGACGAGGAAACCGACTCCGATCACGGCCCCCAAATCGTCAGCGTGGAGACGCTCCCAGAACCCACCGAGGACGAATCGTCCGAGTCATCGGAGGAGCCACCGCCAAGGATCATGCTGCGGCGGCCACCCTTGCCGAGCACTTTTCCCGCACACCCATCGCCGGACGCGGAGGAGAGCCTCCTCGCGACGGCCTACCAATATAACGCCGCCATCTTCGAGCAAGCGCGCGCGGACAGCAGTATTCTTGGCATCGTCCGGCGTGGTCGAACGCTGCCCGTCGAAGAGCGCGTCTATGGTTCTGGATGCACTGGGCGCTGGTACCGCATCGGGCGCGGCTTCCTCTGCACCGGTCAGGGCTTTGTGTTGGGCGAAGCTCAGGAGCCATCCGATCAAAGACGTGTGCGCTTCGATCGCCCGATGCCGTATCGATACGCCGCCGTCGCTCGCCGCGACGGAGTGCCGCGCTTATTTCGTCCGCCAACAGCCGATGAGCTGTCCGTGATCGAAGAGCTTGAGGCGGAAGAGTCATTGCCTGAGGTAGTCGCCAAGCAAATGGTCGGAGACTTCTTCGTGGCGCTCGACCGCACGGAGGGCTCGTGGCAGCGAACGGTCCGCGGTCGTTACGTCCACGTTGACGAGCTTCAGCCTCTAGAGACCCCGAAGCTCGTTGGGGCAAGACTGGAGGGTGACAGCGAATTGCCACTCGCCTTCGTCTTCGGGGAGTCGCGGCCACTCGTTCGCATCGACGGCGAAGACGTTCAAGAGGTTGGCGAGGCAGAGCAGTACGCGCGCTTCACCGTCGAGGAAGTGTCGACCGTCGATGGCGTCGAGTACGCGATCGGCGCGGGCGGACTCGCCGTGCGTCGCGAGTCCGTGCGCGTCGCGCGTCGATCCAGACCGGACGAGGCCGTCGCCTCTGACAACTGGATCCACGTCGACCTCGCTGAGCAGACCCTCGTTGCTTATGCCGATGGTGAGCCCGTCTACGCAACGCTCGTCGCAAGTGGCCGTGAAGGCTACGACACGCCGCGCGGCGTTTTTCGCATCCGTGAAAAGTACGTGTCCGCGACGATGGACGGCAGCGACCCCGTGGACGGCGACTTCGAGGTCGAAGAGGTCCCGTGGACGATGTACTACTGGGGGAGCTTCGCGCTTCATGGAGCCTACTGGCACGATGACTTCGGCCAGGTCCGGAGCCACGGCTGCACGAACCTCGCACCTGCCGACGCGCGATGGCTCTTTGAGTGGTCGAGCCCGTCTGTGCCAGACGGTTGGCATGGGTACCGCAACAGCCGAGGAACGTGGGTTTGGCTAAGTCGAGGTGACGCGGAGTACGAGCAGATGGAGACGGCGGGGTAGTTCAGGCCGCGCCCCGGGGCGATCCACTTTCTCGGCTGCCGTACCTATTCACGAGAGCGCGAACGGCCGTTGGGTCCCGCAACAGAAGCGCGTTCCGGACGACAGCTTTGTGTCGTAACGACCCCACCCAAATGGGAGTCGAAGTCGCGCCCTGGCGCCTAGCCAAACACGACGACGCACCCTCTCGAGAACACGAGGGCAGCGACGGCGGCGAAGACGAGGAAGACGAAGATGCCAGCGCTCAGTGACGCGCGTTTGTCGGCCTTGGCGCTAGCAGGCATGTCGGCGCTGGCTGCTTGGAGACGCTCTCGGGTTCTCGCGGAGCTGCGGATTCCGCGGCGGTAGATGGCCCAGGCGACGAGCAGCCCGGCGAAGAGAACGAGACCGACGGCGAGGAGACGCCGGCTTGAGCCTTCGGTCGTGCGCAGTGTCAGGGCTTGGACCTTGCCGCTGGACGTCGTCGGCGCGGGGGCGACCTCGAGCTCACCAGCAGCGAGCATGAAGCGGACGAGGCGTTCGGTGGAGCAAGGGGCGCCTTCGCAGCTCGGGCGCTCGCGGGCCATGGGATCGAGCCAGCGGCGCTGGGACGGGTGCGCCGCCAAGTAGCTGAGCGGGTGGTCGTGAACGACGAAGAGTCGCGTGGCGACGTGTTCGCTGCCAAAGGCGTCACGTCGAAACTGAGCGCGCCAGAGGCCCTCGGTGAGAGGCCCATCGAATGTTGGGTTTGGGCCGACGAGCTGGATCTCCCTGAGGAGGGCGTCCTCGTAGAGCGTGGCGACGAGGGTCTCTTCGTCGCTGACAAAGTGAGGTCGCTGACCTTCGGTGAGGTGGGCGGAGTCGATGTCGACGAGAGGGGTCGCGAAGCCGATGGGAAGCTGTAGTGGACGCTCGGCGACGGCGGCGCCGTCCCGAAAGGCGATGATGCGGAGGTGGCCCTCGCTGGCGGCGACGCGGAGGGAGCAGCGCACGACGCCGCTGGTTTGAAGACCGCCGCCCTGGAGGGAGAACACTTCGTTGGGCGCTGAGCCCTGCGAGGAGGCCTCTCCGCACTCTTCGTTCTGGATCGGTTCGATGCCGCCGCTTCGGACGAGCCCAATCGCCGCCGCGGGCTCGCCCACCCAGACCAGGAGCACGCAGTCTTCGCCAGGAACACAGGCGCCGCCGCTGACCCGCGCATCGAGGTGTTCCGGTTCTTCGGCGTCCGAAAGCGAAACGACGGAACCCGGCTCCCAGCGCTGGAGCTCGGTCTGGCGACGGCCGCGAAGGGTGACTTGCTCCGGCGCCTCCTCAAGAACCAAGCGTCGCGTGACGGTCTCACGGGGCTCGCGTCGCGGCATCGCTTCGGCGTGAAGTTCGTACTCTCCGGCGACGTCGACGGCTGGGAGCTGACCGAAGTAACCGACGATGTCTCCGGGCACGAGGGTGGTCTCAGCGAGGCTCTCACCGGCGCCGACGAGGTTCACCTCGACGAATTCAGCGCCGCCGAGCTCCCCGTGCCCCTCACCGAAGTGAAACGCGAAGAGGGGCAGCTCTCGACCGACTTGTGCATAGAAGGGAGCACCGATTTGAACGTCGTTTTGGGATTTCGCCGCCTCACTCACGAAGAAGGCGGAGACCACCAAGAGCAGGGCGACGGGGAGCACGCCCCAGAGAAAACGATCGCGTTTGTGGGTCGTTATCGGTGGGCCGTCGCTTTCGGGCGTCGATTCACCGGAATTCTCGGGCGCATTCTCGTCGGACACGCTTTTGGATGGGCTCTGCTCCATGGACAACTCGCTTAGGGTACTCTATGGCTGGACGTCACGGGCGCGATGAAAACGGACACGGCAAAGAGCGATTCTAACGGGGATCTTGAGGGACTTCAGGCACGCCTTGAATCCTACATGGATCAGCATGGGCTGCGCTCGACGAGCCAGCGCCGTCTTGTCACGGATGTGTTCTTTCGAAGCACCGAGCACCTTTCCATCGAAGACTTGCTCGCGGCGGTCCGAGAGCGCGAGCCAAAGATTGGCTACGCGACGGTCTATCGAACGCTGAAGCTCCTCAAGAAGTGCGGGCTCGCGAACGAACGTCATTTCGGCGATGGCGTCTCGCGCTACGAAGTGGCGCATGAAGACGAGCACCACGATCATCTGATCTGTGTGGACTGCGACCGCATCATCGAGTTCGAGAACGACGAGATCGAGCGACTC
>JBLHKB010000623.1:0-3943 GCA_047619315.1 Polyangiales bacterium
CTGGAGCGGGCCGCCGAAGAGCGCCTTCGCCTCGCAGGCCAAAGTCAGGTCGTTCTCCGAGCGTTGTGGGAAGAGTGTGCACGAGTGGGCCCTCGGGAGACTCCGCCAAGTCCCACGGTGCGTCTTGCTGCAGAGGTTGAAGAGCATCTCGATGCAGACATCGACTCGCTCATCGAGCCTCTTCTCACTCGATGGGCGAGCGCATACATTGATGTCGGCCAAGCGGGATGGCAGATGCCAAATCGGGAAGAAGGGTTCTTCTTGTGCACGCTTGAGCTCCTCGACACTTGGGTTACGCGCTTTGGCTTTGGCGGAGTTTGGCTAAGACGTGAAGCCCAGAGGTTGAGAATCGCTCGCGTCGGCTCGTTTGCGAGTGTCGTTGAATCCCTCGAGGCGATTGGGGTTGGGCTCGAGGAAACGGAGGCCTTCGTCTTCGATACGTTGATGCGAATGCCCGGTTTCGCCGGAATGTTTGAGCGCCTTGATAAGCGGCCAGACTTAGCGCCCACTTCCGTCGTCCCGCCCGCCAAGCTCATCGACTTTCTGGCAGTTCGCCTGCTTCTTGAACGAGCGGCCACGCGCACTCTTCTCATGAACTGTGGCGCGCTGTGCGAGTCGAAGACTCTGCTCGGTTCCGTGCGGGAGCTTCGCGTTCCGATTACTGATGCCCACGCAGACTTTCGAAAAGCAGCACCGATTTACCACGTAGCGTTGACCCTCGGGATTACGCCATCCGCGATGGGCCAGGCGACAGCTCTAGAGATCGAAACACTCCGTCAGCTCACAGAGGACACCCTTGGGAACGAAGCCCGATGGCTTTGGCATCTTGCCTATGAGCGACGTTACCGAGTGGATGTCCTGGATTCGTTGTCGCTTCACACTCCTGACAGCGCACCAAGTCCGCACACGCAGCTGACGATGTGTATTGACGACCGGGAAGAGTCGTTTCGTCGCCATCTCGAAGAGGTTGACGGCGGATACGAGACCTTCGGTTACGCGGGCTTCTATAACATCGCGATTCGCTTTCAAGCGCTCGGTCAGCAGACTTCGCGGGCCCTTTGTCCTGCGTCCGTGACGCCGACTCATGCCATGATCGAGTTGCCTCTCGAATCAGGCCCGCGAACGCAGCCTCGCGCGCCGCTGATCTCTCGTGGAGCTCAGTCTGGGTTGCTCCGTGGCGCTTTGGAGAACCTATTCGGTTGGGTTGCTTTGCCGTCTGTGGCCTATCGGCTGCTCTTCCCGGAGAAGAGCGCCAGGCGTCGCCGTCGACGCCGAGCCCCGGCGACACAGCTGTCGCTTTGCCGAGCAGAGGACGACACCACGACGAAGTTTGGACTGCCCCTTGGTTTCACCGAAGCCGAAATGGCTGTGCTCGTTGGGGACGCTCTCGAGCAAATGGGTCTAGCTCGCGTGTTTGCGCCGCTGGTCGTTGTGCTCGGACATCACAGTCATAACGTCAACAACCCACATGAAGCTGGCTACAACTGCGGAGCTTGTGCCGGAGGCAGTGGCGCGCCTAACGCGAGGGCTTTCGCAGCCATGGCAAACCGCCCCGGCGTTCGGGACCGACTGCGCAAACGTGAGATCGCGATTCCCGATGGAACTCACTTCCTCGGCGGAGTGCATGAAACCGCCGGAGACGTGGTCACATTTTTCGACCTTGAGGCTGTCCCAGCATCTCATCTGGAACGAGTTGCGCGGCTCCGTACCGACATCGAAGAGGCTGCACGACGGGATGCGCATGAGCGTTGCAGACGCTTCATGTCTGCGTCTTTGGATATGGACGAAGCCGCTGCGCTAGAGCACGTCATCGGGCGAACCGAAGATCTGGCTCAAGCGCGACCGGAATACAATCACGTGGCGAACGCCCTGTGTGTCGTGGGTCGACGCGCAATGACGCGTGGCCTGTTCCTGGATCGACGGGCATTTCTCGTTTCATACGATCCCGTCGATGATCGAGACGGCGAGGGCGTTGGGCGGTTGCTGGCAAGCGTCGGTCCGGTGGGAGCGGGCATAAACCTCGAGTACTTCTTTTCGTTCGTAGACAACGAACACTATGGCGCTGGAACGAAGCTCCCCCACAACGTCGTCGGTTTGCTCTCGGTGATGAACGGCTCTGCCAGCGATCTTCGAACAGGTTTGGTGGAGCAGATGGTCGAGATCCATGAACCGATGCGGCTGCTCCTTGTTGTCGAGGCCAAACCAGAGGTGCTCACGGCGAGTTTGGCGGCTCATCCAGGGCTGAGTGCTCTCGTGACCAATCGTTGGGTTCTCGTCGCGACGGTGGATCCTCGTGATCGAGCGGTGCATTTCTTAGAGTCCACCGGGTTCGAGCCACATGTGCCTAGCGGGCGCCCACTTCGTTCTGTGGCTCGTTCCCGCGACGCATATCAGGGTCGACGTGACGCTCTGCGACCTGCGCGTGTCTCGTTGAACCAGAAAGCGGAGCGATGAGAGACGTCATCCAGTTTGTCGCGCTGTTGATATTGGGCGCTCCGCCGTTCGCGCTTGTGCTCCTCACGTTGGCGCGCTTTTCCACAAAGGACCTCTCGGAGGCCCGAATACAACAGCTGACGTCGTGGATTTTCGGCGTCGGCATGGTCGGTGCGATCGCCCTCGCGTGTGCGCTCCTCACGCTTCAGTCCCCTCGGATCATTGTGGACCTGGGGTCGGTTCTCTCACTGCGAAGTTATCATTTTGATCTCGCGATGGAGCTGACTCCCACGACGTTGACGCTTCTAATTCTGACGTTCCTTCTAAGCACTCTCGTGAGCTCCTATTCGAGCCGGTACCTGCATCGGGATCCCGGGTTCTTTCGTTTCTACGTCCTGCTCATACTCTTCGCTTTCGGAATGGAGCTGATCGTGACCGCTCATAGCCTCACGCTGCTGTTTGCAGGTTGGGAGTTTGTGGGGATGACCTCGGCGATCCTGATCGCGTTCTACAACGAGCGTCGGGGCCCATCGCGTCATGGACTCCGTGCATATGCGACGTATCGCGCGACCGATATTGGGCTGCTCCTCGCCGTCGCAATCCTAGAGTACACCGTTCATTCCGCCGAGTTCGAGCGGCTCGGAGAGGTCTCTCTGCCCCCTGCAACGATGACTCTTGTCGCGTTTTTGATCATCTTTGGCGCGATGGGAAAGGGCGGAATCCTTCCGTTCACGGGTTGGCTTCCCAAAGCGATGGAAGGACCCACTCCTTCGAGCGCGATCTTCTACGGAGCCCTCTCCGTCCACGCATCCCCCTATCTCTTGATCCGCTCCATGCCGCTCATCGAGCGAGTGCCGGAGGGGCGAGTTGTGATCGTGGTCTTGGGTTGCCTCACGGCAATCTACGCGACGGCGGTCGGGCGTACGCGTGCAGACATCAAGACGGCGCTTGCATACGCATCGTGTGCTCAGGTGGCCCTCATTTGGGTAGAGGTGGGGCTTGGGTTTGAAGAGCTGGCCCTAGTCCATATCGTTGGGCACGCGGTGCTGCGCACATGGCAGCTGCTGCGTTCGCCTTCTATTCTCGTCGACTTCGCTGGCACTGCTCAAAAGCGCCGTGCCTCGACATCGCTTGGCGCTTGGTTTTACCGACACAGCCTCGCGGAGTGGCATTTGGATGATGTCGGAAAGGTGTTGATCCTAAGACCGATTGGCCGCTTCTTGAGGTTGGCTGACGCCTTGGATTCCGTCCTCCGGAGGTCCCTCGGCGCCGGCGATGACCGCGGCGGTATCGAGCGACTTTCGTCTTCGCCTGAGAAGGAACAGGACTCATGAGTTCGATGACTCTTGCTCTGATCGCGGCGTTTCTACTTTCGCTGGGCGCGCTGCTCAGCCGGTATGCCCCCCGCCAAGAGAGCCGCGCTATTGCTGTGGGCTTTTCTGGACTCGCCCTCGTGGCCAGCATTAGCGGGACTCTCGTCGATGGTGGCATGAGCACTGACCACACATTG
>JBLHKB010000624.1:0-3939 GCA_047619315.1 Polyangiales bacterium
CACATTCTTCTCGATCCTGCTTACGTGCACATCACGGAGAAGAGCAATCAAAGCGTCACGGCCGCTAAGAGCGCGCTAGCGACTCGAGGCGTTCATACGTTTGGCCGCTACGGCTCGTGGACCTACTGCAGCATTGAGGACAATATCGTGGAATCGCGCCGGCTCGCCGAGGCCTGCAACAACGCGTCGTCGTAAGGCTACCAGGCCGCGAATTCGAAGAGCAGCGTGGGATCGTCGAGCTCTAAACACCCGCGTTTGCAGAGGGTCACAGCTTCCGTGGCCCCCGTGGCGACGTAGACTTCACGCAAGCCGTCGGAGCGGAGGAGGAGCAAGCGCCGCCGCACATTGTGGCGTTCCAAGAGAACGTTCACTGCGCTAACCAGCGAACGCACTGCGATCGTCGGCTTATCGTTGAGGCCTGAGAGATCGATCTCTCCGGTGTCGAGGTCTGCCTCCTCAGCCTCATCGTCCACGGCACTCAGATGCTCACCGCCACGAAGAACGAGGGGGCCATCATCGGAATTCTCACCGATGCGCTCCAAGCGAACCGATGTCGGAAGCTCAGGCAAGAGCGCAAGGAGCCGCCGAACGATCTCGTGGGCGCTGGTCTCGTCTTCACTGTGGTGAAGTAGGAAACGGTCTTGAACCACACGGCGGCGGGCAAGTTCGTCATCGCCTCCGGCCTGATAGTAAAGTTCGAGGAGATCGGCTCGTCGAGCGTCTGCGTGGTGCGTCGCGCCAAGTCGTTCCAGAAAGACCTGAAGCAAGGTGTCGGTGAGGTCTTCGAGAAGACCCGCACCGCGCAAGGAGTGGACAAAAGCCACGTCCTCCTGGGCAGGCGTTGGGGGCGGGGCGGCGCTCATTCGTGCAGGAAGGCTCTCCGGCGGCGGCTCGGTCGACATGGGCTCCCATATTCCTCGATTCGGTGGCTGGCGTCGAGAGGGAAGATTGCATCTCACGTATGGAGTAGGGCACCCTGACGCCAACCGTGAGATTCCACTCAAATTCCTTGTTCGCTGATGATCGTGGGTTGTCGACCGTGGAGTACATAATTGTCCTCGCTCTTCTCGCCATTTCGGCGATGACCGCCTGGCAGCTCTTTGGCGACTCCCTGGTGGGAGCGGCCGAGGGCAGCGCAGAAACCCTGGAGACGCTAGACCCGAGCAGCGGTGGCGGCGGCGGCGGTGGCGGCTCTGAGGGCCCCGGCGCAGCTGGAGCGGCCGGCGGCGGCGGCGCAGGCGGCGCGGCAGGCGGTGGAAGCGCAGGCGGCGGCTCTACGAGTAACGGCTCGGCCGGCGGCGGAAACTCGGCTGGAGGCGGTTCCGGTTCCGTCGGTAGCGCCTCGTCTATGGGTGGAGGCACCGTCATCACGTCATCGAGCAGCGGTGGAAGCGGCGGCGGCGGCAGGGGAGGCGGAGGCGATGACGAAGAGCCTCGAAACGGGGAAGGCGCGTCCGGAATCTATGTGGCGCCGGGGACCGACGAAGAGGAGTTCGACCCGTTTGGATTCGGAGCCGTCATGAGCGTTTTCTTTGCTCTGGCGATTCCACTCATGATCATGCTCAAGAAGGCGCGCGGCAGCGGCGGCGAATAGGCGCCGGCCCCTTATTAGATGCGTCGATGACCGTGTACGCCAACGAGGCGCGTCGTGTCGATTCGCATCGCCAGCAGCAAGGTGAACATCCGACGCGCAGTGGGATGATCGAGCGCCAAGGGTCGACACCGGCGCTCAAGAAAGCGACCTGCTTTGTCATGCGTGACTTTCTTCGCCATATCGAGAGCCTCGAGCCTCAACACACCGCCTGACAGGTCCGCTCGCGCTATCTGACGAACCGTATCCACATATTCATGGATCAGCGTTTCCAGCTGGTCGTGGCGGATGTCGATGATGAGGGCGTCTTCGTCGATGAGTTGTGCCGTGAGCTGGAACCCTTGCTCGCTCATCGTGACGAGGAGCTGCTCGATGCCTTCCCGATAGCGGCTTTCGATGGGATCGACGAGCTCACGAATCGCGGCCTGCCACTCAAGCTTCCGGGATTCGCCACCGCCTTCCCACGTTCGCTCATCAATGCGGAGTTCCATCAGCGTCTCCTCCACTTCGCCCGTCGACGAGCTGCGCGCGCACGCGCTTTGTCTCGTGAAAACATGTCGGCGTAGTCGATGGTGACATCCACGCACTCTGCGCTCTCGCCCACGTTTGGCAGCTCAGCTTCAAGGCGGCTGCCGAGTTCTTCGATGACTCTTCGCACGGGCTCGAAGACTGGCCGGTGGGCTTCTCCGCAGGCAACAGCGAGTCGCCGGGCGGTCTCGCGCCCCACAAAACGTCGTTCGGCAGCATCGCTAAAGCTAGCGACGAGCGCATCGGCGCTGAAGCCATGGCGCATCGCGATGTCGCCAGCGACACGGATGGCGGCGATGGGCTCAAGACCGCCGTCCTCGACCAGCACGAGTGCCGGTTGGAAATAGTTGTAGAAGGCGAAGACACGCCGACCAAAGTCATCGAACACGTCCGGCGACGAGAGGCGGTCGAGGTGGATGAAGACCCGCTTAACCGTCGCGCCACGGGGCAAACGACCTGCCGTTCGCACCATGTGCGGGATATCGGAGGGGTATACGCGGGCCCGTTCGAGAACCGCCATCAGCTGTTCTGTGCCGACGCGGCCCTCACATAGATCGGCGTAGAGCGAGTAAATGAACGCATCCGCCTCCGCGTCATCGCCAAAGAGGATTTCTTCCGTGCCCGCCTCGCTGCGGGAGCGGGCTTCGAGGAGGGCCCCCAGCTTGTAGGACACCTGGTCCTTGATGAACCGAACTCGGCCACGAAGAAGGTTCTTGAGGCTTGGTTTGAGCGTGAAGCTGTCCCACTCGATGCCATCGAGGCGCAGCTTGGCTTCGAGCACTCGGCGCATCTGCTCCGGGCTCCCGGAGAGGATCGAGATGCTTTTGGGCCCCGTGGCACGAATCTCGCGTAAGAGCGCCGACGCACCAGGGACGGTCTTTTTTCGCGCGGCGGGCTCTATCGCCGTGCGAAGTAGGTCACCGATGGTGTCGAACTCCGTACGTAGGTACGTCTTGTCCAGATCCCAGCGATAGATGGTCTGACTCGGCTCGATGGACACGCGTGGACGATACCAGTGTGGAGAAGGGGAGTCCTGTCTTTGTCACACTCACAGATTCGCCACTCCCTTAGTGGGGTGTTAGGATCTATAGAATGACTGTGGCAGTCAGAATGACACTTGTTGCGCTCGCTATCTGGACTGCCGGATGTGGGGCGAAAACCGGTCTCTATACCGACGATGGTGGCGCTCCAAACCAGCTAGACGCCCCCATGGACGCGGGCCCAGAGACCCCGTGTGTCGAAGTCCCTTTCGAGGGTGAGTCGGTGGAGTTGGACCTCCAGATCGCCGCGATCGTTGGACGTGCGGACATTACTTTCTTGATCGACCAGACCGCTTCGATGGGCGAGGAGATCGATCGGATACGGTCTCGGCTTCGCGACCAAATCGCGCCGGCGATTCGTGAGGCGATCCCGGATTCGCAGTTGGCCGTGGCGACGTTTGCCGACTTCCCCGTGGAGCCCTACGGAGCCCGGTCAGACACTCCCTTCGAGCTTCGCTTGCCGATGAGCGATGAGCTCGCCGCCGTGCAGGCGGCGGTCAACGCCATCGAGTTGAGCGATGGTCGTGACGTTCCCGAGAGCCAAGTGGAGGCCTTGTATCAGCTTGCGACGGGTGAGGGCATCGGCCGCTACGTTCCCCGCTCTGCAGGATGCTCGCGCGGTGGTGAGGGCTACGCCTGCACACGCCCGGATTCCTTGCCGGTGGTCCTCCTCTTTACGGACAACGCGTCCCACAACGGGCCGTCCGGCGCCAACCCATACATCGGTATCCCGGGCCCACGTCCGCACACCTACGCTCAGGCCGTGAACGCCCTGGCTCG
>JBLHKB010000625.1:0-3938 GCA_047619315.1 Polyangiales bacterium
GACGGATGCGCTTGGCATCCAGGTCGGTCTTGAAGCGGCGCTGCAGTCACGGGAGCCCGTCGACTTTAGCGTGGTGCGTGAGATCGAGCCCGTCATCCGCATCTTTGTAGGCCTCTCGTACTCCATCGGCTTGGGGCCGGACGAAGTCAGCGACGAAGTCAGCGACGAAGTCAGCGACGAAGTCATGGACTCCGACGAACCCGACGACGCTGTGGAGGTGCCGGAAGAAACCGTGGCGCCACATCTGCGTGGCGTCATCGAAGGGCCCGAAGGCCCCTTAGCCGGAGCCCAGATCACAATCTTCGACGACGAAGGCAACGTGGTCGCGACGACGACGACGGACGAAAATGGAGCCTACGACGTCGAGATTCCCGAGGACGCGGAAGGCCTGCGGGTCCGCGTTACCCACGATGGCTACGCGCAAGTTGAAGCTGACGCCTCCGAGTCCGCCTCGTTGATGCTCGCAGCTTTGCCTCCCACGGGTGCACTCCGCGGCCTCGTTCGGGACTTTCGCGGTCGCCCTCTTCAGGCAACGATTCGCGTCGGCGAACAAGAGGTTCAGGCGGATGGCGATGGCGTCTTCGAGCTCGAACTCGATGCAGGCACCCACCCTGTCTCCATCGAAGCCGATGGCTTCGCGACACAGAACCGAAACATCGAGGTCGAAGAAGGTGGCGTCACCGTCATCAACATCGATATGCGCCGCGGCCGTCGCTAGCGTCTCCGCGCCGTAGGAGACGAGACGTGCTCTGCCTCGGCGACGCAAAGCAGCGAGACCAAGACGCAACGAGGAACGGTTGCGACCCGCCGCGGTCGGTATAGTCTTCCGCTGTGGATTGGAGTCACATCACTGTGTTCGGAGGGGTCGGCATTGGCCTCGTCGTGCTCCTCGTGTTTGTCCTCCGGCTGATCATGCCGCGCGGCGAGGGAAAATCGCTCCGTGTGCCCGTGTTGATGATCGTCTTTCACCTGTTGGTCATGGTGGGCCGGGCCTTCGTTCCCGAGGACTCAGAGCCGGACGAACTCCTACGCGTCGTCGGAGTGTTCTTCCTGACCATGGCCGCGGCGCGATGCAGCTATCTCCTGCTGCTGCGTTTGGTCGTCAACCGTCTCATCGGTGGTGTGGTGCCGCGAATCCTTCGGGATCTCATCCAGGCGCTGCTCTTCGCGGCAGCTCTCCTCGTCACGCTGCATGTGGCCGGAGTGGAGCCGGGCGCGCTCTTCACCACGTCGGCGCTTCTGACCGCCGTCGTAGGGTTCGCCTTGCAGGACACGCTGGGGAATCTGTTCGCGGGGCTGGCGATCCAGGCCCAGCAGCCGTTTCGGGTCGGGGACTGGATCCAGTGGGACGACGTCGACGACCGAACCGGCCGAGTCGTCGAGATGAACTGGCGCGCGGTCAAGGTGGTGACGCTCGAGCACGTCGAGATGACCGTTCCGAACGCCACTCTTGCGAAGTCCGCGCTCCGCAACTTCTCAGCGCCCACCAAGGAGGCGCGGCGGAAAGTGTACGTCTACGCGCCGACGACTATCTCTCCGTCGCGAATCAAGGGAGCGCTCATGAAAGCCATCGAAGAGATCGATGGCGTCATGACCTCGCCCCACACCTCTGTTTTGGTCCACGAGTTCACCGAGCGCGGCGTGGAATATGAGGTGCGCTACTTTATCCGCGAGTTCGACCGTCGCGACATGATCGCGGGCGAGGTGCGTCTCCGCCTTTGGTACGCCCTCGACCGGCTGGGCGTCGAGATCCCTGCGCCGATGCGCTCTGTTCGGCTTCACGAGGTAACGGAAGAGACCCTCGAGCATGAGAAGGAAGCCAGGGTCGACAGCCGAGAGGAAGCTCTACGACATGTAGACTTCCTAGATGCGCTTCCGAAAGAAGCGCTCCATCAACTCGCCGAGCTGACCGCGAGACGGCTCTTCGCGCCGGGCGAGCCGATCATCCGGGAAGGTGACCACGGGGAAGAGCTCTTCATTGTTCTGCGAGGTCAGGTGCGCGTCGACCTTGGCTCCGGGAAGAGGCGGCGTGAGGTGAGTCGGCTTGGCCCCGGTCAGTTCTTCGGCGAGATGTCACTGATGACCGGGGCGATGCGGACTGCCTCGGTGTCCGCGGCGACGGAGGTGGACGTGATGGTCATCGGAAAGAGCGCCTTTCAGCCGGTCCTGGCGACGGCGCCGGAGCTCGCCGAGACGATCAGCAGCATCCTGACGCAGCGCAGCGCCGAGCTGACGACGAAGGATGAGCGGACGACGAGTCACGGCAACCTCCCTGCTCCCTCGAGCGGCGTATTGCTTCGCCGCATCAAGAAGTTCTTCTCCCTCGCACAGGACGAATCAGAGAGCGACGGCTAAGCGAGGGCCGTCAGGCTGGGTCCGCAGCCTCTTCCTTCGCGGGCTGGCCCCGGTTCATCAACACACCAAAGAGCGCCCCTGTGACAAACATGATGAGGCTGTAGACCGCCGGCGCGATGGACATCTCGGGGCTCGCCAAGAGCGTGCTCGTAATAAAGATAGCCGTCGTGCCGTTCTGAACGCCCACCTCCATGCCGATGGTGATGGCCTGGGGCCGGCCCAGCTTCAGCAGCTTCGCGAGCAGCAGCCCACTCGCCATGGAGACCACGTTGAGGACCAACGCCGCTGGCCCTGCCTTTGTGAAGAACTCGGCCAGGTGATCGATGTTCTGTTTCACAACGCCGGCGATAATCAGCGCGAGGAAAAGCGCCGAGGCGATTCGGATGGGGCGCTCGGCGGCTTTGGCGAAGCCCGCCTTGTAGTGGCGGATGAGCATGCCGATACCGACGGGCAAGACCGTGATCGCGACGAGGGTGAGCATCGTCTTAGGAATCGGTAGCGCGATCTCCGCGGCGTCCATGCCGAACGTGGAGAAGGCGACGCCAGCCACAAGAGGCACCGTGAATGGTGTGAGCACGCTGCTGATCGCCGTGAGCGTGATGGAGAGCGCGAGGTCCCCTTTGGAGAGGAACGAGAGCAAGTTGGAGGTGACTCCGCCGGGGCAGAGGGAGAGGATCACAAGGCCCACAGCCAGCGGGCCGGTCAGACCGAAGAGCATCGCCACGCCAAAGCCGAGGAGAGGCAGGAGCACCATCTGGCAGAGGACGCCGAGGGCCACCGGGAGCGGCTTCTCTGCGCCACGTTTGAAGTCGGTCCAGGTGAGGGAAAGTCCGAGCCCCCACATGATGATGAAGAGCGCCAAGGGGAGGAGCACTTTGGTGAGGATGCTGTCGTCCATGCGCCTTGGTGCCTGAGCGCGAGGAGAACATCAAGGGGACCCAGAGATTTCGTCATCATGAAGTCCGTTGGACTCGTATCCAGCCGCTACACTCAAGGGGCGCCGAGGGGTAGAAGGCGGGCCACCCCAGAGGCTCGCGAGCTCCGCAAGCCCATTCACCGCGATGGGCGATGAAGGTCCGCAGCTGCACAAGCACGCCGATGTCCGCGGCCGGACCGTGAGGTAATTCGAGCGCCCCGCGCACTTAAGAGTCTTGGGAGTCGCTGGTTGGCCTGAGAAGTTGCCCGGCTTCTCGGAAACACTCAAAGATCACTACTCTGCGACTTGTAGCCGAGCCCGCTGGATCTCGTCCTCATTGATCACCTGGCCGTGCTCGTCGACCAAACGCGAACGCCAACCGTCTTTCCCCGCTTCAACATGGGCCAGCTGCACCCGTGACCAAGGGTCGGCCCAGCCCGGCGCGCTGCCAACCACAACCTCGAGGAGCACGCCGAGTTCGCTTGCGCGTTCTTTGAGTTCGTAGAGCCTCACCTCGTCGTCATGCGCCCATGGAGCCGGGAGTCGTTCATTCAGAAAGCCCCAGCGTAGGCACACTGAGCCATGCAGGCGGCCATACTGATAGAAAGCGTGCAGAGACTTCACGTCGGCTTCGAGGCGTCGTCGTAGCTTGGTCAGCTGCCCGCAT
>JBLHKB010000626.1:0-3911 GCA_047619315.1 Polyangiales bacterium
GCGTCCATCCTTGAAGCGTCGGTTCAGTCAGTCTCACTCGCGGGTTTCGCGGAGCCAGCCGCATCCACCTCTTGGCTGAGGCCGCAGGCATGCTCCACCACGTGTCTCAAGTTGTGCATTTCCCCGGCGCTGAGCCCTTGGCCGATGAGCGAGGCGCCGAAAACGAAGGCGATGGTGAGCGCCGACGCGGGGGCGCCGAGGAGCCACCATGGGTTTCCTTCGAGACTCCAGGCCACCATTCCGTAGACGCCAAAGCCGACGCCGATCACTCCGATGGCAAAGTAGAGCGCGATGAAGAAGGTCCACACATTCGGATGAGGTGAGAAGCGAGCGCGAACGTGGGTGACGCTAGGTTCGTCTTCGTCGGCTTCGAAGGCGAGGTTCAGATACGGCGACCAAAAGCTGCGTGTGTCCGCGGGCAACCACAGTGAGGCGTTGGCGCGATACACCTCACCTTCGCAAAGTGTTGTGTCACAAAGGTCACGACGGAGGGCCTCACGCAGAGCGTCGACGGACCCGGCAAAGCGCAGTTCAAAGCGCGGCCTCATGGCGGCTGGTTGGGCCATCTCCGAATCGTAACACCAAGAAAAGTGAAGGCGCGCTTCGTGGAGGCTTAGCGTCGAATACTAAGCGGTTTTCTGCCTGATGTGGGGGTGCGGGGTGGCTGAGGACTGCGAGAGCATCCGCCCCGGCGGCCTGTGGCACGTAGGGTTCTACAGCGTTCGGCACATGGTTTGGTGCGAACCGCGATAGCCGCTGTTCCCGCGCCGGCTATAGCTCAGGCTACCGATCTCACTTACACTCACTTCCGTGCGCACCTCACTACTGCTCTCCCTCCTTCTTGCGTTCGCTTGCGGCGACGACTCCACGGGCCTGGATGCGGGCCCCATCGGCGCGGATGCTTTCACCGCTGACGGTGGTGGTCTCAGCGATGCGGGCATGGACAGCGCCGCGCCTGACGATGCTGCCACGGACTCGGGGCCTGCTTTGGACGCCGGCGGCGGCATTGAGTTCACGGAACCGCCCATCGATCCGGGCGTTCCGGTTCGCTTCGCGACGATCCCATACGGGGAGCACCCGAAGCAGCTCATGGACGTCTGGTTGCCTGAGTCCGACACGCCCACCGGCGTCGTCGTATTTTATCACGGTGGCGGTTTTGTGGGGGGCTCACGCACGGCGGCACACGGCGGCGCTGCGGCCATGCTGCGTGCCGTTCTTGGGGAGGGTCTTGCATGGGTGGGTGTCGACTATCGCTTTGTCACGGACTCGATGTCCGACCGTGGCGTATCCGATAGCCTCGCCGACTCTCGCCGAGGTTTGCAGTTCATGCGCTTTCACGCGGCGGAGCTCAACATCGACGCGGAGCGTGTGGGGCTTACCGGCGGAAGCGCTGGCGCAGGAACGAGTCTGTGGCTCGCGCTCCACGACGAGATGGCAAACATGGAGAGCGACGACCCCATTGAGCGTATGTCGACACGGGTTTCAACAGCGATGGTTTGGGAGACACAGGCCACCTACGATGTGGTTCGCTGGCCGACGGACGTGTTCTCCCCGACATACCCGCTGACCCCGGAAGAGCTCGTTTCTGACGTGGGTGTCGCCTTTCAGGTGGTTGCGTTTTACGGTCTGCCCTTTGCGCTCGCGACGGACCCAGAGCAGCTCTTGATGGAGCTGAATACTCCTGAATTCGTGGAATTGCGCGCGGACCTCGACATGCTGGCGTGGATGAGCGCGGACGACCCACCGCTCTATCTTGTCAGTGATGGGGACGATGTAGCGCCGGATGCGCGGGGCTTCGACATCTTGCATCACCCGCTTCACGCGATGGCCATTCTTGAAGTCGCTGCCGAGGTTGGAGTGACGGTGGAAGCCAACGTTCCGTCGTTCGAGGTATCGACGGAGGTCGGAAACATCGCGTTCCTCGTCGACCATATTTAGTCGATCGACCGCCTGAAATTGAGGGCTTGGTTTCGCCTAAAACCCGCCGCGCGAGAAGACCTCGTTCGAATGAGCCTAGCGTGCGCGGGCGTGGACGCGGCCGATCTCCTGGAGGGCTGTCATGTAGCCTCCGGCTTCGCCGCGTAGCCGCTCGTCCGTGACGCATCCGATTTGGGCGAGTAAGACCTGTGCCGCGGCGGTAATGGCCGCGACGCGCTGGGCTGCGGGTGTTCGCTTGATGGACTCAAGGGCGAGCAAGGTGGATTGTGCGATGACGTCAAAGCAGGCGGCTTGAGTAGGAGCTGAGTCAGGGCGTGATGCGCCTGGCGCGGCTAGCTCAAGGGGCAGGTTCGGCGTGTGGCCCATGGCTCCAGCCCACATTCTCCCGCGAACTTCGGAGTGAAGGTGAACTCGAGGCACGGCTTGGGCCATTCGTCGAAGGTCAGGCTCGCCTGCTTCATCGGCGACGCGGACGGTGTCGATTTCTACGTCGATGACGCCTGGAGCGAAGTCGCTCCGGTGCTGTATCGCGAAAACTCCATCGAACTCTGCGCTGCCGATGCGGCCGACGGTGTGGGCGTAACCGAAGGGCTCGGCGATGACCCGCAGCATGCATCCGGGTCCGCAATCTCTGAGGGGGCGGCCGACGTCGCGAGGGCGTTGAGCGTTCCCGAAGGCAAAGGCGTCCGGTGCGGCATTTGCGATGCTTCGCAGGTCGTAGCGTGAGCGGATCGTGACCATCGATGGCGAGACCTGTGCTGCAATACCGCTTGTTGGGAGGCCAAGGCGTCGCTCACCGGTCGGCGTGAACTGAGCGACGGCGAGGAGCGAGGCTGGCGACGCGCGCAGTGAGAGGGCGAAGGTATCCACTTCCTGGCCAAATTCAGACATGTGTATGAAGGCGCCAAATATGGACTCGATTCCGCTGGCGTTGGCCTCGGAGCGACTGGGGCGGTTGATGCGGCTCATGGCGTTGGCCATGTCTTCTGCGCCGTAGAACATCGCGAAGGCGCGGGCCTCGCGGACACGGACATGGGCTGACATGGGTCGACTCGCGTCGAGGGCCCAAGCGAGGGTGCCTTCGGTGCCCGGCGCCGTGATGAGGTCTTGGACGGAGGCGATGGGCGACCGGCTGAGCGCGGCGAGGACCCAGGTCCCGTGTTCGAAGAGGCTGAGCGTCATTCCGTTGCAGTCAAACGTAGAGGGTGAAAGTCCTCGGCAAGCGGAGCTCGCTTTCTCCGCGAGGCTGGCGCGGAGGACCGCGCTCTGCGTGGCAGGAATAACGACGACGTGTCTTAGAGGCGAGGGTGCCTGGCCCAGGCCGGTGGCGATTGCAGCGCTAAAGTCGTCGGGCGCCTCGCCGATGCGGACAAGGATGGGACGAGCGCGATCGAGACCGTCGACTTGGCTCATGGCCGCGGCTTCCCGACCTGCCATCGCCATCAGCGCCTCGGGACGATCGAAGGACAAGAGTGGGATCATCTCCGGCGGGAGGGCGGGTCCGGCGAGGGCGCGAAGCGCGGCCATCGCCTCGCTCCATTTGTCGAGCCGAAGGGCCAGAGTAATGGTCGCTTTGGAGCCGGCGAGGAGCATGAGCTCGTTTGTGGGCACGGCCACGGGAGCGATGGGGGTGCCGGCCTGGGGTGGTGGCGTCGCGGTGTGGACGCCGGTGCTGCCGCCGATCGGACCCGGCGGAATCGGAACGACTTCCGTGCTCTCGCCGCAATCACACGCGCCAAGGACCAGCAAGAGAAGAAAAGTCATCGGGTGACGCGTGCTTCGCATGACACGAGGGTCAGCCATCGCGAGTGCGCATACAAGCCTGCTTTTCCAAGGCTTGCGGCGGTGAACAGCGGCGCGCTAGTCTCACGCTGTGCGGTCGCTCTATACCCTGATGTTGACGGGACTTATGCTCGGGGCGTGCACAGTGGACGGCAGCGTTATCGACGACCTTCCTTGTGAATGTGCTGACG
>JBLHKB010000627.1:0-3909 GCA_047619315.1 Polyangiales bacterium
CTTTTCAGTCCGTAACGTTCTTTCGCTGGACCTACGTGTACCCAGGGTTCTAATACCTACTCAAGACTCGATGGTTTGTGTCTTTGAGCTAGCCTTTGCCGTGGAGTCCTTGCGCATCCACGAGTGACGTCCCTCGTTCTCGCCGCCCACTCGCCCAATAGCTCGCGTTCCGCTCTTTCATGTGCGATCACTCCGCTCATGGCAGCCGGCGGCGGAGAAGGAAATTCCTGGATCAAGCTACTCGTAGGGGGGACGCTCCTCCTCGCTGTCGCGTTTGGTCTTGAAGCCGCTGGCGTTCACATCGTTTGGCTGCGCGCGTCGCTCTTGGCGGTGGGCGGCCTCGCGGTCGTCTTTGGCTCCTGCGAGTCGATGATCAAGTCCGTCGAGCGCATCGGAAAGCGCCTCGGCTGGAATCAGTTCGTCGCAGGCACCATGGCCGGCCTCGCGAGCAACGTACCGGAAGTCGTCATGCTCGGCTTCGTCCTCGCAAAGGCGCCGCGCATCGGCTTCATCGTCGTGATGCTCACGCTTCATGTCGGCGCTCTCGCGTTCGGGATCTACTCCGGTCTACTGCCGCGCGACGACAGCGGCCAAGCGCGCCTGCCCGAAGCCCTCGTCAAAATCAGCACCGATCTCTACGCCGCTGCGGCGGGCATCTTCTTGAGCACTGGTTTGCTCATGTTGCTCATGAACGTCTTTGACGCCGGCGACCACCGCGGCGACGGACTCGGCGTCGTGGACCTCTACGTGTTGGGCGGACTTCTTCTCTTCATCGAGGTCGTCGCGGTGCAGCAGCTCGTCAAACGCTTCAGCGGCGAGAAGGAGCCTGACGAGTCGGAGATGCCCGACAAGGAGCCGCTCCCCAGCATCCGCTCCATCGTGGGCTTTGGCGTCCTCGGCATTCTCGCCTCGGTCCTCGGCGGTCACGCCGTCGGCGATTTTGCAGACATCCTCGTCGAAGCCCTCAACGAGGCGGGCTACTCAGAGATGGTCGGCGCGCTCATCCTCAGCGTCTTCGCCGCCGCCGGTGCCCTCGCGATGATCGTCACGGCCCACCGCAAGGGCATGGTCGACATCGCTCTCGCCGGCGCCTCCGGGCAGATCAACCAGGTGCCCTTTGTGGTGCTCCCCATCGCGCTCATTCAGATCGCTGTCTTTGCGCAGCTAGGCATCGTGCCGCCGATGGAACACGGCGCTGTGCTTCCCATCGATCTTGAGACCGCTTCGGTGGTTCTTATGTCCTTCCCGACGATGCTCATTCTCTGGAAGGCCGTCCAAGACGACGGCAAGGTCAACTGGCTTGAGACCGCCAGCATGGTCTGTGTCTTCGCCCTCATCATCTACTTCCTGGCTCGTCATGGGTGAAGGTCCAAGCGCCCCCACGCAGCTCGCTCTCCAAGTCGACGGCTTCACCGAAGGCGCGCTTATCATCGGCGCGCCCCCTGCTGACTTCGAATACCTCAGCGGCGCTTCGCGCTTCTTCTCGTTCTTGCAGCAGCCCGGAGCCGAGTGTGGCCTCGCGCCCGCCCTCGGCGAGGAACCGCGCGTGTTGCTCTACCTGCCGAAGGGAAAGCGTCGCCGCGATTACGCATTTGCCCTCGCCGCGGAACGCCTCGCACAGACAGGAACTCTGGCCGTCGTCGGTGAACGAAACGGCGGCATCAAAGCAGCGCGCAAAGCTCTCCGTCGCTACTTCAAAGACGTCCACGTTCGCTCCGTGGGTAATCACTGCCAACTACTGACCGCTCATGGCGCGCTGAGCGGCGCCGTAGATATGAGCGAGTGGCGCAGCCAAAGCCGGCTAGAGCTAGGTTTCGACATCTATGGTTACCCCGGTACGTTCTCCGAAGGGCGTCTCGACGAAGGAACGCAGCGGCTCCTTCAAGTCCTCGAACTCCCCGCGCAGGGCAAGCTTCTCGACCTCGCCAGCGGCTGCGGCGTCATCGGCGTCTGGGCCAAGAAAAAGCAGCCGGGCCTCGCCGTGACGCTGAGCGACATCGATCACCTCTCCATCGCCGCGTCGAAAGAGACCGCCGCCGGAGCAGAAGCTGAAGTGGAGTGTATCGCCGCGGACGGCATTCCAGCGGGGCGGACCTTCGACGTCATCGTCACGAACCCGCCGTTCCACCAGGGAGTGCAGACGGAGTACGAGACGACGGAACGCTTCCTCAGTGATGTGCCCAAAGCGCTAAACCCCGGCGGTCGCTTCTGGCTCGTCGCGAACAACTTCCTTCCGTATGAAGGTTGGCTCAAAGACAATTTCGCCGATCGCGTCGCCAAACGCTTCGAAGACAAACGCTTTAAGGTTTATGAGGCTTGGGCTCCATGAAGAGACGAAAAGACCCCCGCAAAGACATGCAGCTTTGCGCTCAAGTGAAAGAGGCCATCGAGATGGCCCTCATGGAGTTCGAAGACGACGCGCTCCACGGCGCGTGGGTCCGCTTGGTTCAGCCGAACCCAGACATCAAGAGCCTCCTTGTGATCATCGAGGCGCCGGACGTGGACGCCGCGAGCGCAGCGATTGCGGTTCTGCGTGGCCGACTTCGCTTCGAAGTGAGCAACGCCATCCATCGAAATCGGACGCCGGAGATGAGCTTCCGCGTCGTCCCGCCGACGCCGCCGGACTGAGCGGCGTTCGGCCCGCCTGGGTCCTGAAATGGCGACGGCTCAGGCGAGCTTTGGCGATCAAGCTCGAGAATACCCCGCCCCGAATTCGACACGGGGCCGGACGATTTCACTACCCGACGCCAGACAACTTCTCCAAAATCCGTCATCGGAGAGGATGGCGATATGAAGCTTGGTCTGCTCACCCAATACCCCGACAACGGGTCTTCTAGGCGTCTCGTCGAAGAGGCGGAACTCGCGGGTCATTCGATGCAAGTCATCGATTACCTTCGATGTCACATCACGATGTCTGCGGACGAGGTGGACGTCTATCTCGACGACGCTCCGCTACCCATCTTTGATGCCTTGATCCCACGCGTTTCGGCGTCGACGACGTATCACGGCACCTCCATCGTGCGTCACTTTGAAATGCAGGGCGTCTACGTTCCGAACCAGGCGCAGGCGATCACGCGTTCGCGTGACAAACTCCGCTCGCTTCAACTAATGGCGCGAAAAGGTATTCGAATGCCCCGCACCGCCTTTGGTCATCCAAGTGGAAACGCCGCTGCGCTCCTCGACGCCGTCGGTGGCGCGCCTGTCATCGTTAAGATCATCGAGGGGACTCAAGGCATCGGCGTCGTTCGCTCCGACAATCGAACGTCTGCGCTCTCCGCCATCGAAGCATTTTGGTCCCTCGGCGCTCAGATTCTCATTCAGGAATACGTCGCTGAGGCCGCGGGCGAAGACCTCCGCTGTTTCGTGGTGGGCAAAAAGGTCATCGCTGCCATGGTTCGCAAAGCCGCGCCCGGCGAGTTTCGAGCCAATCTCCATCGCGGCGGTTCAGCCCATAAAGTAAAGCTCACCTCGGCTGAGCGCACCCTCGCTGTGCAAGCCGCACGTGCGATGAATCTTGGTATCGCGGGCGTCGACCTTATCCGTTCGAAAGACGGTCCATTGGTCATCGAGGTCAACTCGTCGCCAGGACTCGGCGGCATCGAGTCCGCCACAGGAGTCAACGTGGCCAAGGCGGTCATCGAACACGCCGTCACCCAGGCGACGAATACTCGGCGCAGAGGTGAAGACCGTGTCGAAGGCTAGACCGGCAAATCTCCGAGGGGACGGCCGGCTGCCCGGGGCTTCGCTGAATCCAACGACGACGATGTGGCCCCACAGCGTCGCGCACATTGAAACGCGGGTCCTAGGTGCATCATGAAGTCCATTGAAACTTTCGGACCCGGCGACTTTGAGCCCGAGCGTCACTTCTATCCACGGGTGTTGAATGCGCAGATTCACCCCCTCGTGCGT
>JBLHKB010000628.1:0-3889 GCA_047619315.1 Polyangiales bacterium
TTCGAGTTCCAAGGGGTTTGAAGGTGCTCGCCGCTCGACTGGTTTGGGCCCTGGAGCTGGACGTGGCTCCTGACGCTGTCGAGGGTTTCGGCCCTGTCGCAATCCCCGGCGCAGCTGCTGGCGGACCGCATCGATGTCACGGACCTCGAATTTCTGGGCGATCCTCTCCACGTAGAGTCGTGTCTCAACGGGGTTGTCGATCGCGCGAAGCACCGGACCCAGGTCTTCGATGGCTTTCGCCTTCAAACTGGGGTCGCCTGCGCTTTCCGTCGCGCCTTGGTCGATAAGGTACTCGACGATGTTGGGCGCTGAATCCACTCGCATTCGAAGGGCTTCGCTTCCGTGGGCCGAAAGAAATGTGTCTGGGTCATCCCCTGCAGGGAGCGCGACGACCGACGCGGCGAGGCCAGCCTTCGTCAACAGTGGGTACGACGCACGAATCG
Source organism: Polyangiales bacterium (assembly GCA_047619315.1). Classification (GTDB taxonomy): domain Bacteria; phylum Myxococcota_A; class Polyangia; order Polyangiales; family Houyiibacteriaceae; genus JBCCRV01. The sequence goes on from JBLHKB010000628.1 coordinate 444, forward strand.
CTTTTCGGCCGGCGGCGTCTCCGTCAAAGAGCAAGATCACGCGCGTTGCGAAGCGTTTCAGCAGTCCTGCCTGCTGCGGCGTCAGAGCGGTGCCCATGGGAGCGACGGAGTTCGCGAAGCCTGCTTGGTGTAGCTTCACCAAGTCGAAGTTCCCTTCGCACAGCAGACACCACCCTGTTCGCCGCGTCTCTACACGTCCTTCATGCAGTCCAAAAAGGACCTGCCCTTTGGTGTAAAGCGGCCCTTCTGGACTGTTGATGTACTTCGCTCCAGCCTCGCGCTCTTGGTCTTCACCAGGCGGCGGCGGGAGAATTCGTCCGCTAAACGCGACGATCCGTCCCTGGTGATCACAGATGGGGAACATCAGCCGGTGACGGAAACGATCGTAGTGTCCAGAGCCGCGACGCGGAACCACAAGACCGACTGCTTCGGCGTCTTCCAGCGAAAAGCCTTTTTCACGAAGAAACGCGCCAAGGGCATCCCAGGCGTGAGGTGCGTACCCCAACCGAAAGTTCTCCACGGACTCTTTGGAAAGGCCGCGTTCATCACAGACCTGCCGTGCCATCCCGCCAAGGGGGTGCTCTCTAAGGCAGCGCGCGAAGAAGCCGGCGGCGGCATCGGTGATCTCGACGAGACGCTCTTCACGATTGCGGCGCCGCTGCCGGTCCGCTTCCGCGGCTGGGTCCGACACGGGAATCTCTACGCCAGCCTTATCAGCCAAGCGCGAGGCCGCCTCAGGAAAGGGCAGCCCTTCAAGCCTGGTGAGAAACGAAAACACGTCACCAGAGGCCTGACAGCCAAAGCAATGGAAGAACCGACGCTGAGGGTGGACGTAGAAGCTCGGGGACTTCTCCGCATGGAACGGACAAAGACCTTTGAAGCTCGCCCCAGACTTGGAGAGCCGCACATATTCCCCAACCAACGCAACGATATCCACGCGTTCGCGGATTTGAGCGATGGTCTCCTCAGGAATCATCGGAGCAACCTACCCGTACCCCGCGGTACCGCAAGACCCCTAAGGGGCATTTCTGGAACCGGCTCCAAAGACCCCGCGTTTTCATCTCGGCGCAGCGTGATAAGAGAGGTTCATGGCGACACGCCCATGGAGAGACGTCCTCGGGACCTACCTCGTCGTGTCCCTTCTCACGTTCGCTGTGACCCGACTCCGCGGCGTTCCAGCGCTTCACGACTACATCGGCTTGGTTGTCGCCGCGATCTTTTTGGGCGCCGCGCTTCAACGGGTTGGACGCAGTCGTAGCTCCCTCGACCGTTATGGCATCGCCCTCGGCGGACTCCTCGCGCCGCCCGAAGAAAACGAACACGCCGCCGGTCCTCTGGGTCTGTACGACCTGGGTCGTCTTCTGCGAGACAATCGTCGGGCCATTGCCGTCGAACTCGGCGTCGCGCTGGGGCTCTGTCTCCTCGTATTTCCGCCCTATCTCTTCGCCTTCGGGTACTGGAACGACCTGGAGGGGCTGCCCACACTCGTTCTGAGCGCGGACTTCGCGTCGTTTGCCCTCGCCCAGTTCATCGTCGTGGCCCTACCGGAAGAGGCCTTCTTCCGAGGCTTCGTCCAGACTCGCCTCAACGACCATTTTCGTCCGTCCGGGAGCGATGAGCCTTGGCGCGGCGTCCACATGGGCGCACTCCTTCTGCAAGCGTTTCTTTTTGCGCTCATCCATTTCCTCGTCGACGACTTCAATCCAGCCCGACTCGCCGTGTTTTTTCCAGGTTTTCTTTTTGGGCTGCTTCGAGCACGACGTGGCGGCATCGGCGCAGCCATCGTCTTCCACGCCCTGTGCAACGTCTACGGCGAACTTCTGTATCGCGGTTGGGTTCTCACATGAATCGCGCAGCCTTCTTCGACATGGACCGTACCTTGGTTCGCCGGAACACTGGAACGCTCTATATGCAGTGGCGCTACCAGCGCGGCGAAGTGGGCCTACGTGACATGGTGCGCGTCGGCTCGTGGCTCCTTCGATACACCTTCGGGGTTCTCAACGCAGAAGCTCTCGCACGCCACGGCATCCAAGATGTCGCCGGCCTCGATGAGGAGCACTTTGAAGACGAGCTCGCGCTTTGGTACGCCGAGCGCGTTCGTTCACACATTAGCGCCGCAGGGCGAATCGAAGTGGAAGCCAGACGTGCGGACGGCTTCATTCCCGTCATCCTCAGCGCCGGGACGCGTTACGCCGTGGAGCCCCTCGCCCGCGACCTGGACATCGAACACGTTCTCTGCACGCAGCTCGAAGTCGAAGAAGGTAGGCTTACCGGCCGCTGTGAACAGCTCTGCTACGGCCCACACAAAGTTCACATCGCGGAGCGCTTTGCCTCCGCCCACAACATCGATCTCGACCAGAGTGTTTTCTACACCGACAGTATTTCTGACCTCCCGATGCTTCAACGAGTAGGCGAAGCGCGCGTAATCAACCCCGACCCGCGACTTCGCATCGTCGCAAAACGGCAAGGATGGCCGACCGAAAAATGGCGCTAACCGCAAGCTCCCCTCAACGCATCGTCCTGGAACGTATCGTTCGCAACGCACTCGAAGAGGACATTGGCCGTGGCGATCTGACGACCTCGTCCGTGGTGTCCGGCGACGCCAAAGGCGATGCGATTTTTCGTGCGCGAGCTTCACTGGTTTTGTGCGGGCTGCCAGTCATCCAAACCGTATTTCGACTGGTGGACGAGCACGTCAAAGTCACCGAAGAGCGCCAAGACGGAGATGCTCTTGTGAAGGGCGATGTCGCCGCACGAGTCTCCGGACCGGCTCGCTCGATTCTGTTGGGCGAGCGAGTGGCGCTCAACTTCGCCCAACGCATGAGCGCTATCGCGACCATCGCACGTCGCTACGTCGAGGCTCTTCCAGACAAGAGTAACTGCCGCATCGCCGACACCCGAAAGACCACGCCAGGTCTCCGCGCGCTTGAGCGCTATGCCGTTCGCTGCGGCGGCGCGCACAACCACCGCAACGATCTAAGCTCCGCTGTCATGATCAAGGACAACCACATCGCCGCCTGCGGCAGTGTGGGAGAAGCGGTCCGGCGCGCACACGCCAACGCGCCACACACCACGCGCATCGAGTGTGAAGTCGACCGCATGGACCAACTCGCTGAAGCGATTCGCGCTGGCGCCGACATCATCATGCTCGACAACTTCGACAACGATGCTGTCAAAGAAGCGGTCGCCTACGCCCGTATAAACGCAACACGCCCGACCATTCTCGAAGCCAGCGGCGGTATTACTCTCGAACGTATCCCGCTCCTTGCCACCCTCGGCGTGGATGTGATCAGCGTGGGTGCACTCACGCATTCCGCCCCCTCCGTAGACATTGGGCTCGACTGGGCGTGAGCTCCTTCGACATTGAGCGCTTTCAACGTGCGCGCCAAAGCGGCTGGCTCGGTCGCTCTACACAGGCGCACGGTCGGATTCGCTCCACCATGGAT
>JBLHKB010000629.1:0-3881 GCA_047619315.1 Polyangiales bacterium
ATGGTGATGTCTTCGAAGTCGCGATTTCTCGCGCCATCGAGGTGGTAGCGCGCCAAGGCGGCACCGCTCTCGTCGATGGCGAAGAGGTCCGGGTCGCCGGAGTCGTTGATGGCGAAGAAAACGCCTGGCTGCGTTCGGCTAGCGACGAGACCGCTGAGTTCATTCAGGTCGGGTTCGGCGATGGAGCCCCCACGAACGGCAAGAGCCTCGTCGCAGGACGCCGGCCCAGCGTCTGTGGCGTCCGCCTGCGCGTCGATGGGCGCTGCGTCATCTCCAGAGTCCACGCGTTCCACATCGTCACCACCGGTATCTTGGGCTGCGTCCGGTGTGGAGTCGTCGCCGCACGCGAAGAACAGCACGGCCAGGGTGAGCATGCTAAAGTTGCGACGATGGCTCCTTTTTCTCGCGACCGACTCTCTCGCGACGCCGCACAGCGCCTGCGTCCCTTTCTCGATGCCGGCCTGATCAAGCGCATTCCGACGAAGTGGCAGCTGCTCTGCGGCCAGATCGAAATGGCGCCCTACGTGATTCTCCCCGACGAGGGCGATGACGCTCGCTACGCCGGCGCGCCTCTCGGTCACCCCTTGATGCGAACCCCCATCGTGTTCATGGAGGTCGGCCTCGACCACTTTCGTGCAGGCCACGGACTGCATGCACGGCCCGAGAGCGTCTATCGTCATCTGAACTTTGTTTTTCATGAGGGCATGCCCGTTTTTGATCTGCAGCTCGTTCAGACCGTGCCAGGCGGCCTCGAACGTTTCCGGGAGTATACCCAAGCCATCGAGGATGGCACGAGTGGGAAAGCACGTCGCCAGCGGTCGCGAATCGACATGATCCTGCCGAACGCCAGCTCGTACAGGGCTCAGTTCCTTGAACCGGGAGGCTGGATCGAGAGGGCAGAGACTTTTGATTACCCTTCGGACGACGACATCGCCGAGTTCTTACGCCCTGAGTTTTCGAGCTTGGTTCGGTTCGCCAACTACTGCAGCGCGACCTTTGACGCGACGCCGTCCTACGGCCCGGCGCTTCCGGGTCAGATGATCGAACTGGCCACGCGCGCGCTTCGTTCGCAGTCCTGACGAAGGCGTTGTCCGCAGCGTCGTGGCTCGCTATGACAGGAGCATGAGCGACGAATCCTTCACCCTTGCGAAACACCCCACCTTCGACGGCGTGGAGGGCCCCGTGCTGCTCATCGTGATGGACGGCGTGGGCCTTGGGGCGGAAGATGAAGGAGACGCTGTCTTCCTGGCTCGTACCCCGAACTTGGATCGTCTGCGTCAAAGCAGTCTATCCACCGACCTCATCGCTCACGGCACCGCCGTGGGTCTGCCGAGTGATGACGACATGGGAAACAGCGAGGTGGGCCACAACGCCATCGGCGCGGGCCGGGTCATCGACCAGGGCGCCAAACGCGTCAACCACGCCGTGGAGAGCGGTGAACTCTTCGAAGGCGACACCTGGAAAGAGCTCGTCGAGCGCGCCACCTCCGGCGGGACGTTTCACTTGATGGGGCTTCTCTCCGACGGCAACGTCCACTCCCACCAAGATCACTGCTTCGCCATGATCCGTCGCCTGCGTCAGGACGGCGTGGAGCGGATTCGCGTCCACGTGCTCCTCGATGGCCGCGACGTCCCGCAGCGCAGCGCCCAAGAGTACGTTGACGCGCTCGAAGGCGTCCTCGCGGAGGTCGGTGGCGACTGCAAAATCGCCAGCGGGGGCGGACGCATGACCACGACCATGGACCGCTACGAAGCGGACTGGGCGATGGTCCAGCAAGGCTATGACGCGCACGTGCATGGCAACGCTGAACACGTCTTCGGGACGACGACGGAGGCCGTGGAACACTTTCACAATGTGCTCGACGTAAGCGACCAGTTCATGCCGGCTTTTGTCATCACGGACGACGAAGGACCCGTTGGACGCATTCAGGACGGCGACTCGCTCGTGTTCTTTAACTTTCGGGGGGACCGCGCCATCGAGATCTCCCGGACCTTTGATGACGACGCCTTGAGCGAGCTCGAGCGCGGGGATCGTCCGGATGTTCTCTACGCCGGAATGATGCAGTACGACGGGGACCTCCACGTGCCGAAGCGCTACCTCGTGGAGCCCCCGAAGATCGATCGCACCCTCGGGGAGTATCTGGCCCGCGCCGGCGTTCGTCAGTTTGCGTGTTCCGAAACACAGAAGTTTGGCCACGTGACGTACTTCTGGAACGGCAACCGCAGCGGCAAATTCGATGAGGCCCTCGAGGAGTACGTGGAGATCCCCAGCGACAACGTTCGCTTCGAGCAGCGCCCCTGGATGAAAGCAGCGCAGATCACCGATCGCACCATCGAAGCCCTCCGCGGAGGCGCCAAAGCGTTGCGCATCAACTACGCCAACGGCGACATGGTGGGTCACACTGGCGAGCTCGACGCGTCCATCGTCGCCGTCGAGGTCGTCGACCTTCAGTTGGCGCGCCTGCTCCCGGTCATCGAAGAGATGCGGGGGGCACTCATCGTCACCGCCGATCACGGCAACGCCGACCAGATGTTTGAGCGCGACAAGAAGAGCGGGGCGTTCAAACGCAGCGAAGACGGTGTGCTTGCAAAACGCACAAGCCACAGCCTCAACCCGGTGCCGTGTGTCGTCTGGGCGCCGGGCTACCCGCTCCACCTCGCCGACACCACAGCTGCGTCACTCACGCGCCTCGCAGCGACCACGCTTCAGCTACTGGGCTACGACGCGCCGGCCCACTTTGACCCCTCGCTGCTGCGCTGAGTCCATGGTTCAGCCGCTGCGTCGCCACGTGAGGGCGGCGATGCGGTCGTTGATACGCTCGGACCGGCGCAAGAGGTTTGCCGAGACATAGTACTCGCGCACCGTCTCATAGGACTGAAGCGCATCGCGAACCGCGCCCATGGACGCTTGGAGGTCACCGATATCCGTGATCAAGCGCGCACGCATCAGCTGGCTCTCGGCGGCGGGGCAGCGAGCGAGGCTCGCCACGGCGCTTCGATACGAGATGATGGCGCTGACGGTGTCACCGCGTTTGAACGCCAGGTCGCCGAAGCGTTCGCGCAGCAGAGCGACGGCCACGGCGGGGCCGTCCGCCGGCAACCGTGACCACGCTTCGCGGAGGCACTCTTCGGCACCCAGTAGATTGCCTCGCTCAAACTCGATCGACGCTAAGGCCTCGAGCGCCTGCCAGGCGAGAGGCCCATCCGTGGCGGCAAGGAAGCAGTTTCGCGCATCTTCGTCGGCCCCGGAGGCGAGCGCGGCACGGCCCGCGATCATATAGGCTTTGTGTTGAGTATCTGGGGCACCGGCGAGCCCATCCGCTGCGAGGAGTCCGAGGTAATGCGCGGTCTCCAGGTCGAAGTCCTCGGCGGCCATCTGCGCCATCGCCAGAGTGCACATGCCAGCGCTAGCAAAGGCGCCCGCGCCTTGAAACAGCTCCCGGGCCTCCAAGTAGAGGGCCCCCGCCGCGCTTCGGTCCTCGGACCGCAAGATCGTCGCTTGCCTCCGAAGTTCTTCTCCACGGTCCAGCTCATCCATGCCGAAAAGAGTACGGCGCGGGGTCCTAGGATTGAGGGGGTGAGGAGCCTTGAGTGGTGTCTCCGTGGCCAAACCTTTCTCTGTGAGGCCCCCCTGAGGCCCTGCGCTCCTTGGAGATGTGCCCTACGCTGACGCGATGTTTGGCCCCCTCATCGCCTGGACACTGAAAGCGCTCGTCGTCTTCGGCCCCTTCGCTGCCCTTGGCTTCGCGCAAGACGAGGCGTGGCCTGTGATGGTCGCCGCCGTCGGGTTTTCCCTGACCATGGCCGTGGGTATTCGCCGCCATCGCCGACTCACGCGAGCGCTCACGGCGCCGATTCGCCCGGCCATCGAAGAGAGCCTCC
>JBLHKB010000630.1:0-3875 GCA_047619315.1 Polyangiales bacterium
CACGTATATGAGCTCGTCGACATCGACAAGCAGCTGCTCATCGCGATGGAGTACGTCGACGGGAAGGACCTCCGCTCCACAGTGGAAAAAGCGCGAAAGACGAGAATGGCGATGACCTTCGCGGACATTGCCTACGTGATGGCTCGGGCTCTCGACGGCCTTCACCATGCGCACAACGCCACGGACGACGAAGGCCAGAAACTGGGCGTCGTTCATCGTGACTTCAGCCCCTCGAATGTGCTCATCGGTTACGACGGTGACGTGAAGATCTGTGACTTCGGAATCGCCAAAGCGAAACTCAATCGCGTACAGACGCAAACCGGCATCATCAAAGGCAAGGTCAAGTACATGTCGCCGGAGCAAGCATTCGGCGACCCCCTCGATCATCGCAGTGATGTCTTCAGCGCGGGGAGCGTTTTGTACGAACTCTGTACTGGGCAAGCTCCATTTAAAGCACGCTCGGAGCTCGACCTCATCTTCGCGGTTCGCGACGCTCGTTTCCCCGAGCCCCGCACGCTCAATCCTGCGATTCCTCAAGTAATGATCGACATCGTGACGCGGGCGATGGCGAAAGAGAGGGACGAACGCTTTCAGAGCGCCCTCGAGTTCCGTGACTGCCTCATTCGCTTTCTCCGGGAGTTCGCGCCCAAGTACCGGCGCACACGGCTCGCGCGCTTCATGAAGCACATCTGGCAGAATGAGATCGACGAGGACCTTCGAATGCTTGAGGACTGCGTCATCGACTTTTCCGATGACGCGGGGGAGTACGGCAACAACCTTCTTGCCGCGGACCTGCCCGCAGACGCTCCGTACGCCACGTTCTCGCCGTCACCCGCGGGGGCCGCGCCGGCACCTCTTGAGCAAGCGCGAACGACCCGAAAGCTCAACTAAAACGCCTTGCCACGTTGCCCAAAATCGCGCCTGCCCTAGAGTCGCAGCATGCGATCAAGCGCCATGGGACTCCTTCTCGTCGTCGCCTGCGGCGGTTCCGCCGCAGCCGCTCCACCCGTGGCCGCTCCGCTCCCCGCAGAGCTTGAGACCGTCTACGAAAACGGCGCTGATTTCGTCGATGACCCGGAAATCCTCCAGGGGCGATGGCGGGACGACTGGTCCCAGGAACTCGACTCGCGAGTTCGCACAGCGGATATCATCGCCATCGTCAATGTGCCTACGCTTCGTACGGACATTGACCCGGAGGGCAGGACGACATTCCGCCTCAACTCTGTCGTGGACACTTCGGTATTGGGCGAAGGGTCAGGCGAAATCGCGTTGGAGTCACATCAGGGGGAGCTTGGATTCACGGGCATTCGCTCTAACGAACGTCGTATTCAAAGTCAGCCCATGGTGCTTTTTCTTATCTGGGCCGCGGACGAGGACGGCTCCACCATAGCTCGCTGGCACCTGTCCCCTGGTACCGAGCAAGTGGTCTCGCGGGTTCGTTACCTGGCCGAGCGACGTCGTGGCGTCGAGCGTGAAGGACAACCTGGGCGCGTCATCGTTCACCAGAACTAGTTTTCGTCAGGACCCGCGGCTTCAAGGGACTCAAAAGAGACCGGCGTCATCACGCCCCTCTTGCGATTTTCCCAAAGCTCAACCAAGTCCGCGGAGAGCGGTGCTTCATAGTCGGCTTGGCCACCGGAGGGATGACCAATGCTCAACTGATGTGCATGAAGTGCTTGCCGAGGGTGTCCCAGCCGGTCCAAGAGCTCTTGGCTCCGGTCTCCGCCGATGTGCTGCAAGAAGTTCTCCGGGCCGCCGGGCCCATAGAGCTTGTCACCGACGATGGGATGACCGATTCCCGCCAAATGCACGCGTAGCTGGTGCTGCCGCCCAGTATGCGGATGCAACTCGACGAGCGTCGTGTTGTCCGTACGTTCCAGAACGACGTAGCGCGTCTCCGCCTTGAGGCCGTCCTCGCGCAGCTCCATCATGATGTGAAGACCCTTCTCCACCGGCGCCATGGACTCGACCATAAGGCCCTCGTCCTCCCTCATGACGCCCTCGACGATGGCCAGGTAAGTCTTCTGAACGTTACGTCGCTCGAACTGTTTCTTGAGCGCAATCTCCGCATCGCGATCCCAGCCGCAAATCACAAGGCCGCTCGTCTCGCGGTCGAGGCGGTGAGCAAACTGCGGGGATCGATTGGGATACTCCGTAAGCAGCAAGAAGCTGAGTGTGTGTTTGTAGTAAGTTGCGGTGGGGTGCATCGGCAGGCCCGGCGGCTTGTTGATCACCAAGACTTGACCATCGTCGTGAACCACACCGAAGTAGAGAGGAACCTTGGGCTCGTCCATCGGCGGCCGCACGATCCAAACGATCTCGCCGGCTTTCACTCGCTCGCTTGGACGCCGGGGCGTGCCGTCTGCACGAAACGCGCATTTCTTCACGACTCGGTTCGCTCGGGTGCGGGAAAGCCTCGGGATGCGGTTCTGGATGAAGCGATCCAGACGCATGCCGGCGTGCTCCCGTGCGACGGCAAACTGCATCACAATGGAATCCGAAGCGCATCCAGGAGGTGGCGGCGGTGGGGCTTTCACCTCGCGCCCAAAGACGGTAGAAAACGACGCTTTTGCATCTCCATGAAGCCTCTCGCTACCACTGACGGCGATTCCTAGCAAACAGTCGATCCAGTAGGGAAAGCAGCTTAGGCGCCGGATTCAGTCCATACTCGCGCCTGTGGCGACGGAGCCAAAGCGCAGCGTTTCCAAAGACGTCGGCTGGAGCGGACTTTTGGTGGGTCTCCTCGGCGTGGCAGCGTGCGCTTTAGGTGGGCCACGTCTCACGGGCGCGGGCGAAGCGCGCCAAGCCACAAACGGCACGCCCACGTTGCGCGTCCTTGGTGCAGGACACGCGATCTTCGATGCTCGCGTCGAATGGCAGGACGAAGCGCTACTCAGCGACGAAGACGGTTTGGTTCCATGGGACCCCGAGTCGCCCGCCCGGGTGAGCGCCAGCGGATGGGCACGGGCGTTCGTGGAAGCAGGCGTGGATGAAGTGGAACTGGTTCGGCCAGCGACGCTTGGTGGGCATGTCGTCGACACCAGCGGAGTCCCCGTGGAGTGTGACATCCAAGCGTGGATTATCGGCGAAAACGGGGACATCACCGATGAGGTCGGTCACGAAACCCGGACCAACACCTCCGGCGGGTTTTCGCTCTCAGACGTAGCGCCGGGGACCGTACGAGTCGTTGCTCGGGCGCCAGGTTTCGCGACCGAAAGCGTGGTCGCAGATGTCGGGCGGGGCAACCTTCGGCTGGTCCTCACTCCTTCTGGAACCCTCGCCGGCGTCGTCCGTGACGCGGAGGGACAGCCAGCCCGCGGCGCGACGGTCATCCTCGCGGGCAGCGGAGTGTGGCCGCCGCGCGAATACGAGTGCGACGATGATGGTCGCTACCGAATCGATGACATCGCGCCCGGCGTCTACGAACTCTGGGCACGCGCCACGCACGAGCGCTCTCCCCCGCGCTCGGGCATCACCCTCGAAGCCGGCGACGCTCTCTTTATCCCTCTGCAGATGGTGCCAGGTGATCACGTCAGCGGCATCGTCATCGATTCAGAGGGTGCGCCTATCGCCGGCGCCGAAGTACTCGTCGTCGACGGCGGACTCGCACTCGCTCCCATCCGGACGATGAGCGGGGCCGATGGGCGCTTTCACATCGAGCCTCTCCTGCCCGTCGCGTACGAACGGTCCTATCTCGCGCAAGCGAGCGGCTATCTACCGGGCCGGGCGAGTGCCGCTGGATCCGACGAAGAGCTTCGTATTGTACTGGAAGCAGGGTCCACATTGCGTGGTCGCGTCGTAGATGAGCGTGGGCGACCCGTGGCCGGCGCATTGGTCCAGTGGCTCATGAATCGACGGCCCAGTCCCGCCGCGCC
>JBLHKB010000631.1:0-3872 GCA_047619315.1 Polyangiales bacterium
AGCAGTCTCTTGAGCCAGGGATGGTCTACCAGTTCCGCGCCTACAGCTGGCGCGAGCGAGGTGGCGGGCGCACCTACATATCGAGCACCGAAGACCTCCTCGGCGTGTTCATGTTTGAGTGATCGCATGATCGATCGCACGATCGATCGCATGACCGATCGCTACTACAAGTTCTGAGTGATACCCAATACACAGTGGGAGCAGGTCGCCGCGCGTTTGAGCGCGGCGGCAAAAGGCACGGGCTCATGGGGAGCCCTCGCGTGGACTGGGAAACTCAGCGCCTCGTCGAAGGAGAGCCGACTATCAGATCAACGGCTGCATGGGCCTCGCCGAGAAGCTCGGCAAATCGCCGCGGGACCTCGCCGGCCCCGTCGCGGAAGCCATGCTCGCCACGGACGCCGTGAGCGAAGCGAGCGTCGCTGGACCGGGCTTCATCAACTTGCGTCTCGAGCCGAGTTGGCTCGCCACCATCATCGACTACTCGTCGCCGAACATCGCCAAGCAAATGCACGTGGGCCATCTGCGCTCGACGATCATCGGCGACTCTCTCGCGCGTCTTTTCTCGACGCATGTCATTCGTCGCCGCGCACCTGGTGGACTCCGTCTTGCCCGAGGTTCGGATCCGTCAGTGGGTCGGGCGGTCCCAGCCCGCAGAAAGCATTCCATTCAAGAATGTATGCTCTCGCACCTGGACCCGCATGAGTGAGAATCCAACGGGAAGCAGGAGCCTCGTCTGTGGCGGTCAAGATAGCTTCGAGGAAGCCAGTGGCGATTCCGTCTTTTTCAGATTCCGTGCCATCGCGGAGAATCGTTTCCACCCGCTCAAAAACCCGAGTCACTTGCTCAAGAGAGATCTCACCGTGTTCGACAAGAGCTTGTCCAAGCTCTCCGAGGCAAACAGTGATTGGGATGGGCTCAGGGCGCCAATCTTCAATCAGCTCGTTTAGAACATACTGAAGGGCTGGAATCCCCTGGACAAGGTTGTGAACTACGGTTGGAAAGCTCATGTCGCTAGATACCAAGCGCGTCCCGCAAGTCCAGTGTGACGTTGGCAGCCGCTCCGCTCCTTCGTTCACCTCGCGGCCTTCCAGATTCCCCCGCTTAGCGTAGCAGTGGTGTGTATTCCCATTCGACTCCCCCACCGCCTATATCACGACCCCGGCACGTGAACTTGGGGACCACGCAAACTTCTCTACTGAGGTCACCACGCAAACTTCTCTACGAGAACTCAGGTTCGACTATCAGGGTTGGGGAAGAACGTTCTACAAGTACATCCACTTTGCGCCGTCTCACAAGTGGGCGGTTCTCCTTATCATTCAGGGAGAGCAGTCCCGCGGAACCGGGCTGAGAACACGAAGCAGAACTTGAGCGTCGCAAACTGCGCGGACATCCAGCCACTCACATTCGAGCGGGTCGCCGCACTCAGCGTTCGCTTCGATGTTGTGGTAGGTCGTCAGGGCGTCGATGCATTCCGAGTCGCTCTCTGATGCCAACTCCACGACCGCGTCCGCGTATTCGTCGCAACTCGGAGGTGGCGCGCCAGAGGAATAGAACCCTCCAGCGGGGGCACATTCTGTCCGGCGCTCGCATGCGCAAACAATAGCCCCATGAAGCTCTGCGAATTCACCACAGCCGCTCAGAGATATGATGAGGAGCAGGAGCCCAGCGGACTTGATCATGCTGGCAGGATGTCCGGCAACTTGGCCCAGCTCAACCTCCGGTATGAAGACGAGCCGAAGCTCCCGGCGAACCTCGTGTTCGTCGTCGACGCACGTAGACTTGTCTCCCAACGACCGGCGCACGAGTGCTGATGGCGTCTGCTTCGATCCGCGCCAAAATTGATTTCGTCGGTGCTGCTCTCGCTCAGTTCATCAGCGCATGAATCACATGGTCATAGTCTACTGGCCGCCCATCCCAGCCGATCGTCAAAGTCGGATCCCCATCCGTCGGCAGCACCCCCACGCTCGTCACCAAATCGTCGTTCGCAAGAGCCAACGGCGGCGACGCCTCTCGAACCCGCCTTTCCCGATCCAGGAACACAAAGTCATCCCCCTCCACCCGCACCTGCCAACCGCCCTCGCGCAGCAACTGATGATGAAACGTACACAGGGTCACCAAGTTCGACATCGTCGTCTCCCCGCCATGCGTCCAGTGCTCGATATGATGCGCATCCAAGTAGCGTCTACAAGCACAGCTCGGAAAGCGACACCCATCATCGCGCCGGCTCAGCGCGCGGCGCAACGCCGGCGAAATACTCCGCGTTCGCCGTCCCACATCAATGCTGCTGCCGCCTTCAACACCGCCCGCATCTTCCAACGTGCAGCGCAGCGCACAGTCGCAAGCGACCCGCCGAAACGTCTCCGCGGGAACGCGGCTGCCATCATCAAGCGTCGCCGCCAAGTCGCCCAGCGCATCGTGCTCCAGATGCACCACCACCTCGCGAGGCGCAGCAAAAGTGACCTGCGTATCCTCGCTATCCGCCACCCCCGTCATTCCACCACCCTGCACCAGACGAACCAGCGCATCCGCCAAGCCGGGCCGCGACGCTTCACCACCAGAAGAACACTCCTCCGAAAGCCCCTCACGAACCCGATGCAGCACCTCCATCACCAACGCGGCCTCATCGGCGCAAAGCCGAGCCCGAACCTCCCGCGTCCCATCCGCCATCGTCCGCATCTGAACGTAGCGTTCCGCCCCCACTTCAGCCTCTTCACCCTCTTCCGACTCCCCCACCAACGCCCGCTTCAGTCCGCTGCAAATCCGCTCCAACTGAGCCGCTGTCGAAGCAAGCGCCATGTTCAACAGGTCCCTCTCGTTCGAAGGAGTCGCCACCCGAGTCAAAGCCCGCGCCTTCGAGAAACTCACCCGCCCCTCCGACATCGCCGCGTTGATGGCCGGAAGGCCCGCGAGCGCCCGCGCCACTCGCACTCGTTCGCGTGCCGAACCCGCACCAAGCCCAATGCGCCACCCAAGCCAAGCCGCGCAACTCCGAGCCCCCTGCGCGGCCCAGATCTCGGCCTCGTCGATGGCGCGAATGAGCGTCAGCTGCCGATGCGTTGCAGCGTCGATACGCGCGGAGAGCTGCGCGAGTTCAGCCTCGAGCTCTGCGGGTGAGGGCGGAGTGTGAAGCTTAATGATCGCGGCAGTCATGCGTCGATGATCGCACGCCGGTGTGACATGAATCGGACGCAAAAACGGCCGGGTGGCTCGAGGACCCATCACGCCAAGTGACGCAGAGCGGCCGCGAAGGCTACAGTTCGGAAATGAAGACGGCGTCTGTGCTGGTGACAAGATACTTGCACACTCAACATCTCAGGAAGGCCCGCGAAATACTGAACACGCTCACGTCGATTCTCGAGCTCGAGGTAGCCAACGCGAACGTGGAAATATATCCCCCCGATCCACGGTTTACCCGGTTTGACTGCGAACTCGAGATCCGCGTCGAGAGTCAGCGGGATGCATACTTCGACTTCCTGGAACGCGCTGGAAGAATCGCTTCAGGTCGGCTCTCCGTCACCGCACCACAAGTAGACGGGACCCACTGGGACTTCCAGGTCTCCGTTGGAAAGAGTTCGGTCCCAGGTGTCAACACCATCGACCTGTCGGTGTCGTCGTCGTAAGCGTTCGCGATACGGATGAGCCGTGGACGCCAACGGATGAAGCCACAAGTGACGGTCTAATGAGTCTCGGCTGGAACCTCTACCACAGGCGCCGAGGGTCCCGTGAACGGCGCGGCAGAAACCACATGATCGGCGAGCGTGATCGACTCGCCGAGTGAGTCCATGTAGCGGCGGCATCTGGAAAGTGGATGCCCTGGGAACTTATCGTCCCACTCCACGTCGTCCGAGCGATTTCGCAAGAGCGGTGCGACG
>JBLHKB010000632.1:0-3870 GCA_047619315.1 Polyangiales bacterium
CTTCTCGTCCTCGGGAGCCTGTTCGTCACGCGCTCGCCTTGGCCGCTGGTCCTCGCCATCACAGCGGTGGTTCTGCTTTGGGCCTACAGCTATCCACCGCTACGCCTCTCTTATCGCGGCGGCGGCGAATGGCTGCAGGGGCTCGGCGTCGGCGGCGTGCTACCGCTCTTCGGCTACGCCGCGCAGGCCGGCGAGCTCGCGTCGTTCCCCTGGAGCATCGGCGCCGGCTGCGTTCTATTGGCCGCATCCGCGAACATCGCGACATCGCTCCCAGACATCGCCGCGGATCGACGCGCGAAGAAGCGAACCATCGCTGTAAAGAAGGGAATCGTCCGCGCCGCGTGGAGCTGTATCGGACTCAGCGTCATCGCCCTCTACTGGCTCAGCTGGACCGGACACGTGCACTTCGGCGACGGCTGGCTTGCTTTTGCGGTGGTCCCGCTCATGCCGCTGCTCGTTCAGCCTCCAAGGACACCAGGGGCGTCGATTCGCTTCATCGTGCTCCACGGCCTCACCACCCAGACCGTGTTCTTAGGCTGGACCGCGTGGCTCTTCTGGGGCTCCTAGCCTCGCTTCTTTCCAGCAAGCTTCTTTTTTTTCGTCGATTGGTTCATGGTACGTCGGTGGCGTTTCCTTCCGAACTGGGTTCTCGCTCTTCGAGTGTCGCACTGCGCCAGGTAGCGCTTGCCTGGCTCAAACGTGCTCGCCGAGACGCGCGTGGACTGCTGAAGCGAGCGTCCGAGAAGAAGCTTCATTCATTTCGCGTGTCACTGCGCCGGCTTCGCGCCCTCGGCGCCCACCATCCGACGCTCTTCTCGAAGAAGGAGCTCGTCACTCTGAAACGCATTCACCGGGCCACGAGCCTTGGGCGCGACCGCGCCGTCCAGCGCCAATGGATTCGCCGTTTGGCGGACGAAAATCAAATTGAACCCGAGACCGCGCTGAAGCTCTTGCCCAAGAAAAAGTCGAAGGGCGTTGTTCGCGCTCTGCGGTCTTTCGCCAAGTGGGATGGAAGCGTCAAACAGCGCCTCGCCACAGTCGCGACGCCGAAGATGAATCTCGACACGACTCTCGCGACAGACAGCGGCGTCGCCATCGCTCACATCCTTCCAAGCGCACGCAAGACTCTCGCGCGCCTCGCGGATGGCCCCAGTGACAAGGAGCTTCACAAAGCTCGCCTGCGCATCAAAGCCCTGCGCTATTTGATGGAACCCATCGCCCGAGGGGCGTATGAGCTGGCGCCCCTGGTGGACGAATGCACAGCGCTTCAAGGCTGGCTTGGGGACGCGCACGATCTTCGGCTGCTCGCCGACCTCCTCGACGAGAGGGAAGAAGGCGAGGCAGCGTGTGAAACCCTCGCAGCGCTCACCCGCGCGGCGGAGGTGCAGGCCAACCTTCAGCTCGCCAAGGCTCTGGAGCTTGGCCTCCGCCATGGAGCGGGCGACACCACACCCTTT
The DNA here is from genome assembly GCA_047619315.1 of Polyangiales bacterium. GTDB lineage: Bacteria > Myxococcota_A > Polyangia > Polyangiales > Houyiibacteriaceae > JBCCRV01. Next base: position 1,458 of record JBLHKB010000632.1, read on the forward strand.
GGCAGCTTCCTCGACGGGTTTGACCGCGCCGCCGAACGGCTCCGCGGGTTTGGACAAGATCACCTCGAGATCGAGCGCAAATACCTTCTGACGGCGCTTCCCAAAGGCGTGGCTGGACACACCTGCCTGGAGCTCGACCAAGGCTACCTGCCGGGTCGCGACATCCGTGAACGCGTACGACGCATCGTCGGCCCCGAAGGCGTCACGTACCGCCGCACGATCAAAGCCGGACGTGGCGTCTCACGCATCGAGTTCGAGGAGCCTATGACCGCCGCCGTCTTCGAGCAGCTTTGGCCGCTGACCGAGGGCTCGCGGGTATCAAAGCGCCGCTACGTCGTCCCCGATGGCGACCTCGTGTGGGAGATCGACGAGTTCACGGACCGTGAACTTGTCCTCGCCGAGGTGGAGCTGCCTTCAGCGGATATCATCCCAACCCCGCCCGACTGGCTCTCTCCCTACGTCGTCCGCGATGTCAGCGAGGAGAGCGGCTTCGTGAATCAAAAGCTCGCGCGCTAGTCTGAAACCACGTCCCGCCCAAAGCGGCGCTTGCCTATTCATCCGCTCGCCCCACACTCCTGTGCGAGTATGGAAGTCACCGTTCAGCAAGGCCTTGATGACATCGATGCCGCCGAGTGGGACGCCGTCAGCGGCGAGAGCGACCCGTTCGTTGAGCACGCTTTTCTCCACGCCCTCGAGCGAAGCGGTTCCGTGGGCGGGAAAAGTGGCTGGCACCCCATGCACTTGGTGGCGCGGGACAAAGGGAAGCTAGTCGGCGCCCTCCCCCTCTACCTGAAGGAGCACAGCTACGGCGAGTACATCTTCGACTGGGGCTGGGCCGGAGGCGCTGAACGCGCAGGCATCCCTTACTACCCCAAGCTCGTCTCGATGGCGCCTCTCACGCCGGCGACGGGCCATCGGTTTTTGGTGCACCCTGATCACGAGCGCGCGCCCATCGTCGCTGCGCTCCTCGAAGGCGTCCTCGCGGCGGCGGAAGCCACCGATGCCTCGAGCATTCACCTGCTCTTCCTGAACGAGGTTGAGATCGCCGAAGTGCGTCGCGACAAACGCTTCATGCCGCGGCTCTCCATGCAGTATCACTGGCACAGCGCCGGCGATGCTGACTTCGCGGCGTACCTGGCGCGCTTTCGTTCGTCGATGCGCAAGAAGACACGGAAAGAGCGCCGGCGCGTCACCGAAGCGGGCCTCCGCATCGAGGTCAAGACCGGCGATGAGCTCACGCCTGACGACTGGAATCGTCTCCGTCGCTTCTACGCGGATACGTGCGCACGCAAAGGCTCGTTTCCTTACCTCGAAGATTCATTCTTCGAGGTTGGCGCAGAGACTTTGGGCAAACGCGCCGTCGCTGTCTTCGCCTACGACGGCGAGGGCGCCGATGAACGCTGTGTCGCCGGCACCCTGAACTTCGAAAAGGGCGGACATCTCTACGGCCGCTATTGGGGCTGCGAAGAGAACTACGACATGCTGCACTTTGAGCTCTGCTACTACCAGCTCATCGAGCGGGCCATCGCCCAAGGCATGACACGCTTCGAGGCCGGCGCTCAAGGCTCGCACAAGCTGAGGCGCGGGCTCATGCCGAGCGAGGTGCACAGCGCACACTGGCTACGCGACCCAGAGCTTCGTCGCGCCGTCGCCGAATTCCTTCCGCACGAAGCACATCAGGTCACGCGGCGCATCGCCGTGGAGAACGGCCATGGACCCTTTCACCGGGACGATGGCGAAGGCTAGAGGCGATGAGCGGCGACTCGCCCATCTGGTCTTTGGTTCGCCGGATCCCGCCGGGCCAGGTCATGACCTACGGCCAAATCGCCGACCACCTCGCGAGTGAAGACCTCGCAACGCTGACGGCACGCCAAGTGGGTCGCGCCATGGGCGAGTCGCCGGATGACGTCCCCTGGCATCGCGTCGTCAACGCGGGCGGTCGCTGTTCCGTCGACACCGAGGATGATCCGCGCCAGCAACGCCTGCTGGAAGCCGAGGGTGTCGTTTTTCGTTCGGGAAGACTTCGCCTCGCCGATTGTCGCTACCACCCATCTTGACGCCTAGAGCCTAGCTCCCTACAGATGAGGGCGGGCTCTAAGCGGGAGCTAAACGAAAGGTATTTTCGATGGCTAAACCACTTATATGCAGTCCTGAGACCCTCGCGAAAGACCTCAGCGGCCGCGTGATCGTCGTCACCGGCGCAAACTCCGGCATTGGCCTCGTCACGGCGAACCAGCTCGCGAAGCAGGGCGCCACCCTCGTGTACGCCTGCCGACGCGTCGGCGAAGCCGAGAAGGCTATCGCCGCTCTGAAACAAGAGCACCCGAGCGTCATCGCCAGCGCACGCGCGCTCGACCTGGGCGACTTGGCCTCGGTGCGTGCTTTCGCGAAAGGTCTGCTTGAAGAGCACGAC
>JBLHKB010000633.1:0-3842 GCA_047619315.1 Polyangiales bacterium
TCCGTCATGACGAAACTAACCGTTCTCCTTTCCTTGGCCCTCGTGACACTCACGGGTTGCGGCGACGACCTCGTCGACCGGGCTCTTGATATTCAGGCCGACTCCCTCGACTACTTTTGCGGCTGCAGCGTTGAAAATGGTTTGTCCGCCGACCGCGCTTCGTGTGAACGGGACAACCCTGATTTCGCCCCAATTACAGGCTCCGTGCGTGACTGCTACGAACGCGTTCTAGAAGGCACGCCCAGCGCCGACGTCGCCGCCATCGAATGTACATTTGACGCCACGGAAGCACAGCTCTCATGTGTACGCGCCCTCGGCTGCATGCCGTCCGGGACGGACTCTGAGGCCTGCAGTGATCAATTCGAGGGGGCCGTCGACGCGTGCCCGCAGATCTCGGAGTTGACCGAGGCCATGTTTGGCACCTGCATCGAAGACGACGGCCGCCCGATGATGTAGCCGGCTAAGCTCTCTCAGCGATTCACGACTCAGGCGGCGCTGTCGCCGACGCGTGGGCTCCGCGCGTCTTTGTCTGCACTTTCATCCCGAACACATCGCGGAACAGCCCCGCCTTGCGTTCGAGGGTCCATGTCTCGAGGGAGAGGTCTTCTTTGGACACCAGCGTCAGCTGAAGCGCGTCCTTCTTCGTCGACACCTCGATGCTCTCCACCTTACCGCGGTGCCCGCGGTCCAGAGCGTCCGCGACGCGGAGGATCGAAGCCAACGCTTTGACGCGTACGCGATCCTCGGAGCCGAGGCTCGCGTACCTCGCGTGTCGCAGGGCTGGCGCGGCGCGGCGATGAAAGCGTGCCACGAGCGCGACGATCTTTCGGTGCTCCGGCGGCAGACCCGTGAAGTCCGAGTTCTCGATGATGTACTGCGTCTGTTTGTGGTGCGACGAAGGATGCACGAAGTCGCCGATGTCGTGGAGCAACGCGGCGAGACGCAAGATGCTGCGCTCTTCTTGGCCAAGGCCATGAACGGACATGGTGCCGTCGAAGAGGTCGCAGTCGAAGGCCGAGACCAACGTCGCGTATCGCTCGTCGCGTGTCGCTCGTCGAAGTGGTAGCGGCGGCCAAGTTGGAACCCCGCCGCGAAGAGCTGATCACGTTCGCGCGCGTAGTCCCAGACGCGGTAGTGCTTGTCGACGAGCTCGCGAACGATGCCCTCTTTGAAACCCACGCCTGGGCAAGCGATGGTCTCGAGGTTGGCGATGTCCGCCATGGCGATGATCACGTAGAGCGCGGGGACAATGACGTCCGCCCGGTCGGCTTTGAGACCGTAGCGTTCGATGCGTTCATAACCCCAGCCAAGTTGGCGACGGCGACTCTGCTCGCAGCCATTTCCGAAGGTCGAAAATTACATCCGGGCCCCTCATGGGGAAGTCCTATCCAAACCGTACCTTCGGAACTGACGAACAGCTGATCTTACCACCCGCCAGCGACCACGACATAGTCATAGTCCTATCCGCCGCCTTCGCTTGCGTGCCGCTTTTCGTTATCCTGGGAGCCACATGAACACTCCTCACACAGCCGCGCGCCATCTGGGGTTGTTCGCGCTCACGCTCACCATCGCTCTGGCGCAGCTCGCCGCCCCGGTCGCCGCCCAGACGTGGGTCGAACGCACGCCGCCGGGGCAGCTCCCCCCGCGGCAGAACAACAGCGGCGCGACGTTCGATGCTGCGCGAGGGGTGGTGGTCACGGTCACACGCGAACTCGGTGTGAATGCCACGTGGGAATGGGACGGGTCGTTCTGGCGCTCGGTGGCTGAGAGCCGTCGCGCGTACGACGTTGTATTCGACCCTCGCTGCGGGTGTTCGCTCACGTTCACGACGGTCACCGCGTGCGCGGGAATTCAGGTGAGTCGATGGGATGGATCGACTTGGAACGACAGCTGCGACACCGACGCGCCCGGACAGCCCAACGCCAGCGTCTGGGATTCGACCGCCGAACGGGTGCTCGCGTTGGTGAGCGGCCCGACGGCAGCGACGTACTCGCGGTCTGGTCGTACGACACGACGGGGGGCTGGGTCGAGCTCGACGACGGACTCGTCGCCACGCCAGGGCGGCGCTCAAGTCCCGCCCTGAGCTTCGACGAGGCTCGACAGCGGGTGGTGCTCTTCGGAGGAGAAAGCAACGGGCGTCTCGGCGACACCTGGGAGTGGAGTGAAGCTTCTGGCTGGGTGGAGGTGCTTGCCGCCGGCGGAGCGGGTGCGCCCGACCCGCGCGCGTCGGCTCGCATGGTCTACGACCCGATCCTCCGAGCATCGCTACTTACGGGAGGCAGCGTCGCGTCTCCGCGCGGACCCACAAATCCGCGCGAGCTCCTGGCATGGGACGGGACAGCTTGGACAAGGGTCAGCACGACCGGGCCGACCCCCGAGGGCCGAGAGGGCTTCGCGATGGTCTACGACCCCGTACGCGCCGTCACCGTGTTCTTCGCCGGTCGGACGGATGCATTCAGCAGTCTCGTTCAGCTGGACGACACGTGGCACTTCGATTCGGCGACGGGGACCTTCGAAGAGCAACTACGGGGCGCACCGATCGAGCGTCGAGGCTCGGGACTCGTCTTCGTTCCTTCGGGTGGCTTCGCCGCTCTCGTCGGCGGAAGCGCCACTGGGTCGCTTCTCGATCCGCAGCTCCGCTACGATTGGACGTACGATCTGGCGAGCAACCGCTGGCGCCGCCTGGGGCCGGCCTCGTTCGGCAGCGGCCAAGAAGCCGCACGAGCGTTCTTTGACCAAACGAGCGGCCGGGCGGCGGTCGTCTCGGAGGGGCTCACGACTTGGCGCTTCGACGCCGACGCGCTCACGTGGAGTGAAGAAGAGAGCGCCGCGGTATCGCCGGAGCCGGATGCCGCCTGCGCGTTTGATACAATCCGCGGGCGCAGCGTTTGTCACTTGTCGAGTGCGCCGGGCGGCACGTGGGAGAGCGACGGATCGTCGTGGAGCGAGGTCGCGACGTCAGCGGATTCGCCTACAGGCCACGAGGAAGAGCGGTTGGTTTTTGACGCCGCCCGCGCGACGAGTTGGCTCTACGCGAATGGCGCGCTTCACGGCTGGAACGGCATCACATGGACCGACGTCGATTCGGAGATCCCTGGGCCCGATCCGCGCGAGTCACCGGCCATGGCGTACGACCCGATACGCGAGGTCGTCTGGCTCTACGCTGGACGGAATTCGGACGGACCACTCTCCGACGTTTGGAAGTGGAACGGCGCCATGTGGGACGAGGAGGACGTCACCGCCGGCGGTCCGGGAGGGCGCCACAGCGCGGCGATGGGTATCTCACCGGACGGACGGATCTTCGTCTTCGGCGGTGGCCGAGGGGGAACCATTCGGATCGGCGACCTGTGGGAGTACGTTCCAACCGGCCCAACGCCAACGGGTGACGGAGGCCCGGGCGACGCGGCCACAGGCCTGGACGCAGGCATGGGGCCAGGCAGCGGCGACGGAGGATGCGGATGCAGGACCGCGATGACGCACACTCCGTCCGCCCCAACGCTCGTGGGGACATTCGGGCTCCTCCTCGCGCTCCGGCGGCGGCGTGGGCGGTCTTCCTCTCCAGGAGATAGGGTGTCTCGGGGGAAGCTTGTCCGTGCGGATCCGTAGTGTGGGTCCGCTTAACAGCCCGCAACGGTTGTTCAGCCGACGGCGGCCGGCCAGGTCGAAACCTCCGCGGCAGAACAGGTCTGCTTCTCCGACGGCTACTCCATCATCGCATTTGTACGGGTGACAGGAGCGGCTCTCTCCATCGAAGACAGCGCAGGGTTTTAGCGCGCAGTCCAACATGAGAACGAGCTAGTGGCGGATCTTCGGGCATACCGAAATACCGATCCGTACCAAAC
>JBLHKB010000634.1:0-3822 GCA_047619315.1 Polyangiales bacterium
CGGCTACGAATCGACGGTGTCTTGCATGAGGAAATGCAGCTCCCTGTGAAGCAAAAGAACGCTCTGGCTTCTCGTCTGAAGATCATGGCGAAGCTCGACATCGCCGAGCGCCGTCTGCCTCAGGATGGTCGAATCAAGCTCAAGCTTGGCAAGGGAAAGGGGGAGATGGACTTTCGCGTTTCAGCCCTTCCTACGCTATTCGGCGAGAAAATCGTCCTTCGTCTCCTGGATAAATCGAACCTTCAGCTCGACATGACGAAGCTTGGCTTCGACGCCGACGCCCTCGTCGGGTTCAAAGAACAGATCCACCAACCTTATGGGATGGTTTTGGTCACTGGACCCACCGGTTCGGGCAAAACGACGACGCTCTACTCCGCCATCTCCGAGCTGAATACCTCGGACACGAACATCAGTACCGCCGAGGATCCAGTCGAGTTCAACCTCTCCGGGATCAACCAGGTCCAGGTCCAGGAAGCCATCGGCTTCAACTTCGCCGGTGCTCTTCGCTCGTTCTTGCGGCAGGACCCCGACATCATCATGGTCGGCGAGATTCGCGACTTCGAGACGGCTGAAATCGCCGTTAAAGCCGCGCTCACGGGCCACCTTGTGCTCTCTACCTTGCACACCAACGACGCGCCGAGCACCGTCACTCGTTTGCTCAACATGGGTGTCGAACCGTTCCTCGTCACTGCCAGCGTCAACCTCGTCGTAGCTCAGCGCCTCGCACGAAAGATCTGCTCTGACTGCAAGGTCGAGGTCCCCACAGAGCCTCAGGCGCTCTTGGACGTGGGATTCCGGCAAGAGGAACTCGCGACCGTCAAAACCTACAAGGGCGCGGGCTGCCGAACCTGCAGCGACAGCGGATACAAAGGCCGCGTTGCTTTGTACGAGGTCATGCCCTTCACCGACCGCCTCAAAGAAATGGTGCTGATGGGCTCCTCCACCGCCGAGCTGAAGAGCGAGATGATTCGAGGCGGAGTCGACAGCCTTCGAATGGCGGGGCTGAAGAAGGTCAACGCGGGGACCACGACCATCGCCGAAATCGTTCGTGTGACCTCTGCCGACTCAAGTCGCTAACTTCCACCACTTGGGCTCCTAAGCGGTTCGACATCCTCTCTCCGGGGACGAAATCCGTCATCGTGATACTCCTCACTCACAAGGGATCACCGGTGACTCGCACGCGCGTCCTGTGACCGGGTCACACTTGATCCCAAGCGACGAGCCGGAGGATCACCGGTGAACCATGCGCGGAGTCATCAGTGATCCCACTCGTGCGGATCAAACGTGATCCCTTCGGGATCATGTTTGATCCGGGTTTTTGGTGTTCTGTGTTCCACACGTGCGTTATCAATATCGATAACATCAGAACCCGTCAGCGACGATATTCAATGGGCTGTCAAACGATCGGAATGCTCACCTTGGGATCGTGATGACTTAACACGATCGCCGAGTGAGTTTTCTCCACTCCAAGTTTACTATTGATTACAGTTATTTGCCGGGCACTAGTGGTCACGTATGGCAGCCGATGTGACACTACATTACCCGTCATCGATTGTCAGCTTAGACCACTGCTGATAGATCGTGCCTCATGCGTATCAGCAACAGCTTCTCCGAAGGTGAAGTGCAGGTTCTTGAGTTCATCCTCCAGACCCTTCTCCGCGGCGGCACTCCCAGCATGGCCACGCGCAACAAAGACTTTGCGTCCCTTTACCGGAAGGTCATCACCATGAAGACCCGCATGGAAAAGAAGAAGAAGGGCAAGGACGAAGATGTATCGTCCGTCGGCCTCATCGAGGGAGTCGTGGCTCCCGAGGAAGTGGAAGAAGACGACGACGACGACATGGGACAGGTTGGCTGAGGGCCTTGTGCCTGCCGTCGACCCGCTGCTCTTGAGCAGCAAGGTCGTTGACGGGCGCTCAGCACTCCGTTAGTCCCTGCTCGTGCTGCGTCTGCGCCGTGGCTGGATCGCCGGTACCCCGGGAGCCCCTGGCTCCATCGGGGATCTACTGGTTTCGTCCAGCGGTGCTCATCGCATCACTCTCGAGGCGGTCTCGCCAGATGGCACCGTCGACCTCGATTGTGATGGTTGCTGGGTCTCACCTGGTTGGGTGGATTTGCGTAGCCACCTTCGCGAGCCAGGTGAAGAGCACAAGGAGACCATCGCGAGCGGTCTCTCGGCGGCAGCAGCGGGTGGATACACAGCGGTGTGCGCCCTCCCCTCGACACGCCCCGTGCACGACGTTCGAGCCGTCACGGAGCAAATGATGAGCCGAGCGGCAGGTTCCGGCGCTCGTCTTTGGCCCTTCGGCGCCATCACAAAAGGCCTAAAGGGCCGCGAGCTCGCCGAGATGGCCGACATGAAAGCGGCTGGGATTGTTGGTGTCAGCGATGACTTTACGGCGATTCGCGACACGGCCCTCCTGCGGCGCGCGATGGAATACGCCCGCACGTTCGACTTGGTCATTGCCCTCCACTGCGATGCCGGTGGGCAGGCGCGAGGAGCGATGATGCACGATGGCGTCGTGTCCACAGAGTTGGGGCTCCCAGGGTCGCCTGCATCGGATGAGGTTTCCGCGGTGGCGACGGCGCTAGAGCTCGCAGCCGAGACGGGGGCGCGCGTTCACATCTCCCACGTGTCGAGCGGCCGGAGTGCTAAACTGATTCGCCAAGCCAAAGCAGAGAACTTGAAGGTCAGCGCCGATGTCTCTCCGCACCATTTGACGTTCTGCGATGAGGCGCTTCGCGGGTTCGACCCGCAGTTTAAGGTCGTCCCACCTCTTCGCTCCAGCGACGACCGCCGGGCCCTCATCGACGCGGTCAATGATGGCACCATCAACGCCATCGCCACCGATCATGCGCCTCACGCCGCCCTCGAGAAGTCATGTGAGTTCGCGAACGCGCGCTTTGGAGTCATCGGCCTCGAACTAGCTGCGCCCAGTATCTGCGCGCTGATCGACTCTGGCGAGCTCGAGAAAGAGGCGACCTTGCGCGCCGCTGGCGACGGCGCGGCATCGCTCCTGGGACAAGCGTCTGGTTTTGAACGAGGGGATGTGAGCGTGATCGACCCGAACCTCCGCTGGACCGTCAGTCAGACCTCGCTCATGAGCAAGTCTGCGAACACGCCTTTCCTCGGCGACACTGTCCGCGGCGCTGCACGCTTCACGATTGTTGGTGGCGAATTGATCTACAAAAGGAACGAAAGATGACCAAAGCCCATATCGTCCTGGCGGATGGCACTGTCTTCGAGGCTCGCACCGTTGGCGCTCCTGGAATCGCGACCGGTGAAGCTGTCTTCACCACTGGCATGACCGGGTATGAAGAGGTTCTCTCAGACCCTTCTTACTGTGGACAGCTCGTCACCATGACCGCGCCGCAGATGGGAAACACCGGGGTGAACGGCGAGGACCTTGAAGCCGAAAAGCCTTTTCTGAGTGGTTTCATCGTCCATGAAATGGCGCGCATGACAAGCAACTGGCGCACAAAAGAGAGTCTGCCGGACTACTTGAAGTCACGAGGCATCGTGGCGGTGGACGCGGTGGATACTCGATCACTCACCCGCCACATCCGCGACCATGGCGCACAAATGGCCGCGATGGGGAGCGGCTCCATACCCGAACTTTTGGAAGCCGCGAAAGCCGCCCCTCCCATGGAAGGCCTGGACCTGAGCGCCGTCGTCAGCACCAAGGACAACTATGAATGGAGCAAAGGAAGCGACGACGCCTGGCGCGTGCTCTCCAGCGAAGGCCAGCGCCCCCATGTCGTAGCTCTCGATTTCGGTGTGAAGCGCAACATTCTCCGCTGCCTTGTGGACGCCGGCTGCCG
>JBLHKB010000635.1:0-3819 GCA_047619315.1 Polyangiales bacterium
GAGATGACAACGACGCAGGAAGCGTTTGCTCATCTTCAAACTCGCCCACCTCGCCTGCCGGCAGAGAGAGAGCACGCCCGGTCGCCTTGATGGCCTCTGCTTCTGTTCGAGGAGCCTCTGCGTCAGAGTTCGCTGTGACATCTGCGATTGGCCCGGCATCTGCGATTGGCCCGGCATCTGCGATTGGCCCGGCATCTGCGATTGGCCCGGCATCTGCGATTGGCCCGGCATCTGCGATTGGCCCGGCATCTGCGATTGGCCCGGCATCTGCGATTGGCCCGATATCTGCGATTGGCCCGGCATCTGCGATTGGTTCGTTCGTGGCAGCGCCACCTGCGTAGGCCGTCGCGGCGGGTAATTCAGCAGCACTTGCCGCAGCGTCTCCTCGGGCCGGAAGCCGCATATCCACCATCGTCCGCTGCATATCCAGCGGCTGATCCAGGGGCGTTCGCGACGCGGGCGGTAAATTTGAAGGAGCCGCCGAAAGAGCGGGCGCCATGAGATCTGGCGGGGGCTCCGAACGCGCGGTAGCCGGTGGCCGAGACGCTCGAGGAACTTCAGGCGCGGAGCGTTCGGGGACCTCTTCCACACTCGCCGGTGGAAGACCGATCGCGCTTCGGCGCGGAACTTCATCGACTGGGACCCGCAGTGGGCGAGGACGCTTGGTCATCTGTTCCTCCGTGCGACTGTGCTCACTTCGCCAACGTCCGAGTTCTGTTGAATGCGTTCACTTGGGACAAAGGGCTTTGAAACATACTCACATCCGATGTGATTGAGCGGGTCAGAGATAACTCGGTCCGTGGGCAAGGCACAAAGCCGCCCGGATACGCTGACTCCCCTCCGGGGCGTGTAGCGCAAAGCGGCGGCGAAAAGACGTGCGGGATCGATCATGGGGAAGAACGCCTGACGGACGCGCCAAGGCGCCGGAGTTGTTCGGTATTTTGCCTGGTCGGATGTTATCCGACCAGGCGGATTCAGGTCAATGAACAAGAGCGATGGGTGGTCTTTGCACTGCATGCAGAGATTAAACCCGCCGGAAACATGCTGGAAACACGAAGCCGCTACGAAGCAATCGTCACGCTGGCGCCGCCGCGTACCCCTAAGCCCCAACCCAAGGACAGCCGTGAAGCGAGTCGAAGCCTACATTAAGCCCTTCAAACTGGACGACGTGAAGGACGCCCTGAGCGTCGTCGGAATCAGCGGAATGACCGTCACCGAGGTCAAGGGATTCGGGCGCACCGGCGGTAAGCGCGAGGTCTATCGAGGTTCCGCCTACGTTGTGGATTTTGTTCCAAAGGTCAAACTCGAGGTGATCGTTCCCGACGAGATCGTCGCGGCCACCATCGAGGCCATCGAAATGGCGGCCAAGACCGGAAAGATCGGCGACGGAAAAATCTTCGTGTCGCCAGTAGAAGAAGCCGTTCGAATTCGAACCGGTGAGCGCGGGGACGAAGCTCTTTAGGAGCTCCCGCGGAAGTAGTTCTGATCAGCCAACAGAAACGAGGATGAGAATGAGTGAGATCAAGTCGGCGAAGGACGCCATCAAGTTTGCCCAATCGAAGGGTGCCGTCATGGTGGACCTACGTTTCATCGACATGCCCGGCATGTGGCAACACACCAGCGTGCCGATTCATCGTCTTGATGAAGACGCCTTCGAAGATGGCTTCGGTTTCGATGGCTCGTCCATTCGTGGCTTCCAGCCGATCAACGCCTCGGACATGCTCATCATCCCGGACCCAACCACGGCGAAGATGGATCCGTACACGAAGCACCCCACGGTGGTTTTCGTGTGCGACATCGTCGACCCCATCACCCGAGAGCCCTACGGCCGTGACCCGCGTTACGTGAGTCGAAAGGCCGCGGCGTATCTCAAGCAGACCGGTATCGCAGACACCTGTTACTGCGGTCCCGAGGCGGAGTTCTTCGTCTTCGACAACGTACGCTACGGCTCCTCGCCCAACGCTTCGTTCTACGAAGTCGACTCTGTCGAGGCGGCGTGGAACACGTCGAGCGATGACGGCCCAAATCTCGGGTACAAGATCCAGCACAAGGCTGGCTACTTCCCGGTCATGCCTACCGACACGCTGATGGATCTGCGAACGGACATGTCGCAGGCGCTCATGGGTCTTGGCTACGAGGTCGAGGTTTCTCACCACGAGGTCGCGACCGCTGGGCAATGCGAAATCGACATGCGCTATGACGACCTTCTTACGATGTCGGACCAGCTCATGTGGTTCAAATACGTCGTCAAGAACCAGGCGCGCGCCGCGGGCAAGACCGCGACCTTTATGCCGAAGCCGCTCTATGACGACAACGGGAACGGGATGCACGTTCATCAGTCGCTGTGGAAGGACGGTAAGCCGCTCTTCGCTGGCGACGGCTACGCCGGCCTCAGCGAGATGGGCCTGCATTACCTTGGCGGCATCCTCAAACATGCACGTGCGCTGACGGCGTTCACCAACCCGACCGTGAATAGCTACCGCAGACTCGTCCCTGGCTACGAGGCCCCAGTGAACCTCGCGTACAGCTCACGGAACCGCTCCGCCGCAATTCGAATCCCCACCTACTCGCAGTCGCCGAAAGCCAAGCGCATCGAAGCTCGCTTCCCCGACCCTTCGGCGAACCCGTATTTCTGCTTCGCGGCGCTCATGATGGCGGGCCTCGACGGGGTTCAGAACAAGATCGATCCCGGCGAACCCTTCGACAAGGATCTCTACAGCCTAAGCCCCGAGGAGCTTCGTGGCGTCCCGGTCGTCCCCGCTAGCTTGGATGAGGCCTTGGCAGCACTCGAAGCCGACCACGAATTCTTGCTGAAGGGTGACGTCTTCACGATGGACGTGATCGAAGAGTGGATCAGCTACAAGCGTGAGCACGAGGCAGACCGCTTTCGCCTTCGGCCAACGCCCCTCGACTACGAACTCTACTTCGATCTCTAAAGTCGGGCCTTAAACGAACGCCGCCGACCCTCTTCTCGAGAGCGGCGGCGTTTCTAATTGGCCTACTTGAGCGTGGGACGCGCGCTTCGAAGAAGCTGGATGAGGCTTTGCTCCAGGGGCGTGTGAAGTAGTACGCGAGCCATCTCTTCGTCGTCTTCGAATACACGGCCGAACACGCGCTCGAGGGAGCGCTTCGGCCGAAGCAGGTCCCATTCACTCTCGCCGTGAAAGCGGCGGGTCTTGGTATCGTCAGCTTTGAAACGAAAGTCGTAAGCCACACGCCCGTCGAGTTTCGCGGAAAAGCGGCCTTCGAGCGGTGCGCGTTCCACGAGGCCTGGTGCGTGGAGTTCACCGAAAAGGCGACCTGCACGGTCCGTGACGAACCCGCGAGCGCTCAGCCGGATCTCGAGCTCCAGCGAAAAAGGGCGCTCATCGCCGGGGGTCGCCAGGCGATGATACGTGCCCTCAAGACACTGATGAAGCTGCATCCCTAGGCGCATAAGGATTTCGTAGCACAAGCGGCGAAGAAACAGCAGAGGTAGTGCCCGACTCAGAAATACGGACAAGGTAGCGTGTTCTGGATTTCTGAGTCGGGCGCGAGAGGCTTCGTCTCGATTTTTCCCGAAACTCGACGACCCGTCGTATGCTCCCGCCTCGATGGCTGGCCCAAATCTGCTCAACACCGTGAAAGATCTCGATCGGCTTCGGCAGATCGTAGGCGTGTGCGCCAAACACGGCTTTGGCGAACTGCTGGGGCGCTCGGGTCTTGGCTCTCTGGTCAAGCGTAAGAAAGCTGACGACGACAAGCGCATCAGCTTCGGCGAGCGACTGCGGCTGGCCCTTCAAGAGCTTGGACCAAGCTTCATCAAGCTAGGGCAGATCC
>JBLHKB010000636.1:0-3812 GCA_047619315.1 Polyangiales bacterium
GCTCGTAGGCGGCCCCCAAGGTTCGATAGAGCAGTGATGTGTCCTCCGGAGCAATGGTTCGCCCACGCAGCGGATTAAGGGCTTCAACAGCTTCCGCGTGGTGTCCTTCCAGATGGTTGGTGACACCCAGGAAAAACCGGCCTCGTTCGGCCACGGATTGGTCCGCGTGGGTGGATACCTTCGCGAAAAGGTCACGGCTCTCGGCGAACTCGCCTCGGGCCAAGAGGAGACGCCCCAGTCGAAGGGACGCGACCGCCGCTAGTGGGTCGCGGGCATGTGCCTCGAGGAATGCGCGGTAGCGCCGCTCTGCTCCTTCGTCATCGCCTGCCGCTTCCCGTTCCTGCGCCTCGTCGAGCTCACTCGAAGCGATCGGGTCGTCGGAGACAATCAGCGGCAAGGTGGGTGACGGCTGTGCTTTCGGGCAACCGAGGAGCGCGCAAAGCACAGCCAGGAGCATGACTAGTGCCCGGCTCATTGCTTCGACTCGTGGATCATGTGTCCAAGCTCTTGGGGCATACACACCCATCGTAGCCCTAACATCTCGAATCGAAACGCCCATTCCCTCCTCGATGACATCGAAGAGCCCAAATGGGCAAGTTCCTGAAGGGTCATCGCCTGAAAGTCAGAGTGATCTGCTCACGCGCCCCTCGTGTATTCCCCGGGAAGGGTTGCGAGCGGATCAAGGTGCCAATGCAGGTTTCGAGGCGATTCGGAAGCACGCTCAGCGAGCGAATACTCCCGTCCCCTTCCAAGCCTATGGCCACGCGAGCGGACTGCGCGTGCCTCTCATCGCTCGAAATGCACGCTTGGATTTGAACCGCCACCGGAGCAAGGACCTCCATCGCGCTGGCCATTGTTGTGGCGGTGGGTGGACCGGTATCGGCCTCGGTTTCACCATCACCCGAAGTGGGCCCGTCGTCGCTGCCTTCTTCTTCTTCTTCTTCAGCGGACTCAGCGGCTTCTTGAGCAGCTCGCCAGTTCTCCAGAACCTCGTTCATTTGCCCGCGTGCAGCAGCTGGCGCGAGTGAGTCTTCCGCCAACGTCGCGATAAACTCGACCGCATCTTCTCTTTCGGACTCGAGAACGATGGACGTCGCAAGAGCAAGGGATTGCAGCATAGCGTCGGTTCGAGCGTCAGCGTGATACGTGCGCAGCCACAACTTTATATTTGGGAGTGAGCTCTCGGCTCCAAGTTCCTTGAGGGCCTCGAAGAGGGCTGGGAGCGCCGCTTCTGGGGTCTGCGGATCCTGGATGTGATTCCAGATCAGCGGTGCTGCGGCACGTGCCTGCATGGCGCTTGCAGCCCCGGCGAGTTCAACGACGGGCGGGGCCACCTGGTCATCCAGGAAGCTTGCGTGTCGTTCGAGTGCGCGCAGAACGGCTCCTTGACCGCTCGTTCGCGTGCTCAGTCGTGTACAGGCGTCGCTCTTGACCGCTGGCGGTGTTTGCCGGTTGTCACACACCGCGAGCAACTGGGCGGTGACTTCCTCACCTTCGACGCCGGACATGAGCCCGAGGGCGAAACGGCGAGCGGGAACCAGACGACTGTCTGTGCTCTGCGCCGCCGCCGAGAGCTGCTCGGCGATGGTGCCGGGCTCGCTGGAGGGAGTGGCGGGTGGAACAAAGCTTCCTGGGCGAATCGTCACCGAGGTTGGGGTTCGGTCCACGTGGGCGCTCCAAGACTGCTGACCCCGCGCGTTGATGAGTGCAAATCCGCCGCCTTGGTCGGCGATGAGGATACCGCCCCTCACCACGTGGGCGCCAACGATGTCTTCCGAGTGTTCGTACACGAAGTGCACGCCTTCCGCGTCGCTGGGAGCGAGGCCAAAGACGAAACGATAAAACGAAAGGTAGAGCCTCTCATCGGCGAAGCCGACGGTCTCGCCGCTACCGTTCGCCAGCCAGTCCAGACGAATCTTGTGTATGGCGCTCGCAGGGCCTGCGGCGGGCGAGTAGGGGTCCGCCATGAACGACGGCTCGCCAGGGAATGAGCGCTCCTCGGCTTCGACGAAAGCACTCGCGTCGGTGGTGCCAGAGACAATACTCGATGTGAGTCGGAACACGCCTCGCTGTCCGAAATATAGATCTCCGTCTTGATGATAGGCGCGACCGATAGGGCTGTCCGTGATTCGGACTCGAGCGATCTCGTCGCCGGTACTAGCATCCAAGATAGAGAGGTTCTGGGTCGCCCAAGGTACGAAGATCATGCCGGCGGCGAGCGTCGGAGCACCAAGTGTCTGATCGAAATCACGCTCGATGGAGACACTGCCGCCGCGAACGATGACGAGCTTGGAGCGTGCACCCACGCCACCTCCTGTGGAAAGTGCAAAGGCCGCATCTGGGCCTTCGCCGCCTCCACCGGTCAGGTACATGGCCTCGTCTTCCACGACGAAAAGTTCGCGGCCGTCACGAAGCGCGTAGCCAACAACACCACGAGTTTGGTGAAGGAGAACATAGTCTCCAGCAATCACGGGCGCGCTCGCTGGCTGCCCGGTTTCGATATCCCAGCGTTTCTCGCCGGTGCGAAGATCGACGACGAAGAGATGGTGTGGGCTCGTCGTGATCCCCGCCGCGACCGGGTCTGTCTCGTCGGAAGAATGATTGGAGAGCCGCTGTAGAACTGTCTGAACGCTCGCTTCTTGGTTGTCCGGATAGACCGGTGAGAACGCGTTTCCGCCGCCGCAGGCGGAAAGAACGAGCGCGGAAAGAACGCATGCGCAGGCAGCGAAAGAGGATGGGGTCAATAACTGCTTCACTGGATTCCCTCCGAGGCGTCTTGGGCGGCGTTTCGTATATCGCCCTCTGGAAGCGAGGCGGTGAGGTCCATCAGATAATCGCGGACGCCCGTCGTCGCGAGCTCACCCAGTCGATGGATGAGGGCTATCTTCGTCGCCGCCGGGACGTCAGCCCGCGCGAAAATTTCCTGAAATGCTGGGATCAGAGTGTCGAAGGAGAGGCGACCCAGATAAGAGAAAAAGCGCTCTAGGTCAGCGCCTCGCGCGACCTGCCCAATGGCCTGGGCAGCCTCGAGAACACGCCGGTCCAGGGCGACAAAGAGACGGTCTACATGAGCTCGTGCTCCGAGGGAGCCGAGGGCGATGGCAGCGGCCCCGCGTACTTGCGGCGCTCCGTCGTTGAGGGCCAAGGCGATGGGTGCTGTATCCCGTGGCCGAAGAGCCACAAGCCCTTGAAGGGCCACAACCCGGATTTCGACGTTCCGGTGACGAAGGTGGGTAATGAACGTCGCTGCAGCCTCGGGTCGTTCGAGCGCGGCCAGGCTGCTGAGGGCAGCCTCCAGAAGCGGTGACGGAAGACCGGACTGGATGCGGGCGATAAGTGGCCTCGCCGCGCGAGAGCCAAGTCCGGCCATCGCTTCGAGCGCCAGGTTCACTTCATCGCGGTCCGTGGAATCCAGCATGGCGCTCGCCTCGCGGAGGCTTAGCTGTGCGGACGCTCCGGTACTTGTGAAAAGCACCATCGCCACGGCTCCGGCGCAGAGCATTTGTGTTCGAAATATCGACATATCTCCCCTTCCAGACTGTCGTATCGCGTGCAGGCGGTGGCGGCAAGGCCGGGCGAGCTTGCGCCCAACCGCGCGTCTGTCACCTTCGCGTCAGCGTGTTGGGCCGAACCTTGAGTATTCTGATACCAGCGATCGTCTTGATGACGGCCGCGACCTACACGCTCGCCCAATCAGTGCCTCCGAGGGCGCCCTTGGACGAGCTCGACGATTCGCAATGGATTCGGTCGTTCGCCGAAACGTCTGGAGCACCCCTCAGCGAGGCTTTTTCGGGGGCCGACCTGGAAACGTC
>JBLHKB010000637.1:0-3789 GCA_047619315.1 Polyangiales bacterium
GGTCCTGGGCTCGTGCGGTTGCAGCGAAGGAGGCCGACGAAGAACGTCCGCCGGTGGCCGTGTGTGAGGCTCTCTCGCGCATCGTGGCGCTCATCGATGACTGGGCGGCTGTCCGAGACTTGGAGCTCCCGATTGAGCCGTGGTCGTGTCCTAAATATGAGCCTGACGGGACAGCGGCAGAAATCGAGTCAGCGGCAGAGGAGAGCACCAACGTCATTAGCGCCGATGGGAGTCCACCCAGCAGGTATTGGGGTAGCGTTCGCAGCCAGGTCCCCAATGTCCGCGTCATGGCCGACGCCACGATAGTAGACGCACTCCCGGAACTGGCCTGCTGGAGTAGCCTGAGCCGTAACAGTGCCAGCCCGAACGGCTTCGTTCGCAACGCAGCCGACGATGACACCGAGAAAGAGAACGAGGAGAGTCTTGTTGTTCATGCCTCGCTTCTATCATCACCGTTGGCGTGTGCGGAGGTGATGTCGTGAAGGCTCAAGCACGCACACGGATGCTCACCATTTTGGAGGGCGCGTCATCGATGCTGGTCCTCGTTCCGGACACCCCTGGCATCGCGGACAACTTCGCGGTCGGTGAACTCCGCGTCATCATCGCCGCCATCATGGGAGCGCTGAACAGCGGCAAGACCGCAGCGCAGATTGTCGAGCACCTCGAGGCGATGAAGCCGGCGGCGCGACTCGACGTTGCTGGTGAGGTCGAGAAGTTCGTGGACAGCGAATGACGCAAGCCAGCATCGCCATCTGCCCCACGCACAACGCGAAGGGGAAACGAGATGTGACTGGCGCGTTCCTTCCGGAGGCGCGTGCGTTCAGCGAGCTCCGCGCCGCCGAGGGGATGTCTTCGCTGCTACGGCAGTTCGACAACTCACGGCGCAAGTCGAAGCGGCGCCGAGAGGTCGAGGCCATCCTCGACGCCGCTCCGTATCCGCTGAAACGCTTCCACCCGTGGCAGAAGATGGCGATGATGCACACCCCAGCATCGGAGGCAGCCGCGTGGTCGCTCACGGCCTATGCTCAAGCCCACCCTCGCCGTCCCGCCGCCGCCGGAAAGCGATGGTGCTCCCGCGGTTCAGTGAAACGGTGCGCAGACGAAGTCGAGCGTTTCGGGCCGTGCGAGGACTTCTACGTGCCCAGCGTCGACACCGAGTGTCGCGCTCGCTTCGCGCATGGCGGAGTCGCGCTGCTGGCTTTCGAGGGGAACGCTCTCGTCTTGGGTCGTGAAGAGGAGGCGGTAGACCATGCCTTCGGGGAGCGGGTCTCGGTAGAGATCGCGTAGAAATGCCGAGGGCAGGGCGAGGTCGGACCACGCGGGAACGCTGCGTGGGGCAAAGCGAACGCCGGCGAGGGCGGACGGGTGGCCGCCGAGGGGCGACGCGATGGACGTAAAGGTGCGGACGACGTTTTCGCCTCCACGACGCGAACGCTCGCCGAGGGCTTTGCGGACGACGAGGCCACCCATGCTGTGGGCGATGATGTGGATATTCGTCGCGGGATAGGCCGCAACGAACTCGTCGAGGACATCGTCGAAGTAGGTGGCGACATCGGCGAGGCGCCATCCGCTCGGGTACACGGTGAGGACGGGCTGAAAGCGTTCGGTGTCGAGGGCTTGGATGATGGGCTGCATCTGGCGCACGCTGCCGCCGAGCCCATGCACAAAGAAGACCGGTTCTTTGTCCTCGTCCCACGGCGCGAGGAGAAAGAAGCCGGCGGTGTAGTCGCGCATGAACTGGAGCGGATCGCGCACGCCGAGCTCAGCGGCTTCGAGGCTGAAGAGCGCATCGTCGAGGCTGACGACCTCGCCCGCGGAGATGCTGCGACGTTCTGTGTCGGCGATGGTGAGGCGCTGTCGCAATCGCGACGAGCGGTGGACGCGAAGCACGATGCCGTCACGGGTCCCGTAGTCCCGGTCGCTGGAGGGCTCGAACTCGACGGCCGCGTGCACCGCCGGTTCACTGAGTTGATGCTGACCATCGCCGTTTTGGTCGATGAAGGCGCCGAGGCGAATCGTCCAAAGCACATCGCTGATCATGTCGAAGCTGCCGGGCTGACGGCGCTGAAACCCGAGGCCTTGCCATTGCCCTTCATTCCACCGCTCGGAGACCAAGAAGAGCGTCTCGCCCTCGCGGACGTCGGCGTGGAGCTGCCCGCGAAGCCGCCATCCTAGATGGTGCTCGTTGGTGGCCATCGTCGTGCCGCCGCAGGCGCTGAGTGCAAGAAGGGCGAGGAGAAGGCGCATGGTATGGGTGTAGAGCATGCGTCTGACACCTGACAACTTGACAGGGACGCGCCACGGCCGCACCACTGACCCATGGTCGAACCGGAAACCGTTGAGCAACGTATTCGTGAGGGTGTCAGTGACGTGAGTCACGTCGAGGTCAAAGACCTCACCGGCACCAAGGATCACTACGAGGCGGTCATCGTTTCGCCGGTGTTCGAAGGGAAGTCCCGGGTGGACCAGCAGCGCATGGTTTTTGCGGCGCTCGGCGAGCTGATGAGCGGACCGATTCACGCGCTGACGTTCAAGACGTACACGCCTGATACCTGGACCGCAAAAGCCGGAGCGAAGTCGTGAGCGACGATCTCAACGAAGTCGGGAGCGAAGACGCCGCCGCCGCCGCCAAGGCGTCGATTCAGTCGACGGTCGATGAGCATCCCGTCGTGCTCTTCATGAAGGGCAACCGCCTCTTTCCGCGCTGCGGCTTCTCCGCGACGGTCGTCGAAGTGCTCAAGCGAAGTGGCATCACCAGCTTTCACGGCGTCGACGTCCTTCAAGACCCGGCGATCCGCGAGGGCATCAAAGAGTTCACTCAGTGGCCGACGGTCCCGCAGCTCTACGTTCAGGGCAAGTTCGTTGGCGGCTGTGACATCGTGCGCGATCTCTACGAGTCCGGTGAGCTTGAAGCGGTGCTTGCGCCGGTGAAGCCCGACGCCCCTGAGGCCTAGCTTGCAGGCCCGTTCGGCGGGCTAGCGGTTTTGGTTTCGGCGTCTCCGAGCGCGCTGTCGGTTGCGACGGCGCGTGCCGGGATGAGGGCGTGCGGAACGCGGCAGACAGCGGACGGCATCGGGGCGCTCTTCGCCGGTCCAGGTGACGGGTGAATCACCTGCAGCAGCAAGGGCCTCGCCACCACGCCGCCTGGGCGCAGGGCGCAGCAGCGGCGCAGGGTCGCAGTGTTCACCGTGGTACAGCAGCATGAAATGCAGGTGAGGGCCGCGGCTCAGGCCTGTATTTCCCAGGCGGGAGACCACTTGGCCTTGAGCGACGAGCTCGCCAGGGCGTACCAGGATCTGCCGGTTGTGGGCGTAGGCTGTACCGACGCCGCTGGGATGCAGGATGACGAGCATGCGTCCGTAGCCTCGGAGACCGGTCCCTGCGTAGATGACGATGCCGCGCTCCGCTGCGCGAATGGGGCTGCCGGGGTCGGCATAGAGATCGAGGGCGAGATGGTAGCCGCCGGCGCCGCTGCCCCAGCCGCGCATGAAGTGGCGTTCTTCCCCGGCGAGAGGATGACGGAGCGTGCCGCGTTCCGTGTGAGGAAGGGGCGGGTTCGAGTCGAGTGCGCGCGCGTCCGCGGGAATCTCCAGGGGCGCCGTCTGAGCCTCGGCGATCCAGGTGGCTTCAGGCTCGTCGTTGAGCATGCGGTGGGCGTCACGCACGTCGCCAATGCCGAGGCGCTCTGCGCGCTCTTCGGCGCCTTCTTGGGAGGGACGCGGCGCGGCCTCTTCCACCGTGGGCATGCGGTTTTCACGGCGCCGGCCGGGGATGGTCAAACGCTGCCCG
>JBLHKB010000638.1:0-3787 GCA_047619315.1 Polyangiales bacterium
AAGGCCCAGGTTTTGAACGTCGACGCCGCGTCATCGTGCTCACGCGAGCAAAGTGAGGACTCCATGCGAGCTACTCCCGCCCCATCACCGGTTCGAAGCGCCGCGTCCGAGTCGGCTCAGAGAACGTCGTGTCCTCCACCGCGTATCGTACATTCCGTCCCTCCTTTCTTTGCTCAACGCCCGCATCGACCTGAAGCTCGCGCAGAATCCGCTGCACCGAGCGAAGCGGAATCTTCAGCTCACGGGCAAGTTCAGTCGCACTCTTCGAGTCGCTACGCGCCAGGACCCCGAGAACTCGGTCTTCGATGGTCTCCTCGCAACGCGCATCTCGAAGCATCAGCGAACGCACCAATCGTAAAGCGATGGTGTCGCCCTCGCGTTCAATGTCGGCGCTTTCACCGATGCGCTCGCGCATGCGCCTTACATGCATATTGACCATGCTCCGGTGAACGCTTGGGTCAAAAGCGTAGACGTAGACCGATTCAAAGTAGGACCCCAGCGGCAACGCTCCCGCCTCGAACGCGAGGGTGGCCAGACCCGAATCTGTCCGTGGATGCGTCGGCGCAGCAGCGGGTGAAGGGTCTACGCCTTGCGCCATGGCGAGCCGAAGGCTGCGCGCAAGAACCCGACGTGCACGGCCCTGAAGAGGAGCGAGCAGCAGCGCACAGGACTCGCCGCCTTCTTCGATGTGGCTCGCGAAAACGAACCCGCGCAGGGCAGGTGGCACATCGCTTACCTCACCAGAGATCCACGCCGCGACCTCCTCGGGCGCCTCCGAATATTCCCCCACCGACAGAAGCGCTGCCGCCGAACGCGCCTCGTGACGAAGGGACACAAAATGCTCAGCACCGGTCAAAAGAGCATCCAAGCTCGCGCGAGAGCCCTCCGGGTGACCTTCCTCGCTCGCGTCACACGCACGAAGAAGAGCGCCGAGCACACTTTCGTCCGTACGCCCGCTCGCAAAGCGCGCACCAGCCAGCGTCGCCTCCCACGAGAGCCATCGATTCCAAGGGGCCGGGGCATGTGGGGCGACGGCGCGCAAGATCCGAAGTGCAAGCTGAGGCCGCCCTTGGAAGCGCCGAGCTCGCGCGAGAGCGATGCCCGCGAGGACTTCTAGATCCGGAACTCCCTCGACCCGCGCCATTCGCGACGCACGGCGAAGACTCTGTACAGCGTTCGTCACAAGACCCTCCGCCAGCTCGTGGAGACCACGGAGCACTTGAGCTTCCACAGCGGCGTTCGCATTGGCTCGTTCACGCGCGGTTTGGGCGATCGCCTCCACGTGTACAGCATTCGGGGCGCCGACAACCCACGCTTCCCAAGCGGCGTTGAGCCTAAGGGAGAGCTCGTCGCACTCTTGGGGATATCGCTGCGCGAGCTGACGTGCCTGAGCGACCGCGGCGACGACGCCGGCGCCATCAAAGCGAAGCGTCGCGGCGCGACGCATCTCCATGCAAAGAGCAAAGACCCCAGCCGCTGGTTCGCGCTCTTGAGGCATCTGCAGCGCCTCCGGCGGCACGCTCGGCTCCACTTCCGTGCCGTGTCCCCGCCCTCCGAGCCAGCGCTGGAGGTAAAGAGCGTGCGCCCAAGCCCCATCCTCTTCGGAAAGCTCCTCGTCATCTACGCCGCCGGCTTCGTACAGGCGTTTTAGTCGCGTATGGCGCTCGGCGTTGGGAGGCATCGCCCCGCTAGTTTAGCGTACTTCGCCCCTCCGAAGACACGTAGGAATGCACGCCAACGCCGTTAGTGCGCACTTTCTGACGCCCCCGTACCTTGCCGGAATGAAGTCCAGCCCTCTTCGCCGCGTAAGTAGTGCTGCCCTCGCGCTTTTCCTGCTCGCGTGCAACGGCACCATCTCCGAGCCAGGCCTCGAGCCAGGGATCGTTCCCGGTCCCGCCCCCAGGCTCTCGCCGAGCGACCCCGTCGTTCCACAAACCGCCCTGAGACGACTCACTCGAGACGAGCTCGAAGCGACGCTAGAACTGGCTCTCGAGCTCACGGACGCCGAGGTGAGCGGTCTCCCCGGCGACCCTCTTCAGCCCTTTGACAACGACTACACCGGTCAGCTTCCCTCAACGGCGCTCGTCGCCGGCATCGACGAAATGGCGCGGGGTCTAAGCGTCGTGGCGCTGCCCGACATGAGCAGACTTGAACGTCTCGCGTCCTGCGAAGGCGCGGATTGCCCTGCGCAACTCGCGACGCACATCGGCCGCCGCCTTCTGCGCCGGCCCCTGGCGGCGGAAGAGGTCGACGCGTTTGCCGCCCTCGGCGCCACGGAGGACGTGCCCCTGGAGGGCGCACGCCTTGTGCTTCGCGTGTTGCTCTCGGACCTCGAGCTTCACTATCGCGTGGAGGGCAGCGAGGCCGGCAGTGACGGACGCGTCGAACTGAATGACGCCGAGCTGGCCACACGCCTTTCGTTCTTGCTCTGGGGCTCGGGTCCTGACGACCAGCTCCTCGACTTGGTCGAATCCGGTGGCCTCCGTGATGCCCTCGCGTCGGAAGCTTCACGCATGCTCGATGACGAGCGCGCAGAGCGTCAAACACAGCGCTTTCACGCCATGTGGATCGGCTACCGCGACATCGACGCTCGGGCGGACCTTGTGGAGTTATTCCGAGACGAGACCGAGGCGCTCATTCAGCGCATCGTCTTCGAAGACGGCTCCCCGTGGCTCGACTTTCTCACCTACCCAGAGACCTACCTCACGCCTGCGCTCGCAGAACACTACGGCGTGGACGGCGTAACGAGCCCAGGCTTCTATCCACCCGGCGAAGGCCGCGCGGGGCTCCTCGCCCACGGCAGCTTCCTTGCTAACGGACGGATTCGTGGCGACTCCAGCCCTACGCGCCGCGGCAAGTTCGTTCGCGAGCGCCTCATGTGCCGCGACATCATCGTGCCCGACGACCTCCCCGTCGACGTCGACGAGGCGCCTGCCTCAAACGGCTGCAAGCCTCAACGCTACGAAGAACACGCTGGCAATGGAGCGTGCTCCGGGTGCCACTCCCTCATGGACCCCATCGGTTTTGGTCTGGAACACTACGACCTCGAGGGCCGCTATCGCACGATGGAAGAACCAGGTATGGACGGGGAAGGCGTGCCCTTCCCTGAATGCGAAATCGAAGGCCAAGGCGCCGTCGTCCCTCTCGGCGACTTCACTGGACCCGCGGCGCTCGGCGCGCTCCTTCGCGAAAGCGAAGACGTCCAGCACTGCGCCGTCACTCAGTATTGGCGCTTCGCCACGGGCCGACGCGAACGGGCCGAGGACGAGCCTGCGATTCAAGAGCTCGTGGACGGGTTCGGACAGAACGGAACATTCCTCGACCTCATTCGAGCATACGTGCAGAGCGACAGCTTTCTCTACAGGCAGGTGGACCCATGAGTTTCAAGATCCCAAGACGCACCTTCCTCCGCGGTCTCGCCGGCGCCTCGCTGGCACTTCCCGTCCTGGAAGTCATGACACCGGCGCGTGCCCAAGATGCAACACGGTCGAAGTACTTCGGCCTCTTCATGGGCGGCACCGCCTTGCCCCGCATCAGCGACACGGTGCCTGAGCGAACCGGCCGCGGATACGACCTGAAACCCGCCATCGCTTCCATCGGCGACTACGAAGGTCTTCAGGACAAACTCACCGTCGTCAGCAACTTGCTCATCCCGTGGCAGACCGATGGTGAGGTTCCCGCCGCGGGGCGCGTTCGCTCCCCCCACGACTCGGTGTGCAGTCCGCTCCTCAGCGGCATGCGCGGGTTTGACGATAGGGCGATTCCCAATGGCCCCACTGCGGACCAA
>JBLHKB010000639.1:0-3779 GCA_047619315.1 Polyangiales bacterium
GGCTTGAACCTCCAGGCGGGTTACTTGCTGCCCAACCTCCCACTCGAGGTCGCGGCCCGTTACGGGCTGATTCGTGGCCTGGGTGACGAGAGCGCTCTCAGCGACCGCAATGAACTGGTGATTGGCGCCAGCTACTATATCGCCCAGCACCCGTACAAATTACAGATGGATTACACGCGTTTATGGGGTGACTCGTTCGACGAGGGGGCGAACCAGATCCGCCTCCAGCTCCAGGTGTCACTGTGATGATTCACACTCTCTAGCGCTCTGTCACCATCCCGACACAAGGCTGCCCCCTACTCAACACCAACGAACCCCAGGGTGGCGACGTGACCACTCAAACTGCAGACCTTCCGGGGAGTTCTCTCAGCACGCGACGTTCGCCGTTCGTGCGGCTCATCGAGAAGGAGAAGCTCTTCCTCGCGATTCTTGCGTCGACGTTGATCTTCATCGGCATCATCTATCCCTACGCCTCCATCGCGCGTTGGATCGGATTCGCCATCGCGGGCTACTCCGCCGTCGCAAATGACAGCGTGCAGACGCTGGGAACGTTCATCGGGTCCAACCGTGATCGGCCCTGGTGGCACCTGTGGATGTGGATCGGCGGCATCTTCCTGCTGACCGTTGGCTATAGTTGGTACAACTACAGCGGCGACGTCACCTTCCAGCGCCTCGCGTCGAAGGGCTTTGAGACGACGCCGATGAGCTTCACGTTTTTGCAGGTGGCGGCGCCCCTTGTGCTGCTGGGACTGACTCGGGGCGGTATCCCCGTGTCGACGACGCTGCTTCTTCTAAGCTGCTTCGCCACGGAGCCCGCCAGCATCGGCAAGGTCCTCACGAAGAGCTTCCTTGGGTACGGCGTCGCCTTCGGTGTCGCCATCGTGGTCTGGCTCTCCGTATCCAAGATGATCGATCGCTGGCAGCAGGGCCCACCGGCTAAGGCCTGGCGCGTTGCGCAGTGGGGCACCACCGGCGTCCTCTGGTCTGTATGGCTCATGCAGGACATGTCCAACGTGGCGGTTTTCCTTCCCCGTTCCCTGTCGGTGTTTGAGCTCCTGGCCTTCGCCGGCGTCATCTTCTTTGGTCTTGGCTTCATGTTCAAGATGGGCGGCGAGCGCGTTCAGAAGATTGTCGACGAGAAAGCACGCGTCACAGATGTTCGAGCGGCGACCATCGTCGACCTCGTCTACGCCGTGGTCCTTTACGTGTTCAAGATGGAATCCAACATTCCCATGAGCACCACGTGGGTCTTCATCGGGCTCCTCGCGGGCCGGGAGATCGCCATGACCATTCGAGGTGCCACCGGTGGTACGAAGTTGAAGCACGCGTTCCGCCTCGCAGGCAAAGACCTCTTCTACGTGACCATCGGACTCGTCATCTCCGTCGCCATCGCATTCGCGGCAAACGCATCTCTCGCTCAGTCCCTCACTGAGTAAAGAAGAGAGGGCTATGAAGTGCCGGGGCCCGCAAAGCCTCGGCATTTTTCAATTGCTCACGTGAGGGTTTTCTTGATCGGGTAGGGCGCCTCGTAGAATACGTCGGAGCGCATCGCGTACTTTCGACCCCGCAGGACCTCGCATCCTTCGTGGCGTATTTTGTGCTGAAAGACGGCGACGCTGCCGGCGCGTGGGACCACGGTCTCTTCGACTTGCTCGACGAACTTGGTTTCGCCGCCTTCAAAGTCGTCGTTGAAGTACGCCAACACGGTCAGTAACGTAATTCGCGTTTCGCTCGGCTGATACCAGTGGTCCATGTGCGGCGCGAAACGTTGACCTGGCTGGTAGCGGTAGAAGCGAAGCCGTTCATTGAGGCCCGCCAGACGAAGTTCGCCCATGGTCTCCGGAAGGCGTGCGCGCAGACGTCGAAAGAGCTCGTTCGCGATGTTCACATCATCACGGACCACACGGTCTTGATCGCGATACATGGGATTGTTCGTGGCGAGCGTTGGTGTCCACGCTTCGATGTTGCGCGTCATCACTTCGCACTCCTCCTTCGAGTACACGTCGTCCACAACCCAGAGCAAAGGTTGCTCATCGAAACGCATCGGAACGGAAGTAAACGCCATCACCTCAGGGTAGGCCGAGAAGGTATCCCTGCAGCTTTTTTGACCCAGATCGCTTGGCCAGGCACTCCTGAAGTACGCCAGGGCGATGGCGAACCCCGCACACCGCGGGAAAGGGAGACAACATGGAGCACCGCGAGCAACTCAAGGACACATTGAAAGATCTTTTGCGCGAGGTACTCAAAGCCCGCTTTGATGGAGCCGCCTACGCGAAGCTCGCTCGCGCCCACGGCTACGCCGATGGCTACATGCGCGCGATGCTCGATTCTGGCCTGATGGGCCAGAAAGAGCTTCTGAAGCTCGTCGGTGAAGAACGCCGACGCTTCATCGACGAAGTGCCAGCCACTTCCACCGCTGCCGCCTAGCGAACCTTCGGCATGGCGCGCGTTCGAGGGCTTAGGGCTCCCTCGTTCCAGACGCGCCGTCCCGATGTTGCTTTGATGGCGACGACCGCCGCCGTACCAGTGCTTCGAGAGCCTGATGCTGTGCACGATGAGCCGTGCGTGGGAATGAGATGTGCTCTACCCTCCGTAAATGCTCGCTACAGCCGCCGTCTGGCTCGTGATTGTTCTCCACATCCTCTTCGGCCTCGCGGAGTCGGTTGGATGGAATGGCATGGCGAAGCGCTTTGGATACAAGCCCGAGGCGATCGTCGCGACGAAGGCGCTGGCCCTCAACCAGGGCGCTTATAATGCTGGATTCGCAGCGCTTTTGGCGTGGGCGCTAGTGAGCGGCGAAGCGGCTACGGTTATCGCGCTGCTCGTCTTCATCTTGGCGATGTCCATTGTTGGAGCTTTGAGCGTTCGCTGGACCATTTTCGTGATTCAGGGCGTACCCGCTGTCGCGGCTTTGGCCCTCTCGCTTCTTTAGACGGCGATTACCACCAAACGCGCTGGTCGACGGCGAGGCTTCGTTCCGCCTGTATTCTCGGGAGACTTCGCGGGAAGACGTACACGGGAAAGATGTACCCGAGAAGAAAGCCTACGGCAGCGCCGACGAGAACATCGGACAGATAGTGCTTCGCCCCAACGAGTCGGAGCATGGATGTGGTTGTCGCGACGCCAAGTCCGGTGATGCACTGGAACCGCCCAAGGAGCGTCTGTCCGCGAAGTTGTTGGTGCGCGCACGTGAGCGATGCGGCCGTGAACGTCGTTGAAGCATGACCGCTGAAGAAGGACCGGTTGATGGAACTGTTCTGGCATCCTCCAAATTCTGGGTCGCTCTCGCAAAATCGCCCCGATGGCCGCTGCCGTTGAACGGTCCCTTTGATGAGGGCCACCAGCGCCGTGTTCATCGAAAAAACCATCGAGTCGAGCATCAAGAGCCGGTACGACGTGCGCGAGTTGCTCCGGTCGTTGTGTCGCCAAAGGGCCGCGTCGAGGTAGGTCGCGATCACCGAGGAAAAGAGTAAGACGTCGCTTGCGCGCGACGCACGAATACGGCCCGCAGGGCCAAGTAAGAGCGCTTCGCTGATATTCAAATCCAACGACCCCACGGACGTCCAGCGAGGTTCCGCGCTGTCGACGAGCGCATCGATGGCGAGCCCGGCGCTCGCCATCGTGAATGACGCGATCCACGGCCACCAAACTACGTTTTCACCGTCGATGGCGTCGTTCAACTCAAGAGCGGCATCGCGCCGTCGTCGAGGTGGACCTCCGCTCGTCGTGACATCCCGCACGATACTCGTACGGGGTACCTCTACATCGGACTCACTGTG
>JBLHKB010000640.1:0-3761 GCA_047619315.1 Polyangiales bacterium
GCGCCCGATAGCAAGACGAGTGAGATCCAAAAAGCCGGACGGGGAAGCACGGACGTAAAATAGGGCAAAGTGGGGCCAGGCACCAAACCAAGACTTCGAAGAGTGACCTGCGATTCAATCCTCCCCTCAGCGTTGCCCCAGGCCATCGAGTGCGTTATGCAGCGTCCTTAGCCCCTATTAGGGGCAGCTTCTCCCACAGAAGTGGCGACAATCGGAGAGTTCATGGATCGCGCGCAGCTTATCGAAATGTTCACAAAGACCGCCTCAGAGGTTGCTGAAAAAGAATTTTCGGCGATTGAGGAGTCCACCGTCATCGCGGACATGGGCGTCGACTCCCTGGCGATGCTTGAAGTCGTCGGTGAAATGGAGCGCGAGCTCTCGATTCAGATCCCGGACGACAGCCTCGTTGGCATTGAGACCGTGTCTCAGCTTCTCGACGTAGTACAGAAGCGCATCGACCCCGCCTGAGAGCGGCCTCTCTTGGGCCGATGCGTCGTGCGTTTGCGGCGCCATTTGTGTAGCGTGCTCCTATGAGACGCTTCGCCCTGCTTTCTTTCGCTCTTCTCCTGGCATGCGGAGACGACGTCGCGACGGACGCCGGGTCCGCTGACGTAGGTCGCGATGCCACGGCGGATGCCTCGGCGGATGCCGCGGACGCCGTCGACGTCGGCGAGGACGTTCCTTCACTCGCGTGTGACACGCCAGCTCCGTTCGCGCAGGGCGCGGAACCCGCACCCGTCATTCTTGGCGAAGGGGTGGTCGCGGGGCGATTGACCGCAGCGCAGCTTCCACCCGGCAACCTTGGTCTCAGCGAATGGCAGGATGGAGACTTCGTTCTCGCGAACGATCAGGTCGCCGTCCTCTTCTCGCGGGAAGATCACGATGGCCAAACCTACGATCCTTACGGTGGGCGCATGGTCGGCATCGCAGGGGTTGACGGCAATCAGCTCGTCGATGCCGCGGACTTCAGTCTTATCGTGATGACCATCGGTCGCTTCCTCGTCGCCACCCGTTCGATCACCGTGATGAACGATGGCAGCGACGGCGAAGCTGCTGTGGTTCGTGTCACTGGACCCCTCGCTCCGCTCACGGCTCTCGGAGAGGTTATTGAGGTCCTCTCAAGCTTGGACTTCACAGGCACCGAAGGCGCCATCGACTACACGCTAGAGCCAGGGGCCAACGCCGTCGACGTCACCATGCGGGTCAACCCTCACCGGCAGCTTGTTTCCACGACCGGCGGGCTTCAGGTCTTCTTCCAGGCCAACCGAATGCCAGCTTGGAGGCCGCTGTCTGGGTTCGGAGATACTTCGGGGCAAACACCCTTGGTGGCTTTCACCGACGACGTACGGACGAACTACGCATGGACCGCACCGCGGGAAGGAACGCTCACTGCCTTGATCAGCTTCAGTGGAGCCGATGTGTTTTCGACGGGCCCGGTACGCTTGACCTGCGGCGAGAACATCGTGCCCCTGGGCCGAATCGTCATCGGCGCGGATGGCGGCATGCCGGCTCTCATGAAAAGCCTTGACGATGACGGTGGTCAAGAGACCGCGATGCTCAGCGGGCGCGTTGTCGACTCGGACGGAGAACCCGTGGGTGGCGTTCGCGTTCATGCGCTGGGACCCGATGACGAGCACCTCTCCCGCTTTGTCGTGGACGACACTGGAGCCTTCAGCGAGCCCATCGACTCCCGGGTTACCGAACTCTACGTTTGGCGCGATGGCTTTCCCTTGGCGGGCCCTTTCGCTGTGGCAGCCGACAATGTTCTCGAGCTCCCGGTGGCCTCAACGATTCGCGTGACCGCCACGGAAGCGACGACGGGCAATCCGTTTCCCGTGAGAGTGGAGGTCTTTCGCGTGGACGGTGAAGTGCCCAACGCGCCGGATGCCTTTGGTGAGAGGTCCCCAGGTTCAGGCCGAATTCACTTCGAGAACCCGATCGATGGCCTGGCGGCACTTCAGGTTCCAGCGGGCGAGTACCGGGTCCGCGTTGGTCACGGGCCCACGTACGAGCGTGTGGAGCAAGTCGTCGTCGTCGACGGTGAGGTGCTCGTCGAAGCAGCCATCGACGAAGTTTTCCCGAACCCAGGCGTTCTCTGCGGAGATTTCCATCTTCACACCCACGGGTCCGTGGATTCCCCCGACCGCGCCGATGACAAGCTGCGATCCGTCGTCGCCAACGGCGTTCAAATCGCGATACGCACAGAGCATGAAGTGATTCGTGACTACTCGCCCATCATCACGGACCTGGGTCTCGACTCGTTTGTGAAGGGGTTCATTGGTCTGGAGCTGAGCACCGTCGAGTACGGGCACTTCAACACGTTCCCGCTGGAGATGACCGACGGTCCGGGCAACGGAGCGCCGCTCTGGCCTGGGCTTCTGCCCACGGAGCTCTTTGACACGGTCCGCAACCGACCTGAGGCTCCCACCGTCACGATCAACCATCCCCGTAGCGGAGGGCCTCTTCAGGGTTACTTCAACGCGGCGGAATACGATTCCGTCACTGGCACAGTGGGGCGCCCTGAGATGTGGGACGAAGAGTTCCGCGTCGTCGAAATTTTCAACGACAGCAACTTCGAGTCCAATCGTGAAGGAACCGTGGCCGACTGGTTCTCGCTTCTGAACCAGGGGCGTCAAATCGCCGCCGTGGGTTCCTCCGATAGTCACCGAATCAACTCCGTGCCGCCGGGCTATCCGCGAACGTGTTTACAGCTTGGCACCAGCACGCCGAGCGAGGTGACGGGGCCGACTCTCCAGGACGCCCTCGAGCGTGGCGCCTCCATCATTTATGGCGGCATCGATCTTCGCGTGTCCGGTCCTGATGGCGCGGCTCCCGGAGATGTCGTGATGGAGAGCGGCGCGACGGCGATGTTCAACGTGACGCTCATCGCGGCGGACTACGTGGATGTGAACCGACTCGAAGTGATCGTCGACGGGGTCACAACTCGGACCATCGCCATCGACGCCATGGGCGCGGGTGTGCGCTACGACGAGGACATCGCCATCGACGTGGCGGAGAGCGGCAGCTGGGTCATCTTCCACGCCGCAGGCGACGAGGCCTTCAATGCGAACGGGTCACGACCCTTCGCCGTGTCGAACCCTGTCTTTCTTGTTCGATGAGACTATGAACGTCGCCCTCGGAGAGCCGTGTCCCTTGCGCTCCTGACGCTCTTCGCGGCTGGGTTCTACGGGCTGACAAGTCTCTACTCCACGCTCTTCTGGCTGCGAAGCCGAGATGGGCGTGAGCGGGTGTCGTTCGCCGGCATGTGCTTGGGCTTTTCCCTGCTGTCGGCGTCGAATCTGCTCCTCTTAACATCGGAGTACGACCTGCTGGGCACCCGCATGGCACACGTCGCGCTTGCCGTGTCATCCGCGAGCTTCGTCGACTTCATGTCCACGGTCTCGAAGCAGCCGAGGTGGGTGATTCGTGGTGCGTACGCGAGCTCTTTTGGCATGTTGGGACTCCTGGTTCTGGGTCAACTTGTGTCCACGGAACCCGTCGACGCCCTCCTTAGCCTCGGGACGGGCCCGATGACGGTTCCTCATGCGGCTACGGGGCTTGGAAAAGTCGTCATCGGGCTCTCCGCGTTGTTCTCGCTCATCGCCTGCGTTCTCACCTTGCAGCAAGCGCGGAAGTTACCCCGCCATGAGGATGGGCGCCTTCGAGAGTCGCAGGTTTTAGCGTTTATGCTTCTGCCGGCTACGCTCATCGTGGCGCATGACACGTTGTGTTTGCTCGAGGTGATGCAGTCGAGTCTCTGG
>JBLHKB010000641.1:0-3756 GCA_047619315.1 Polyangiales bacterium
GGTCGTCCCTTGGACTTAGCCTCCTTCGCCCTGAGGCGATCCGCTTTGCACTGTCGGCTACACGTAGAGACGACCCTTGGAAGCGTCCGCGACTAGGTTTTCGGCGTGATCACGACGTGTCTTCCATCGCGTCGCTCCTGACCCTACGCCCGCACCCATGCCGGAAGGACCAGAGATTCGCCGCGCCGCCGATGGTGTGGAGCGCGCTGTAAAGGGTCGCAGCCTGACGGAGGTCTATTTCGCCTTCGAGCGATTGAAGCACTACGAGGACGAGCTCCGGACCCTCGGTGTTTCGCGCGTCGAGACCTACGGAAAGGCGATGCTGACGTGGTTTGGCGACGCCCTCGCGGTTTACAGTCACAACCAGCTCTACGGCCGGTGGATGACTCGGCGCAGCGATGCGACGCCGAAGAGCACGCGGCAGCTGCGCTTTTCCATGCGTTCCGAAAAGGGGTCGGCGTTTCTCTACAGCGCGTCGGAGATCGAGGTCGTCGAAGCGGCGAACGTCCCGTCGCATCCGTTCTTGGCGAAGCTCGGGCCCGACCCGCTCCATACGGGCGTTGGCCTCCGCCAGATGCGGAAGCAGATGAAGACTTTTGGCGGGCGACGGCTTGGCGGTCTGCTCCTCGACCAGTCCTTCGTGGCGGGCCTCGGCAACTACCTGCGCTCAGAGATCCTCTTTCTCTCGGGCGTTCTGCCAGACACGCGCCCGCGTGACCTCGACGCTGCGCAACAAGAGCGCTTGGGCAAGAACATCATC
Organism: Polyangiales bacterium; assembly: GCA_047619315.1. Taxonomy (GTDB): domain Bacteria; phylum Myxococcota_A; class Polyangia; order Polyangiales; family Houyiibacteriaceae; genus JBCCRV01. The sequence goes on from JBLHKB010000641.1 coordinate 761, forward strand.
GCGGTGACACGGCGCGCCTACGAGACGGGCGGCATCACGACGACGGCGTCCATCTCGAAGGCCGCGAAAGCTGCCGGCGAGAAGCGCCGGACCTACCGTCACTATGCCTTCGCCCGCGATGGCTTCCCGTGCAGGAACTGCGACGACGTCATCGAACGTGGTGTCTCCGCAGGACGCCGGGTGTACGTCTGCAACACGTGCCAGGCGTGACCGAAGCCGAGAAACGCTGTCTTGCCTGCGGCCGCTGGTTCTCGTGGCGCAAAAAGTGGGAGTCGTGCTGGGAGCAGGTCGCGTACTGTTCGAAGTCCTGCCGTACCATGCGGCTGTCGGAGGAAGAGCGCTCGCTCACGCCGGTGCTCTTTGAGCTTCTCGAGGAGCGTGCCGCGCCGAAGACCCTTTGTCCGAGCGAAGTCGCCCGTCGCGCCAGCGCCGACGACTGGCGCCGCCATATGCCGGTGATTCGGGACATCGTCGGGCGTCTTGCTTCGTTTGGTGCCGTGACCGTGACGCGACGCGGGGAGCCCATCGACCCGCGCTTCGTGAGCGGTCTCTTTCGCGTTGGCGCGGAGGCGCCGAAGAAGCGGAAAAGCGGTCTGAAGCCACGACGTCGCTAGCGTTCGATCAACGGGCTACTCGCCGCGTCGCCAGCTGGCGAGAGCCCACAGCCCGACGCCGGTTGGGTGGGGGCCCGTCTCATCATCGGCTTCCCAATAAAACGCTCCTTCGGCGGCCTGAGAGTTGAGCAGGCTCTCGATCCAGACATCCTCGATGGCCTCGGTGAAGCCAAGCTGGCCAAGCATCGCCATCCGCTCGCTGGCGAGATCCGAAGGACCCGGGTTCGCTCGCTGGGCCTCACGAAGGCGGCCGCCGATCCGCTCCCGGGTCGCGTCGTGCCGGCTCTCGCACCCGCCCCACTGAGCGAAGACGAGCGTCAGCGCTTGGTGCGTCAGTGGGTAACCCCACAGATCAAGGCCCATGTACTCCTCGCATTCCGGGGAGGATTCGCAGGAGAGCGCTTCTAGGGGGCAGCTCTGATCTCGGTTGTCCAAGGTCATCTGCGGGTCCGGCGCATCGGCCGCGTCGAGCTGGATTTCGGGAAGGTCCTGAGCTTCGTAGGCGGGGTGCTCGGTTCCGAGGGCTGGGCCGAAAGCGCGGATCGCTTCATCTGGGACCAAGCGAAGGCGTCGCTGCGCCTGGGACGACGCCAAGGGATCGCCGGTGACCTCCGCGTACACCATCATCCCAACCACGACGTCGACGGTGACAAGTTCGCTCGTCGACGAGAGGTAAGCGAGCGCGCGACTTGCTGCGTTCTCGCTTGCGACGACCAGCAGATCGGGTGGAACCTCCGTCCCACACGCCAGCGTCAGCGCCAATGTCAGAACTCCGATGGTTCCCTTCGCCGAGCCCACCGCGCTCAACATAGGCGCCCTAACAGTTGTGTCCGTCGAAGTAGAGGATGTACGGGGTGCACGATGCGCCGGAGATGTAGCGAACCTCGACCCAGTAGTTGACGGAGTCGGTGCCGGAGAAGAGTCCGCCGTCGTCCTCGCGGTAGGTGATGCTCTCGTCGGCGCCCGTGCCGCCGGTCGCGCTCAAGTGCGGCGAGCTGCAGTTGGCCGCGCGGTAGACGTAGAGGTTGTAGTTGATGCCAGGAGGAACCGTCAGCCGAATACGATGCTCGACGTCCGCGTTGCAGCTTGAGTCCTCTCGAAGGATGGCCCGGTACCACTGAGACGTTCGATTGTTGCCATCGTAGGTCCGGAAGTTGTCCCAGCCGGTGTTGCTCCCGCAGACGAAGCCGCAGCTCCGGTCGCCGTCATAGGCGCCGGCGTTGATGCCGCCCATGCAGGAACCTCCGACCGCCGAGTGGCGGACCTCGCAGCCGTTGCTCGTCGACCCGTCGCAGCTTGAGTAACCCGTCGAGCAAGAGCCAAAGGTGCATGACCCGCTCGAGCAAGACTCGCTGGCCCCTGGCAGATTGCACGTCGTGCCGCAGCCGCCGCAGCTGCTCAATGTGTTGAGCTGGCGCTCACAGCCGTTCGCGCTGCTTCCGTCACAGTTGCCAAAGCCGCTTGCGCAAGTCCCAAGAGTGCACGAGCCGGTGCTGCAGCTCTCGCTGGCGTTGTTCAGATTACAGCTCGTTCCACACCCGTTGCAGTTGGTGAGAGTGTTGAGCCGCGCCTCGCATCCGTTCGCGGGATTTCCATCGCAGTCGCCGAAGCCCGGGTTGCAGGTGCTGACCGAGCAGGTGCCGCCACCACAGCCACCGGTGCCGTTGGCGATGTTGCACGCGATGCCGCAGCCGTTGCAGTTCGTGGTGGTGTCCAGGGAGGTTTCGCAGCCGTTGCCAGAGATTCCATCGCAGTCCCCGCGGAGCGGCGCGCAGCTCGACAGCTCGCAGGCGCCGGTGATGCATGTTGGCGTTCCACCGGAGCGACTGCACGGGACGCCGCAGCCGCCACAGTTGGTGAGCGTGCGGAGGTTGGTCTCGCAACCGTTGGCTGCGTCGCCGTCGCAGTCATCCCAGCCCGTCGCGCAGGCGGTGATTCGGCACGATCCGGTGGAGCACTCGCCGTTGGCCTGAGCGGGTGCGCAGACCATGCCGCAACCGCCGCAGTTGGCGTTGTTGGTGGTGGAGGTCTCGCAGCCGTTGAGGGGGCTTCCGTCACAGTCGGCGAAGCCAGGGTTGCAGCTCGCGACCGTGCAATTGGTGCCGTCGCAGCCGGGGATCGCGTTGAGGACACCGCAGATGCGGCCGCACCCTCCGCAGTCGAGTGGCGAATCGAGCATGGTCTCGCATCCATTGTCTACGTTCGAGTCGCAGTCCCCAAAGCCGTCCAAGCATCGCTCGATGCGGCAGCTACCGTCAGGACACTCCGGGAGTGCGTTCTCCGGGGCACAGACATTGCCGCATCCACCGCAGCTGCCTGGGACGTCGAGGGGCGCTTCACAGCCGTTGGTCGGGTCGTCATCGCAGTCCGCCCACTCGTCGA
>JBLHKB010000642.1:0-3750 GCA_047619315.1 Polyangiales bacterium
CTGGGAAGTTCTAAGCATGTGAGAGTCCGAAGCCGGCCGAGCATAGATCGGCCGGAAGGCCACGCAACTGGTGCATTCTGGACCCCGCCAGCACTAAGGTCGTGCGTTTTCGGTGACCTGTATCCGTTGACCACCTCCGGGGGCGTTGGTATAAGCCAGCGAAATCGCTTTAGGTATGCCGACATTGATCCGTTGGCTCGCCAGTAAATAAGAGACCGGTTGGGTCTCGTTGAGTAGGGGATGGAAATGCGCAAAACAACGGCGTGCCGAATGGTACCCACGATGGTAGTGATGCTCGCCTGGGCGTCGCTCGGTTTCGCGCAGGAACCACAGCCGGATGCGCCACAGTCCGAAGTGGCCGTGGAAGGTGAAGCCGCAGCGGCCACCGCCGCGCCCGCGAACGAAGGTGAAGCTGCCGCGGCCATGGAAGGCGTCGAAGGGGGCACGAGCACCGAGGCCGTCCGCGACGACGGCATGGATGCAGGCACCTACGCCGTTCGTCTTCGCGACCTCGAACAGCGAATCAATGAACTCAAGGAACAAATCTTCCGTTCGAAGGCTCGCCTCTCGCTTCTCGCGGAGACCGTGCTCGCTGGCGTCGTCGCAGGTGCTCAAGCGGTTGTGGTTCACGAGAACCGAATGTCCTCGTCCTACCGACTTGTGAAAGCTGTGTACGCCCTCGACGGCGCGCCCATCTTCAACAAGGCCGACGAAGACGGCTCCCTCAGCGAACGTGAGGAGTTCCAGGTCTACAACGGAAGCATCGTTCCTGGTGAGCACACGCTGACTGTGAATCTTGAGTACCGCGGCCACGGATACGGCATCTTCTCGTACCTCAAGGGCTACCGCTTCAAGGTGCGGTCGAACTACTCGTTCACCGCGCCCGAAGGCCGCGCCGTCACGGTGCGTGTTGTGGGCTACGAGAAGGGCGGCCCCACGGCGCCCCTCGAAGAGCGACCCGCCGTTCGTTACATCGAGCGCGTCGAAGACCGCTCGCGTGCACGAGCACAGACACAAGAAGAAGCCGGAGACGAGTGATGCCTGCGACTTCCCTTCGCTACTGCGGGGGTCGCCTCACACGAACACCAGTTCTCGTCGGCATCCTCCTTCTCGCGATCGGCGTTCCAAGCGTCGGAACGGCTCAAGATCTGCGTGCGCTCAACCGTGAGCTGACGGACATGGAGGGCGACCTCGAATCTCTTGCGCGAGTTCCTTTGCGTGCCGAAGCGATTCGCTCGCCCACGTACATCGAAGAGCGGCTCACCGACGGAGAACTCTACTACCGCCTCCGCGATTACATGCGGGCCAGCATCATCTTCACGGATATCGTTGAGAACTATCCGCAGCATCGCGCGTTGCCCGACGCACTCTTTCTCCTCGGTGAGAGCCTGTACAAAGCTGGTGACTACATCGGCGCTCGGAATCGTTTCCGACAGGTCATCGACCGCGCTGGGGAATCGCAGTTTCGGCCTTACTCCCAGCGAAGCCTTGGTCGTCTCATCGAGATCGCGATCCATATTCGCGACTTCCAAGGTGTTGAAAACTATTTCGCCCAGTTGAGCCAGGTTCCTGCCGGCGACATCGAAGCCTCCACAAACTACTTCCGCGCCAAGTACCTCTACAATCGCGCCGTGCCGCTCGAGGAAGACCTCGAACGTGAGGGCTCCACAGAACAAGTAGATTTGACCATCCTTGAAGAGGCCCGCCAGGTCTTTGAGACGGTACCCGAAGGCAGCGACTACCATCCTCAGGCTCGCTACTTCATCGGTGTCATCCACACTCTTCGCAACGAGTTCCCCCAAGCGATCGAATCATTCCGTCGTGTTCTCAGCAGCGAAGGCGCAACCGAAGAACAACGTGAGGTCATCGACCTGACGCACCTCGCTCTTGGACGCCTCTACTACGAAACCGATCAGCTGGACCAAGCGATCGAGGCTTACCAGGCTGTGCCCCGCACGTCCGAGCGCTTTGACGCTGCTCTGTACGAAATCGCCTGGGTGTACATCCGTCTTGGCGACTCCACACGCGCAGAGCGAGCACTCGAGGTCCTCTCCGTCGCTGCCCCGGACAGCCACTTCATCCCAGACGGCAAGGTCCTCCGTGGCAATTTGCTTCTGCGCAACGGTCGCTTTGAAGACGCCACCACGGTGTTCCGTGAAGTGCGCAACGAGTTCGGCCCCGTCTTTCGCGACCTTGAAGCCATTCGAACGGGCCATGATGATCTGACAGCCCACTTTCGAGGGCTCGTTCGCGACAACATGGAGAACTTCGACGTGGAGAACTTCCTTCCGGAGACGGCACGACGTTGGACTGACCTCGACGCCGACTTCGAGCGTGCCATCAGCGTTTTGAGCGACCTCAGCCAAAGCCGACGTCTCGTGACGGAGACCAACTCCCTTATCGTCCGACTCAATGCAGCCATCGGCGCGCCAAACCGAGTGTCGGTGTTCACTGATCTTCGCGAACAGCGAGAAGGCACGACCTCCATTCGAAACCGTTCGGCTCGTGTCCGACAAACGCTCATTCAACGTGACGAGAGCCGGGGCGGCTCCTCGGAGCTCAACGGCGTTCGGACGCAGCGTCGTCGAATCGAGAGCGCTCTCGGTGGAATGCCCACCGATGGCGAAGACTTCCTCGAACGGGATGACCAGCTTCTCGGGCGGTACCGGCGCCTCCGGCGTGACCTCTCGGACCTTGAAGTGGCCCTGATGGGGATGGAAGCCCGCATCGTCGCCACTGAAACCTTCCTCAACCAGACCGAAGAAGACCAACAGGCAGACTCCGCGGCAGTTCGCACCGAACTCACCCAGCATCGCGCCGCTGTTCGTACGTACCGTGCCGAGATCGAGACCATTGAAGGTCTCATCGAGGTCGCGCAGATCCAGGTGGGCGTGGGCGATGCTCGCTATCAGCGGGATACACGTCTTCGTGACGAGTATAGCCGCCTCGTGGATGAGGAACGTCGTCTCTCGGGCGGTGGAAACTCGGATTCGGAGCCGCTCTTTCGTCGTCTAACGGCGCTTGAGCGACGACTCGATCAGCGCGATGCTGAAATCGACGCCCGCGTTGAAGAGCGCGTCGCCAATATGCGCCGGGTCATCGACGAGGAATCGGCCAACCTGCTGACGTATCGCGAGCGGATTCAGTCCCTCGAAGGCGAGACGGAGATCGTTGTCGGAGCCGTCACACAGAACGCCTTCCAAGACGTTCGAGACCGCTTCTATGATTTGGTCCTGCGCGCAGACGTTGGGCGCATTGACGTGACCTGGGCGCAGCGGGAAGAGCACCGGATGCGCGTCGACATGCTTACGCGAGACCGCTCGCGCGAGCTTCAAGCTCTTGATGATGAGTTCCGTGACATCATGGACGAAGGCGGAGAAGAGGGCGAACAATGACCCGTCAACTCACAGTTCTCACGTTCGCTTCACTTCTCGGGCTGAGCGTGGCCCATGCTCAGCCTCAGGATGGAACCGTTCAGATTACGCCAGCAGAAGGCGCAACTGAGGTTCCAGCGGACGGGACGATCCAGGATGGAACGGTCGCCGACGGCACCGTTCCGGCGGACGGCACCGTTCCAGCGGACGGCACCGTTCAAGATGGCACCACCCCTTGGGCGGGCGCAGATCCAACTCCTGCACTTCCATCCTTTCTGGACACGACGGACACCCGCATCGAAGACACGCGCGATCAGCCCAGCGCTGCCCAGATCGCTGCACTTCGTGAGATGGAAGCCGAACTCCAGCGTTTTGA
>JBLHKB010000643.1:0-3748 GCA_047619315.1 Polyangiales bacterium
TGAAGCGACTCACCACACGGGCGAGGACGAGAACTCCGAGCCGGCGCAGCCTGTTGGTGCAGAGGAGGACGTGAGCCCCCTCGTCGCGGAGCGCCTGGAGCAGGCACGGCAGCGCTTCTTGCGAGGCATCGAGCTTGCGGACAGAGACGACTGCGCTGGCGCCGTGTCGGAGTTTCAGGCGTCCCTCGACATCGCTGTACGCCCCAGCACCCTCTACAATATCGCGCGCTGCCAGGAACGCCTCCACCGCTACGACGCCGCGATCCGGGCGTACGAACTCTATTTGCGAGACGCCCCAGCGGATGATCGGGATCGGCCGCGCGCCGAAGCCACCATCGCAGGGCTCCGCAGTTTCCTCGGCACGCTCTCCATCGAATGCAACACGGCCGCGGAGGTGTGGGTGGACGGACGGATCGTTGGAGAAGCCCCAGGCCAGCTCTCGTTGCCGAGTGGGCAACACACGCTTGAGCTTCGCGCCGAAGGCTACCTCTCAGAACAGCGCGACATCACCGTCCGCGCGCAGAGCCGCACCGATATCCGCATCGAGCTCGGCCAGGCGGAAGTCCACGAACACATCAACATTCAGGCGCCGCCCATCCCGCGCGCCGTGACCCTTGGCGTTGGAGGATTGGCCATCACGGCCCTCATCACCGGCGCAGGCTTTGGCATTCGGGCGCTCCGCGTTGCCAGCGCTGAAGAGGCTCGTGACCCACGGCTACCTCGTGATGCGGACACCGTCGCGCGTGCAGCTCTGCTTGGGGATGTTTTTCTGATCGGGGGCGGAGTCCTCGCAGCGACGACGCTGGCCCTCGGGTTCCTCACCGACTGGAAGCCAAACGTGCAAGTATCCGCATCGTCCGCTCATGTTCTTGCCACCTGGAACGCGCAATGGTGACGAGTATTCGCGGGCTCGGCTTCTTGAGTGGCATCTGCTTGATGATGTTGGGCTGTTCTGCCCTGGGCCTCGACGACGACCTCCGGGTCCAAGCCATGTGCGGGGTTGAGATGTCGACGTGCAGCGATCTCGACGCCATCGAACCCCAAGGCGCTTGCCTCGCGTGGCGGTGCAGTGACCGCGTCGACCCAGCGGCGGGAGTGTGCATCGTTGACCTCCTCGATCGAGACGGCGATGGGTCTCCCGCTCCCGAATGCGCCACGTCAGTTCGCGCCGGCGACTGCGATGATGACGCGCCGACGAACGGACCCAACCTGGCGGAGAGCTGTGACCGCAGGGACAACGACTGCGACATGCGCATCGATGAGGGCGTGATGCCTGTCAGCGTCGCCGATCTCCCTACAGCCGCGGGTGTGTTGCGCTTGATCTCTTACGGGCAGACCCAGGTCAACATGGCGATGGCCTATCGAAGCGACGCTCGTCTCGCTGTGACGCTAAGCAGCGAGAACGACGCTGGCTCCACGCGAACGCTCGGCGGCGCCGCGGAGAACAGCAACCCCGTCGCGACGGCGATCACGTCTCTTGGGGATGACTGGGCGATCGCCTTCACCCAAGGGAGCGGCTGCTCCAGACTTCAGCTCGGCGTCTGGAACGGCGCGGACGCGGACTTCGACGTGGACTCCGCCTTCCTCGACAGCGGAATGCCAAAGCCCACGGGCTCATGCCCCGACGACGTGTCTCCAGTAGGGACACCCGTCGTGGCATCACTGTCTCGTCAGCAGGCGCTCGTCGCTGCCGTGGGCGACGAGGGCCTAGATAGCTGCAGCCCAGTCAACGGCCCGGTGAACCTTGTGGTTGCCCAGAGGCCCTTTGGCGCATCGGGTCCTTTTGACTCCATGCAGGCAGTCGACTCCGGTCTCCGGGGCATTCAAGCGCGGATAGGCCTCGCAGCGATCAGCGCTGATTTCGGATACCTCCTCGCCGTCGTCGAAGCGGATGGCATCGGCCTCCATCGCGTCACCGTCGATGGAGGCTCGTTGCTCCCAACGCTGACCCGGCTGGAGCGGATCCCCTGCGTCGAGGGCTGCGCCGAGGTTTCTCTCGTAGGACTGAGCCCGACGCGCGCGGCGCTCTCCTACCGTGACGGTAGCTGTGAACGCGCCTTCGCGCGGGGTCGCGAGATCGAAGTCCTCGACGGGAGCATCCGCCTTGGTCTGGACCTAAGCACGATTGCGATCGATGGCGTCCGCAACCCGGTCCTGACGCGAAGCGACGCTCCCGAAGAGTGGACCCTCGCGTGGGCCGTGACCCGCGGTGACGAGAGCGAACGCGGCGTCCGCGCCCAGCGCTATTCGCCATCCGGAGAGCCCCAAGGGCCGCCATCCATCGTTTCGATGGTGTCCACGGGAGAGAGTATCGCGATCCAAGGCGGCGTTGGCGCGCGCAGCTCAACCGTCTACTTCTACGAAACGGGCTCGGGGCTCAGCCGGGCGTCACTCGCATGCGGAGAATGAGCAGCCCCTACGCAACCAAGTCCGACAAAGGCGCGTTCTGTCTTGGGCGCTTGCTTGCATCACCGCGGCTTGCTTGGAACAGTCCTAGGATGCCGCGGAACGTCCTAGTCGGAGTATTGTGCCTCGCGGCGGCGTGCAGTGTCCCAACCAGCGGGCCCGACGCCGCTGACGCCGGCCTTTCGGATGTTCACGCCGACCGCTTGTCCATTGTTCCGGGGACGTGCGTGAGCGCTGCGGACTGCGATGACGGGCTGCTGTGCAACGGAAGTGAGTCCTGCCTGCGTGGCACGTGCGCCGCCGGCATCCGCGTCGACTGCAACGATGGCATCGCCTGCACCGTCGACCGATGCGACGAAGCGACGATTCAATGCGAACACATCCCCACCGACCTCGACGGGGACGGTCACGCCGATCGCTTCTGTCGGGGCGCTGACGGCCTCGCGCTTGGGGACGATTGCGACGACCGCGACCCTCAACGGTTCCCGGGAAACTTCGAAACCTGTGACCCGCTGGGCCACGACGAGGACTGCGACGCCACCACCCTCGGGATGACCGACAACGACGGCGATGGACACATCGCCGCGAGCTGCTGCAACTTCGCGTCGGGCCTTCTGCGTTGCGGCGACGACTGTGACGACTCCGTCTCTGCCGTACGCCCCTCGGCCAGCGAAACGTGCAACGGCATCGACGATGACTGCGATGGACTGGTCGACGACCTCCTAGGCGGCACCGTCGTTTGCAGGGCCGGAGAATCGCGGTCTTGCGCCAACGCGTGCGGCGTCCTTGGTGAACAACGATGCGCCGCGGATTGCCTTGGCTTTACAGAGTGCATCGCACCCGAAGCGTGCAACGGCTGCGACGACGATCGGGACGGCGCCACGGACAACGGCTTTGAGTGCGCGCAGGGCAGGAGCGACGCTTGCGTCACGTCCTGCGGCACGCAAGGCACGCATGTCTGCGGAGATGTTTGCAGCTTCGGCGCCTGCACGCGCGCCGAACAGTGCAATTACTGCGACGACGACGGCAACGGTGACTGGTACGACGACGCTTCCCTCGCCCGCGATGTGACGGAAAGCGGCATCGAGTGTGACCCTTTGAATGGGGTGAACGTGGAGTGCGAGACGCGGGTCGTTCAAGACACGCCGGGAGGTCCGGTGCGCACCGTGGAGATGCTGCAGATGACGGGAGACGCCTTGGGCGAGTCGAGCGCGTACTGGATCCCCATCGGCCGAATGGGCTTCGGCGCCGTCGAGGTTCGCGTCGTCACCTACGCCACCCCCTTGGACCCGGATCCCCCACCAAACCATTGGCTCATCGGCGGATGGTCCATCGTGCTCTC